>CAYGFZ010000010.1:0-52671 GCA_964349355.1 uncultured Coriobacteriaceae bacterium | reverse complement strand
GGTCACCGTCACCTATTTCAAGCAGAAAACTCGATTGCTTCGTGGAGAATCGAGGTTAGTATCTGAATCCGCGCGGATTAACAAAGGCTTCCACCTGACTCGCTTCGCTCGCAGGTGGAGCCTCACATGTTCGGCACAACAGCAGAGTGTCGGCGAAGGAGGGTCCGCTTTGTCAGAGGTCGCTACCCGGGGGCCAAGTGATTGCGAGTCACCGGTTGGGACCCCTAGCGAGCGTGATGCAGTCTCCGTCGCCAGGCGTGTGGCTTTGGCACCGCTGTGGGCCAGAGCCGCTGCCTGCCTCCTGCTCCTGTGGCTGGTGGCTCTCCTGGATGAACTGACCGGCGGGGAACTCAGCTTCTCGGTGTTCTACCTCATTCCGGTTCTGTTCGCTGGCGTCTTCATCTCGCGGACCACAGGACGCGTGACGGCGCTTGCCGGGGCGGCAGTCTGGGGCTACTTGGAGGTGGTCGAACGAGTGTATTCCGCCGCATGGATTCCTGTCTGGAATAGCGCTGTGCGGCTCATGTTCTTCCTGGCCATCAACGAGTTGGTTCACATCGCGAGGGTAGCTCACGCGCGTGAGCGCGAATTATCGCGCAAGGACTCGTTGACCGGCATCGCCAACGGGCGTGTCTTCGCAGAACGTGTTGAGCAGGCAATCGCCCAGTCTAAGAGAGACGGACGGCCATTCACCATTGCCTACGCGGATCTCGATCGCTTCAAGCAGGTCAATGACGCTTTCGGTCACTCGGAAGGAGACACGCTCCTTCGAGTGGTTGCGGAGACGATCAGTCGTGATCTTCGTACGATCGACCTTGTCGCTCGACTCGGCGGAGACGAATTCGGTCTCTTGTTGACCGCAACGGGAGCTGACGGGGCGCATACGACGCTCGCACGTATTGCTGAGTCACTCGGGCGTGAGACAGGCGAGCGTTGGGGAGTCGGTGCAACGTTCGGCGCGGTCACGTTTGTGGAGCCGCCAGCGGATGTGGATCTGGCCGTGAGGATCGCAGATGACCTGATGTATCGTGGAAAGTCCCAGGGGCGTGGCACAATCCTGTACATGACGTGGCCGGCGGATAGTACTGAAGCTGAGTAGCTCGCATGGTGTTTGCCTGACACGTTCGACACACGGGGAAGATGGGCACAACCGGGATTGTGATGTATAGCCACGATGTACATACGACGGAGGTGCACCATGCGGCGAACCCAGATCTACCTCACTGATCGCGAATGGACGGCGGTCAAGTCAATCGCGCGGCGCCTGGGGAAGACCCAGAGCGAAGTGATCCGCACCGCAGTAGACCGGCTCATCGACCGGGAGAGCTCCGCGAGTCGGCTCGATCTGATTCGCAGCGCGAGGGGACTGTGGAGAGACCGTCAGGATCTGCCCGACGTAGACGCACTGAGGGGCGAATGGGACCGGCTGGAAGCTGGGGCTGACCGCTCGTGACGGCGAAGCGCTTCCTTCTCGACACCGACGTGATCATCGAGTACCTGCGCGGTCGCGATAGGGCGATTCGGTATGCCGAGTCCCTTGAAGGTGACCTCTACGTCTCAGCCATCACCGTGGCGGAGCTCTACTCGGGCGTGAAGGGTATCGATGAGGAAGCGGCACTCGAGCGGTTCCTCGACGCATTCGAGGTCATCCCATTCGACCGGGCGCTCGCCCGTCTCGGTGGTGCATGCCGACAGCGCTACCAGCCAGCTCACGGCACCGGACTCGCCGACGCAATCGTGGCGACGTCAGCCGAGTCCTCAGGTGCGGCGCTGGTGACATTCAACAAGCGGCACTTTCCCATGATCAAGGATGTCGTCGTCCCGTATAGCCGCAGCTGAGCGGTGTCGAACAATGGCATCGACGCCGACAAACCGCGGCAGTGAGGTAGTCTGAGCCGGGGCGTGATCGGGCCGCGGTTTGCGGGTCATGCCACACACGCCACACACGTTCGAGCCAACACTTAGGTCTCGGTGTCAGCCATCGGCGGTATAATGGTTGCGTACACCGTTCCGTTGCGAGGTGAAGCATCGTGACCATCGACGAACTGAAGCGTGAGGCACTGCGGCTCGATTCCTCGAGCCGTGCCGATCTAGCCCGCGAACTGCTCGAGAGCCTCGATGACCTGCCTGAGTCGGAAGTCGAGCGCCTCTGGCTTGAAGAAGCCGAGCGCCGTCGCGTCGAAGTCCAGGCCGGCAACGTGGTCCCGATTCCGATGGATGAGGTCTTCGCCAGAGCGCGGGCAGCTCGCGCATGAGTCATGAGGTGGCGTTCGAGCCTACCGCATCCCTCGAACTGAACGAGGCGGCGGATTTCTATGACCTTGAGCGGCCTGGGTTGGGTACCGAGTTCCTCGACGCCGTCGGAACGGCGCTCATTGCCGTGACTGACAAGCCAGCGGCCTTCCCGATCGAGTTGGGCGAGACGCGCAAGCGCGTCGTCAACCGATTCCCGTACTCGATCATGTACTGGTTCGATGACACCACCGTCCACGTCTCGGCCATCGCGCATCACAGAAGGCGCCCCCGATACTGGGGTGACCGTCCGTAGCAGCCGTGTGGCTCTAACATTCGCATCGACGCCGACAAACCGCGGCTGTGAGTTAGTCTGAGTTCGGAAGCGTACGGAGCCGCGGTTTGCGGGTCATTCGCCACACGTTAGCGATACAGCGTCCGTCCCTGACCCGTTGCCAAAGTCGTTCGAAGTGGGCAAACTCTTCATATGAGCAACGCAGCCTTCAACTTCGATTCTATGTCGGTCTCCGAGCGCATTCAGCTCGTCGAGGATCTGTGGGACAGCATCGCGGCTTCGGCAGCGGACGTACCCCTCAGTGAGGCCCAGCGTGACGAGATAGATCGCAGGCTCGAATCACTTGAGCGTGACCCGCATCCTGGCAGTCCCTGGCCTGAGGTCCGGTTGCGGATCGAGGAGCGCCTTCGGGACTGCTCGTGAGTCGCGAGCTCGTCGTTCGGCCCGAGGCCGAACGAGACATCACCGACGCTGCCGTGTGGTATGAGCGGCAGTCACATGGGCTCGGCTGGGATTTCACTCGAGTCGCGGATGCGTGTCTCGCGGAAATCGTCCGCAACCCGTCACGGTTCCCAGAGGTTCGCGGGCGCGCACGCCGCGCACTCCTCCGTCGGTTTCCATTCGCAGTGTTCTTCGTAGTTGACGACACATCCATCCGGGTGATTGCGGTCCTGCATATGCGGCAGAATCCGGAACGGTGGCAGCGTCGGCTCCGAGCTGATCGCTAACCCGCGCGTCAACCAGACAGCGCGGCCCTGGACGGGTATCCTTGGCAGTGAGGTCGCTCGACCGCGCCGCAGGTTAAGCCAAACACGTTGGACACATCATTCGGTCATGTCGAGCCTTGATTCCTCCTGTTGTCATACGCTACTAGTATCGATAGACTATGCGTACGCCACTAAGGAGGCGCCCCATGACCGCTGTAACCATCTCTCCCAAGTTTCAGGTCGTGATTCCCAAGGAGGTTCGCGACCAGCTCAACCTCGTGCCCGGGCAAAAGGTGCAGGCCATCGCATACGGCAATCGAATCGAACTCATCCCACTCCGGCCCGCAGCCGCCCTCCGCGGAATGCTCAGGGGCCTGGACACCAGTATCGAGCGTGACCGTGAGGACCGCGTGTGAACGTCGTCGACTCCTCGGCATGGCTCGAGTACTTTGGTGACGGCCCGAACGCGAAGGAGTTTGCCGGTGCCATCGAGAGTCCTGATGACCTCGTCGTCCCGTCGCTGACGCTCTTCGAAGTGTTCAAGCGCACACATCAGATTTCTGATGAGACTACGGCACTCGACGCCATCGCCCTGATGATGCAGGGGGGAGTCGTCGACCTCACGCCTGCACTCGCCCTTGCAGCGGCGACGCTCTCACTGGAGTCCGGTCTCGCGATGGCTGACTCCATCATCTTGGCGACGGCACGCGCGGAGGGCGCGATGCTGTGGACGCAGGATGCCCACTTCGATGGACTTGATGGAGTGGAGTTCCGTAGCAAGGTGTTGTGAGTGCCCGGCAAAGACATCGAGCGGACGGCGCGAGGTAGAATCGACCTGAAAGCGCATGGCACGCCGCTCATGCCTAACACGTTGGGCACATCCAAGCGACGGACGGGAACTCGTCGCGTCGCTCTACTCGGCCACTTGGGCTTGCCCGTCTCGCTCCTTGATGATCTCGATGGCGGCCTTGCCAGTCATCTCCTCGATTGTCAGCTCAAGTGCGCAAGTGCGATTCCAGCCGCCATCGATCTCGGCGTCAGCGGCGTCAAGGTAGTCAGGTGAGTATTTCTCGGCGAGCAGTCTGAGCGCGTGACGCTTGCGCTCGTCGTCGGTCAGCACGCTGATGCGCCCGAAGGCGATGGCACTGCGGAAGTGGGTCGTGAATGTCTTCTGGATGACGTTGTCGTCGGCGATGACGCAAAACGATGCCTTGTCGGAGTGCGCGATGGCGTCGAGCTTGTGTCCGGCCTTCGATGAGTGGAAGAACAGGCTTCCGTTCTCGTAGGCGAAGCTCAGCGGTACTGCGTACGGATAGCCGTCCTCACCCGTGATGGCCAGCACGCCGGCGGTCGCGGCGTCGAGAATCGCAACGGTCTCTTCGTTTGAGAGCAGCTGTCGTTTGCGTCGCATCGGCTCGTGCATGGTCTGGCTCCCATCGGCTCGTCGTGTAAGCGTTCATGGTAGCTGAAGTCCGGTTCGGTTTCGCCGTCGCATGTTGCGACTTCGAACAAAGAAATCGAGCGGACGGCGTCAGGTAGACGGCGGAAGAGAGGCGCTTGGCCGCCGCTCATTTCTAAGACGTTGGACCGAATCATGGCGTCTTCGTGACAGCCCTGTTGACGTACGCTAGAATGTACGCTCGACGACCTATGGAGGCTTTCATGTCCAGCATTCGACCTTCGACCGACGTGCTGCCCGTCACTGAGTTCCGCGCCAACACCTCGGCGATGCTCACGCGCATGCACGCCAACAGGCGGCCTGTCATCCTCACGCAGCACGGACGCGGCACAGCGGTCGTGATGGATGTCGACGTCTATGAGCGGCTTCTCGATGAGATGGAGCTACTGCGCGACTTGCACATAGCTGAGGGCCAGATTGCCAGGGGCGAAGGTATCCCTCACGAGCAGGTGGTCACTGAGCTTCGAGAGCGGCTCCTTGGATGAGGGTGATCTGGGCGCCCCTGGCTCGGGAGCAGGTTGCGGACGCGTTCACCTACATCTCTGCAGAACGTCCCTCGGCCGCGTTGCGATGGTTTGATGAGGTGGTCGACAGGGCCGGGTCGCTGTCGACGTTCCCGGAAATGGGCCGGATGATGCCCGAGCCCGGCCGTCCGGAGGTCCGCGAGGTACTCGTGGAGCCCTATCGTCTCATCTACCGCCGTGACCCTGACCTCATCGTGATCATCGGCGTGTTCCACTCACATCAAGATATCACGGTTCGGGCCGGCGGCTGAGAAGCGAACGCGCCACGGTGCCGCGATGCCGTTGACGATCGGATCCGCTCTTCGTACTGCAAGCGGTTAGTTCGTGATTCATCCGCCCGCCGGGGTGAAAAGCGGCCTCACTTCGACTCCGCCGTCGCGGGTCGCGGGGTGCAGCGCGGCGATACTTACCGCCACGTCCATGTCGGGCGCTGACAACACGTAGAACCCGGCTGCCACCAGGTCTGAGTCGACGAACGGACCGGTGCCGGCGGCATCGCCGCGGATCGAGGTCGCTGTCGTACTCGGCTCGAATGCGAATCCCCGGTGACTCGGGAAGTAGGAACCGCCCAGAACCTTGCCGCCCAGTTCCTTGGCCAGGGCCGGGTAGCGCTCAAGAGCTTCAAGATGATCGGGATCGAGTGCGAGTGGGTCAGCGGGAGCCGATGAGTAGACAATGACTCCGTACTGGGGCATCCGGGTCTCCTTTGGTCGGTATCGGCTTCTATCTACCCACCGGTCGACCCGCGTACGCGTTCGAGGCCTCTAGGGTACGTGACGAGAACGCGACTGTCGTATCCTGAGAGGCAGCGCGTGCTGTCCATGCACCGCGAGGTCGACCGTATCGGGCTGCCGAAGGGACGTGGTATGAGAATCGTACGGGCTTCGATCTCCGACCTGGAAGATGTGCTGTTCGTTGAGCGCGCCGCGTTCGGGCGGGACGACGAAGCGGAACTCGTGCGCAGCCTTCTGATGGACACGAGCGCCGAGCCGTACGAATCGCTGCTTGCGCGAGATGGCGAACGGCCCGTCGGGCACATCTTGTTCACTGCTGCGCGACTTGAGGGAGCGTCCCGCTCGGCGTCTGTCACGATATTGGCGCCCTTGGCCGTCGTGCCTGACGCTCAGGGGCGGGGCGTAGGCGGTCTGCTCATCGAGGAAGGGCTTCGAATTCTGACCGAGTCGAGAGTGGATCTCGTGTTCGTGGGCGGCCATCCCGACTACTACCCCCGTCACGGGTTCGTGCCCGCGGAACCCCAGGGATTTGCACCTCCCTACCCGATCCCCCCCGAGCATGAAGAGGCGTGGATGGTTCGAGAACTTGTGCCCGGGCTGATCGGTTCGCTTCACGGTCGGGTGCTCTGCGCAGATTCGCTCGACAGACCGGAGTACTGGCGAGAGTAACGGACGCTGTACGCACCGTGGCTTCACAAGGGAGGACCGTGCTTCACTTAAAGGACGCCGATGGAGACGACTGGCTGGAAGTCATTGAGCTTCTCGGCGAGCGCCAGAGCCACGACATCGTTCTGTGCCTCTATCCTGATGAGGAAGGTGCAGGATTCCCCGATCCGTTCACGCATTCGGAAACCCCACAGCACCTTGAACGGGTGACCACGTATCCTGGCGATGTTGAGCCGCCTTGCAGTGCTCGTCTCCGGCTGTCCGGCGAGATGCTTGACCTGCTTCGCGCCCACGCAGACGAGTTCGAGGAGTGGGGTGACAGCCTGGTGCTCTATCCGCCGAGGGAGAACAGATGGGTCGCGGCGTTCATCCCGCACGAACGGATGGTGCTCGTGAGAGACGAGCATCTGTACGGGTATCTCGATGCTGCAGGAGTACCGGTGACGTTTGAGGCGCCAGAATTCTGGTGACGGCACGAGGGAGGGCGCTGTGATGGACGGTCCGGAGCCAGAGATGAGGAAGTGCCTGCGGGCAGACGTGCCGGGCGCGCTCCTCAAAGACCTTATGCAGTGCGGGGGACTGACCACGCTCCAGCTCGTATGGCGTGAACGCCAGAACCGGTTCCACTCACGCAACCCGTTCCCGGTCGGAGGTGTGGTCGAGGGCCCGGCGACTGGCGCGGCCGCTGCTGCTCTGGGCGGCTATCTTTGGGAGGCCGGACCTGTCGAGGTGCCTGCCGCCAACCGCATCCGTCAGGGTGAGGCGATCGGACGTCCGAGTCGGCTTACCGTCGAGATACCGGCCGCGGGCGGGATCGTAGTGACGGGTACAGCGGTCCCGATCAGGGGGCCGAATGCTGATTCGTGACGCCGAGGAGCATGACTTCGCCGCGATCCTGCGCCTCAATGCGGAGTGGAAGCACGTTACGAGCCCGCTGGACATCGAGCGCCTGACCGGCCTGCACGCACGGGCTTCGTACCACCGGGTCGTCGACGAGGGCGGTCAGATGAGCGCATTCCTGCTCGCGCTAGGCCAGGGCACAGAGTACGAAAGCCCGAACTATCGCTGGTTCGCCGAACGCTACACCGAGTTCCTCTACATCGACCGCGTGATCGTGGATCGGAAGTGCCACGGCGACGGCCTCGGAGGAGCGCTCTACCGAGATGTCTTCAGGTACGCCGGGGCGCACGGCATACCCCGCCTCGTGTGCGAGGTGGACATCGAGCCGCTCAATGCCCCCTCCGACCGCTTCCACGCCCGGCACGGATTCGTGGAGGTCGGTACGGAATGGAGGAACGAGGCGCGCAAGCAAGTGTCTTTGCGCGAGCTTATCGTCCCGCGCGGGTCGGACGTAGCCCTTCGGCCTTGAAGGGCCGAAGATCTGTGGCTGCTCGAGCGGCTCCTCGGCGACCCGGCGATGACTGCGCACATCGGGGGCGCCGAGTCGCCTGAGGCGATACGTGCGCGGCACGAGCGCTACCTTGGCTTCGACGCATCGCTACGTCTACGCGTTCCCTGCAGCTGGTAACGTCGCGTCCAACGCGCTCTGTCGCACGCTCGGTTTCGAGCCCCTCGGCGAGTTTGACGTCGAGTACCATGCCGGTACGGATCTTCTCGTAGGTCTTCGTGAAGCGCGGGTCGGCGTCTCGCCGTAGTGATGCAGGGTGCGTATGCTGACGTGTGCGAACCTCGCCACGTCGCCCACCGTGTATGTCATCGCTTTACCTCCGCACCAGAGCATAAGCCCTCACGTAACGTGAGGGTCAAGCGCTATCTGTGCCGGAAAGGCAGAGGGCGCCGCATCCCTGCGGCACCCTCCGGCCCCTGAGCCACGCGTCGTAGACGGTCGTGTCTACGCCTTGGGCTCCCAGTAGCAGCGCTTAGGGGAGACGATGCGCTCCGTCTTCTTCAGTTCGGCCATCGCTCCGTCGACCTCTTTGCGATCGAGACCGGACAGTTCGGCGACCTTGCCGGCGTTCAGCGGCTCACCGGCGTCACGCATTGCCTTGAGGACCTTGTCCGCAGCATCCACTCATGCCCTCCGTTCGAAGTCGGTTCCGTACTCACAGTGATTCCCGTTCAGCGCCGCAAATCACGCGCACACTGCGACTTGAACTTGATATCGTATGTCCCGCACGACCTGCATCGCCGGGTGTGCTCCGCTACAATCGAGCAGGCGCGACGGGTGTGTCCGGCGCGCGGAGTAGTGAAGGAGCTGAGCCCCTATGCGTATCCTCGTCATCGGAGGAGGCGGACGCGAGCACGCGATCGTCGTATCGCTTGCCGCCTCCCCGAACGTCACGCACGTCTTCGCCGCTCCCGGCAACGGCGGTACTGCCGCGATCGCCGAGAACGTCTCTCTTCCCGCCGAGGATGGCGCCGCTGTCGCCGCGTTCGCGCGCGAGCACGCCGCCGACCTTGTAGTAATCGGCCCCGAAGCGCCACTGGTCGCGGGCGTGGCCGATGCGGTCCGCAAGGCGGGAATCGCCGCGTTCGGGCCCGGTGCCGACGGAGCGGTCGTCGAGGGCTCGAAGGAGTTCGCGAAGGCGCTGATGCGCCGTCACGGCATCTCGGCCGGGGAGTCGCGTTCGTTTGCAGCCCTCGAGCCGGCCCTCGCCTATCTCGAGGAGGTCGGTGCGCCGGTGGTCGTCAAGGCCGATGGGCTTGCAGCGGGTAAGGGCGTGACCGTCGCGATGGATCTTGTTCCCGCACGCGAGGCGGTACGCGAGTGCTTCGCGGGCCGCTTCGGCGAGGCGGGCCAGACCGTGCTCATCGAGGAGTACCTGTCCGGCCCCGAGTGCTCGCTGCTCGTCTTCACCGACGGTCACACGGTGCTCCCCATGGCTCCGGCACAGGACCACAAGCGCGCCTTCGAGGACGATCAAGGGCCCAACACCGGTGGTATGGGCGTGTACTCGCCCGTGCCCATCGTGACGGCTGCCGAGCACGAGGCGATGGTCGCCATGATGCAAACCGCCGTCGAGGGCATGGCCGAGGAGGGCATCGAGTACCGCGGCGTCCTCTACGGCGGCTTCATCCTGACCGCAGAGGGGCCCAAGGTGCTCGAGTTCAACGCGCGTTTCGGTGATCCCGAGACGCAGGTCATCTTGCCCCGACTTAAGACCGACCTCGCCGAGGTCCTGCTGGCGACCGCCGAGGGTCGGCTGTCCGATGTCGAGCTCGAGTGGAGCGACGAGTGGGCGGTCTCGGTCGTGCTCGCAAGCGGGGGGTATCCGGGTGGCTACGACGTTGACATGCCCATAGAGGGGGTCGCCTCGGCCGAGGAACTGCCGGGCGTGACCGTCTACCATGCAGGCACCCGCCGTACCGCCGACGACACCCTGCTCACGGCGGGCGGGCGTGTTCTCAACGTGACCGCACTCGGCCCCGACTTCTCTTCGGCGAGGGAACGGGCGTACGAGGCTGTCGCGCGAATCTCCTTCGACGGGATGTTCTACCGCTCCGATATCGGCGCCAAGGCCCAGCGTGGCCGCGCAGCCTGGAAGGTGTAGTGTGCTTGCCGAACGCGTGCTGAGTGCCATGATGCGCAAGACGAACGACCGGCTGCTCAGGCTCGCGCCATACTCCGAGGCGCGCCTGCCCGGCCCGATCGCCGGCCGAGAGTACCTACTCTACGTGCATGTGCCGTTCTGTACGCGCCTGTGCCCCTACTGCTCGTTCAATCGCTTTCCCTTCGAGGAAGAGCGCACCGTCGCGTACTTCAGGCGGCTACGCGAGGAGATGCGCTACGTCGCCGACCAGGGTTTCGACTGCACGTCGATGTACGTGGGCGGAGGCACACCGACCGTCATCATCGAGGAGCTGTGCGAGACGATCGATCTCGCCCGCGAACTCTTCTCGATCCGCGAGGTGTCCAGCGAGACCAACCCGGACCACCTTATCGACCGGATCCTCGAGCCGCTCGAGGGGCGTGTCGACCGGTTGAGTGTCGGCGTGCAGTCCTTCGACAACACGCTGCTCCGGCAGATGGAGCGATACGACAAGTACGGTTCTGGCGAGGAGATACTGGAGCGCATCCGGTCGATCGAGGGCCGGTTCCACTCGCTTAACGTGGACATGATCTTCAACTTCCCCTCACAGACCGAGGAGATGCTCCTTCGCGACGTCGAGATGCTCAAGGCAAGCCGCACGAACCAGACGACTTTCTATCCGCTCATGGCATCGCCCGTCGTCGAAGAGTCGCTGGCGCGCACCGTCGGCAAGGTCTCCTACTCGCGGGAGCACCGATACTACATGTTGCTCGCCGAAGCCCTCGCCGATACCTTCGAGCCCGCGAGCTCGTGGACGTTCTCGCGGACGGGCGGCGGGATGATCGACGAGTACATCGTCGACTACGAGGACTACGTGGGGATCGGGTCAGGAGCCTTCTCCTTCCTCGATGGAGCGCTCTACGTCAACACCTTCTCCCTCGGCGAATACGCGCAGCGGGTGGACGACGGGCTCACCGGAGTGACGGCGCATCGCTCGTTCGATAAGAAGAACCGGATGCGCTACCGGTTCTTGATGTCGCTGTTCGGGATGTCCCTCGACACGGCGGCGTTTAGGCGGGACTTCGGCGTCAGCATCGATCGGGGACTGCCGACCGAGATGGCGTTCATGCGGATGGCGGGGGCTTTCGACATCGATGACACCGAGCGGCTCACGCTCACACTCAAAGGGCGCTATCTGCTGGTGGCGATGATGCGGCAGTTCTTCGTCGGCGTGAACAACCTGCGCGACCAGGCGCGTGAAGCTTTGCCCGCGGAGGAACTCGAGATGTTTCACGGGAAGACGGGGTGCGCCACTGCCGGGGTCGCCGCGGTGGCAGCAACTGAAGACGCGGAGCGGGCGCCCGTGCCGTAGGTGCCGGGACTCCGCTACAATCGCTGGACACACCGACCCGCCCGCGTGAGGCAGGGGGCAAGCGCGCACCGTAACCCCGGCCGTGTGCACGAGTGGGCGTCGACCGCGGGCGACCGCGGACTGAAGGTACTGACCGCTGCAGCGGGTTAGGCCGCCCATCTCGGTGGCGTCGTGGCCGAGACGTAGCGCTCGACTGCTCACGAAAGGAGTACACGCGATGCCGGACGGATCGTACGAGGACATCCGTATCGAGGGCCATCTCATCGACTCCGGCATCATGTCGGCGATCATGGATGACGTGGTCTCGCTCGGCGGCGAGTTCGAGACACTCTCGTTTGACGTGGGCCGCACCAACGAGGACGCTTCGCAAGCCGTTCTGCGGATTCGCGGGCGGGACGAAACCCATCTCGATGAGCTGATGACCGCGGTGATGGAGCACGGCGCCGTGCCGGTCGATCCGGCCGACGCAGTGCTGGAGCCGGCTCTCGCAGACGGCGTCTTCCCGGAGGGCTTCTACTCGACGACCAATCTCGAGACGGCAGTGCGACTTGCGGGGCGCTGGATCGCTGTGGACGGGACCGAGATGGATCTCGGAGTGCGGGTCGAACCGGATGCGGCCCGAGCGAGCACGGTGCCGATGGCCGATGCCCGGGCCGGCGAGCTTTACGTGGTCGGCCACCAGGGACTGCGCGTCAAGCCGCAGGAGCGTCCGCGAGACAAGCAGGCGTTCGAGTTCATGTCCTCGGCGGTCTCCTCAGAGAAACCGAAGGCGCAGGTCGTGGCCGAGGTCGCGCGGATACTTCGGGGGGTGCGCGATGCCGGGAAGGAGACGATCGCGGTCGTCGGGCCGGCGGTGGTGCACACGGGTGCGGGTGATGAAATCGCGCGGCTCGTCCGCGCCGGATATGTGAGCGTGCTGTTCGGGGGCAACGCGGTGGCAGTGCACGATATCGAATCTGCGCTGTTCGGGACGTCGCTGGGCGTGTCGCTCACCGATGGAACGCTCGCGGTCGGCGGTCACGAGCATCACCTCCGTGCGATCAACACGATCCGGCGATGTGGCTCTATCCCGGCGGCCGTCGAGCAGGGCGTACTCACGAGCGGGCTGATGCACACGCTCGTCGAGACGGGGACCCCGTTCGTGCTGGCAGGCTCGATCCGCGATGACGGACCGTTGCCTGACGTGATCACCGACGCGATCGAAGCGCAGGGTGCGATGAGGCCGTACTGCCGCGGCGCGGGTGCGTGCCTCATGCTTTCGACGATGCTCCACTCGATCGCGACCGGCAACATGCTCCCCGCGTCCACCCAGACTGTCTGTGTGGACATCAACCCGGCGGTGGTCACTAAGCTCGCCGATCGCGGTTCATGGCAGACAATCGGGATCGTGACCGACGTGGGCCTCTTCCTCGAGCAACTCGCGAACGAGCTGGAGCGCGAGCTCTAACAGCCGAAGGTTCCTCAAGAGGGGCGGCTCACTGCGCGATACTTAGCATGAACGAAGCGATAGTGTTATAGGCAACGAAGTACGGGAATGATGAACGTAGAATATGCACACAAATTACTAGTAAGAGGGGAGGCGAACAGTGATGAAGACCTCGATGAATCTGCGCGCAGCTACGGCTTCGCGCATGACGAGGCTCGCACTTGTCAGCCTCGCGCTTGCAGTATGGATGATGATGGCGGCCCCACTGTACGCTGTTTCTCCAATCAGCCTACATGGTCCGCATGAGAACACGAACAGCGCCGATCTGGTTCCTAACTCGGATACTGGCGGTCTGACAGACGCCGTTGTGTGGCACTTCGTTCTCCCGGGCAACTGGGAGTTGCCAACTGACATGCAGCTGAGCGTGACCTTCGCGAGTGCCGGCGTGAAGACCGCCACCGGCTCGCAGAGTGGTGGTGGCACGATCCACTTCTACGTGGGTACGCCAACTCACGACGTGCTTCTCGGCGGTCAGGCGACGCTGAACTACGTGTCGGCACCGCAGAACCCGATGCTGCTGCTGAGCCACATCGCAGTTAACCAGCCAGGCGAGGAGCCCCCAGGTGAAGAGCCCCCGGGTGAGGAGCCCCCAGGTGAGGAGCCCCCGGGTGAGGAGCCCCCGGGCGAGGAGCCTCCGGGTGAGGAGCCCCCAGGTGAGGAGCCTCCTGTGACCGAGGAAGAGCCGTTCCTGCCCTTCACGGAAACTGAGGAAGAGTTGGTAGAGAAGGCCGAGATGGAGGAGTTCCTTCCCTTCACCGGTGGACCCGCGACCCTTCTGCTTGGATCCGCGCTCGCGGCTCTGGCAGGGACCGCACTCCGCAGGCTTGGCCGGTAGTCGGTATGACACGGAACGCACAGTAGCGAGATGACAATGAAAGACCGAGCGAACAATGGAAGGGTCGCCTACGGGCGGCCCTTCCTCCTGCGTTCACCAACCGCGCGTATCCGGAGCCCCCTTGAACGGACCCACGATCTCGGGCGTGATCCAGCCCCCGCAGAAGTCTCCCCCCTGGGGGGTGACGTGTACGCCGTCGACAGTGCACTCGTCCATAGCTCCGGGATAGAAAGCCACGTGTCCCGCGATCGCTGTGTATGCGGGAGCAGGGTCGGGGCAGGACCACGCGGAACTGCGCTTCACCACCTCGCCGACTTCGACGCAGTAGTACTCCGCGCGCCCCTTGAACCCGCACGATGATGTCTTCTCACTGGCATCGAGGAGGTCGAGGCGAACATCCTCGGCGGGTAGGTAGTAGGTCGGGGGGTGACTGGTCTTGAGTACCCGGATCGCCCGTGTGCTCTCAGCTACGACCTTACCCGCGAGCACCACCCTGAGGTGGTCGCCGGTTGCCTTGACCCGTGGTGGGCGCGGGTAGTCCCAGACCGACTCTTGACCGGGTCCTGGTTCGATTCTCTCGGCGTGCACGGCCGCTTCCTCTCTGTCGTAGATCGCCTCGCCGAGGAGTACCTTCTCGATCCAGTACCGACCGACTCTCCCGTATCCGTTTCATGGCATACAATTTGCGGGATTGCGCCTGATGTACTGCCGTTTCCGGAGGCCAGCCTTGTTCCATCGCAGTGCCATACTTATGACCTACGCTCCGCTGATCCTTATCGGCGCGATGCTGTTCGTCGTGGCACCCGCATGTACGATGCCCGGCTGTGGCGCGTTCAATGGGCTCGTGACGATGGCCGAGCATGGCTGTCAGGGTTGCGAGGCCGACCACGGTTGTGAAGACTTCATGATGGTCGATGACCGCCCGGACGGCGTTCCCGCTCCGACTGCACCGGTCATCGCAGTCACCACGCTTTCTGAGACTCCCGCTCCCGTGGCTACGCAGGTGTCCACGCCGGTGCTGGTCGAGTCCCCTCAAACGCCTGAGTACGATCCTCTCGGGGTCCGAATACGCGTCTGAGATGCTCCTCGCGAGTCGTCCGCAGATAGCGGGCGACGCAGTAACCGTGTCCACACATGCGAGGAGTCAACAAATTGGACCTCTTCCTTCCGTGGCTCGGCGTGGGGATCGTCACCAGTGTCCACTGTGTGTCGATGTGCGGGATGCTCGTTTTGTCCTATGCGGTAAAGGGTGCCAAGGACGGGTCGGCAGCGCAGCGGATGACGCCGCACCTCGCGTATCAGAGCGCGAAGATCTTCAGTTATATGGTCGTCGGCCTGGCCCTCGGGGCTATCGGTGCGGCGCTCGATATCGGCGGTATCCGGGGCTGGGTCATGGTCGCTGCGGGCACCTTCATGGTGCTCATGGGAATCAACATGACCGGTCGGGTGCCGTGGCTCAGGCATCTCACGCTCAAGCCGCCCGCGTTCCTTATGAAGGCACTCTCCCGGACGAGGCGGAAGGCCAACGAGGACGCCGAGCAGGGTAAGTCGTCTCTGGCGACCCCGCTCATCTTCGGCCTGCTCACCGGCCTCATGCCGTGTGGACCGCTGCAGGCAGCGCAACTCGCTGCTGCAGGCGCAGGCTCGCCGGTCCAGGGTGCGACAGTGATGCTCGGGTTCGGTCTGGGCACCGCACCGCTCATGCTCGCCTTCGGTACTGTCTCCGGCATGCTCAGCGCGAAGTTCAGGGACCGGATGATGGTTGCAGCTGCTGTCATCATCATGGTGCTCGGACTGGTGATGCTCGATCGCGGTGCGATGATGCTCGGCTCGCCGGTCACGGCTCAGTCGATCAAGCAGGCGGCCGTAGGTGCACCGACCGCAGACCTCCCCGGCGAGTTCGAAGTCGGGGCGGACGGCGCAGTCGAGGTTTCGCTCACAATCTCTAACGTCCGCTTCGTTCCTAACGTGGTCGCGATCCCGGCGGACCAGCCGGTGCGTCTCATCGTCGACCGTCAGGAGAGTAACGTTTGTTCGGACCAGCTCTGGATCCCGCAGATCGGGGTTCTGCAGTCACTCACACCCTTTGACACGACTGTGGTCGAGATACCGCCTACACCGGCGGGTAGTTACAATTTGACCTGTCAGATGGGCATGATGTCCGGCACGCTGCAGGTCGGCGGAGCGGGCGACGCGGCAGGTGGCTCGCTGCTGCCGCTTCTTGGTGGACTCGCCATCGCGGGGATCATCTTCGTACTTTGGAGGACGACACCGAAGAGAACAGCCTGTGTGTCCGGGAGCGGTTCGGTCGGGAAGGGAGGCGCCAAGAAGGGCGCCGCAGAGCCTGGGCCGACCATCCTGGGCTTCACACGACAAGAGATACTGATAGTCGCCGCGTTCCTGGCGGCGGCGATCATCGCCGGGCTCACCCTCGGCGGACAGCTCGGATCGTAGAGAATACATAGATGACTGCTCCCTTCCGTGTGGAGGGGCGAGAACAGGAGACGAACGATGTCAATGACGACACGTACGGCGGGCAAGGATACGACTACAGTCCGCTACGTTCTTGTAGCCGCGTTGATCGCGGTCGCGTTCTTCATGAGCTACGGATTCGCCGTCGCCAAGAACGGCGCAGGGTTCGACCTCTCCCCGGATGCGGGCCCCGCGGCCTTCGCGCCTGTGGGAGCTGCTGGAGCCGGAAGCGGCTGCGGCGGCAGCAGTGGCGGCAATGGCGGCGGATGCGGCGGCGGCGGTTCGGGCGAGCCGATCGAGGGTGCCACGACCGTCGAAGGTGACGTGCAGCGCATCTCGGTCGATACGAGTGCAGGATACGACCCGAACGTGATCCGCGCACGGGCCGGTGTCCCGATCGAGATCACCTTCTCCGAGGGCTACGGTTGCATGGCGCAGGTCATGTCACGTGACCTCGGCTTCTATGAGGACCTCACGACAGGTCCCAAGACGGTCACTCTGCCCGCACTTGAGCCCGGCGAGTACGGGTTCTCCTGCGGCATGGAGATGGTCTTCGGTACCATCGTCGTGGAGTAGGTGGCAGAGATGACAGAGACTCTTCTCAATAAAGAGCCCGGAGGCTCCCGGATTGCCGAGGCGACCTTCGGGGTCACGGGGATGACATGCGCCTCGTGCGCAATGGTGATCGAGAAGGTGCTTGGCGCCAAGCCCGGGATCGTGAAGGCGAGCGTCAACCTCGCCGCCGAGAGTGTTGCGGTCGACTTCGACCCGGCAGTCGTCAGCGTCGATGGTCTCATCGGCGTCGTGAAGGCGGCAGGCTACGGTGCGATCGTGCTCACCTCCACTGAGGGGGCCGGGGGCGACAGCTCCCGGGATCTCCAGAAGGAAGCCCAGGCTAAGCACACGCGCCACCAGCGCAACCTGCTGATCTTCAGTGCCAGCCTGGCCGTTCCCGCATTCATCTTCACGATGGTGCCACCGTTCATGGACGTCATCCCTGTCGTCCTCGCCACGTGGCTGGCAAATACCGTCGGTGGCGCGTGGGATCCGCACATGGTCATGAAGTACATGGGTCTTATCCTGGCGACGCCGGTGCAGTTCATCGCGGGAGCCCAGTTCTACCGTGGTTTCTGGCACGCGATCAAACAGCGCATGGGAAACATGGACACCCTGATTGCCATCGGCACCTCGGCGGCGTACTTCTACAGCCTCACTGCTACTTTCTGGCTTGTCGAAGAGCCCGTGTTCTACGAGGTCGCCGCGATGCTCATCACCTTCGTTATCCTCGGCAAGCTTCTTGAAGCTCGTGCCAAGGGCAAGACCGGTGATGCGATTAAGAAACTTATGGGCCTTGCTGCGAAGACCGCACGGGTCGTCCATGGAGGCGAAGAGATCGACATCCCGGTCGAGCAGGTCGTAGCGGGCGACATCGTCGTGGTGCGACCCGGAGACAAGGTTCCGGTCGACGGCGTGGTTGTCGAGGGCAGTTCCTCGGTGGACGAGTCGATGCTGACCGGTGAGTCGATCCCGGTGGAGAAGCACGCGGGCGACATCGTCATCGGTGCAACCATCAACAAGCTCGGCTCGTTCAGGTTCCGTGCGACCAAGGTCGGCAAGGACACCGCGCTGGCCCAGATCGTCAGGCTGGTCGAAGACGCACAGGGTTCCAAGGCGCCTATTCAGAGGTTCGCCGACTACATCAGCTCGTACTTCGTGCCCGCGGTCGTCGTGCTCGCTATTGTGACGTTCGCGGTGTGGCTCTTCCTCGGCCCGACGCTGTTCCCGGGCGCTATCGGTGAGTTCACTCCGTTCGTGAAGGCCCTGCTCGTCGGTACCGCGGTGCTCGTCATCGCATGCCCGTGCGCGCTCGGCCTTGCGACTCCCACTGCGATCATGGTCGGCACGGGCAAGGGTGCGGAGAACGGCGTGCTCATCAAGAGCGGTGAGGCGCTGGAGACCACGCACAAGACCAAGGCCATCGTCTTCGACAAGACCGGTACTCTCACCCACGGCAAGCCCGTGGTGACCGAGTACGAGCTGTTCGCCGAAGACGGCGCTGCCACGCGTGACGAGTTCTTCCGTCTCGCGGCCGCGCTTGAGCGTTCGAGCGAGCACCCCCTTGCAGAGGCCATCGTCAACCACGCGAAGGAGACGGGTGTCGCGCTTCCGGACGTTAGCGGCTTTACTGCCGTTCCCGGACACGGCGTCGAAGGCGATGTCGAGGGTCGCAGGGTGGTCCTCGGTAACCGCAAACTCATGGCGCGCGAAGGCATCGAGATCTCGCAGTGGGCCGCTCGCATCGAGCAGCTCGAGGGCGAGGGCAAGACGGTCATGCTCACCGCGATCGATGGTGCACCTGCGGGCCTCATCGCCGTGGCCGACACGCTGAAGGAGAACTCCCGCGAGGCGGTCGAGCGTCTCGGCAAGATGGGCGTCGAGGTCTACATGATCACCGGCGACAACCGTCGTACCGCCGAGGCTATCGCAGCCCAGGCCGGGATCGATCCGGCACACGTACTGGCCGAGGTGCTCCCCGAGCACAAGGCCGCCGAAGTCGCCAAGCTCCAGGCGCGCGGCATTTCGGTCGCGATGGTCGGCGACGGCATCAACGACACCCCCGCGCTCGCGCAGGCCGACATCGGCATCGCGATGGGCGCAGGCACCGATGTGGCGATGGAGACCGGCGGGATCGTGCTCATGAAGGACGACCTGCGTGACGTGGTCACCGCCATCGAGCTCTCCCGTGCGACGATCCGCCGGATCCGGTGGAACTTCGTGTGGGCGCTCGGCTATAACTCGCTCGGTATCCCGATCGCGGCCCTTGGCTTCCTTCGGCCCGAGCTTGCCGGCGCGGCGATGGCGCTCTCAAGCGTGAGCGTCGTCTCCAGCTCGCTGTTGCTCAAGCGTTTCAAGCCGAGTATGCGCAAGGCCGAATAGGCGAACACTACAGAAAGGACGCTTCCCATGAGGAGGTTTGGAACGATAGCCATCGTGGCACTGATCGCGGTGCTCGCGGTGTCGCTCACCACCTGGACGTGCGCTCAGGGCGCGCGAACGACTACATGATGGTCGGCACCGAGCCTGTTGTTGCCGGCGAGCGTGCCGATGTGGTGGTGATGCTCGATGACGACGCGATGATGACAGACCGCCTGATCGTTGCCCTGCACGCCGACCGTGGCAAGCGTGGCGTTTTCGAGTTCGACATGGATCACTTTATGAAGAGTCCCGACAAGCCCTACTTCGTGGACTTCGAGGAGGCTGCACGCATGGTGTCGACGGGATCGAAGTAGAACAGACCCCGGATCGAATCGGGTGAGAGCGGCCCTCCTCGGCTATTCTGGTCGGGGAAGGCCGCATCCGTCTTGAGGAGAGTGGTGTACGAGCGCGACTACATCATGCGGTTGATCACGCAGGTCGGGCAGGTGCTGCGCGCGATGATGCACGCACTGCGCGAGCAGCGTCCTGACGACGCGCTCGAGGCGGCGCGCGATGCGGTGATCGCGCTGACCGATGCCGACCCGTCGCTCGTCGACGCGATGACTGCCGAGGGCCTCGTGACGTTCCTGTCAGCGGGCGGGCGCATCGACGTGCCGCGCTGCCGGATGCTCGCCGAGGTCTTCATCACGCGGGCAGACGCGCATGAGGCGCTCGGTGACTCGCGCCGTGCGTCAATCGACCGCGACCGTGCGTTAGCCCTGCTCGATGCAGCAGGGCTGGAGGCCGAGGGAGAGGAAGCGGAGCGCATCGACGTGCTGCGCGACGATCTCCTCGGCAGGTCGGATCAGCCTGTGCCCGAAACGTCGTAGGCGACATCGCGCAGTGCCTGGAGTGCGGCGGCAATGGCCGGAGCCCTCCCGCTGCCCCGGCGGATGACCGCGACTATCCGCCGGTTGATCTCGATGTCGGCAGGGGTGCGGTACACGACGCCCGGATTGTCCCGGATGAAGGCGAGCGGTGGGACGAGCGCGACCCCGAGACCTGCCTGCACCGCTGCGATGATCACCTGATAGTCGTTGGAGTGCAGGTCGACTCTGGCCGCGAAGCCGGCTTCCTGGCCGACGCGCAACATGACGTCCATGAAGGGGGATCCGTCCCGCCCGACGATCCACTGCTCGTCGCGCAGATCGGCGACCCGCACGGGGCCGCTGCCGACCACCAGCGGGTGGCCCTCGGGCATGGCGATGAAGAGCGGTTCGGTCATGAGAAGCAGACGCTCTATGCCCGGATCGTCGGCTTCGGGCAGGCGGTCGAACCCGTAAGAGACGATCACGTCCATCTCACCGAGCTTCAGGAGTGGGATGCTCTCCTCGGGCTCGAGGTCGCTCATGCGGAGCAGCAGGCGAGGATGGCGTGCGCTCAAGCGGGCGAGCGCCGGGACAAGCAGTTCGCGGGCCGCAGTCGGGAACGCACAGGTGGTGAGGGTCCCGGCTATCCCTGCCGAGATCTCCGCAAGGTCGGCCTGTGCCTCCTCGAGCACGGCGAGCACACGCTCTGTGTGTGCCACCAGGTGCTCGCCGGCTACTGTGAGGCGAACCCCCCGGCCAGCCTTCTCGAGAAGCGGCGTGCCGGTCTCCCTCTCGAGGGTCGCCATGTGCTGGGATACCGCCGAGGGAGAGAGGTAGAGTGCTTCGGCCGCGGCTGCGATCCCGCCTCGCGCGGCTACTTCTCTGAGGATTCTCATGCGGGGCACGTTTAACATTTCAGTACATCTTACAGGTTATTCAAGCAAACGGCGATTGAACTAAAGAGTCATCGGGCCGACACTATAGATAGCCGGATGAACGGTAGAGTGTCTAGAGAGGTGAATGAGATGATCCAGGACAGTTTCAGCGAGCGTGCGGTCTACCTTGGACGTACGGTGCTTCTCGCAGGTGGTGCTGTAATCCTCGCGGTCATCGCCTCCGTGCTCTGACGTAGTATCCGAGCTGAGTTCTCCCACGGTCCACCGCCGGTCATCCCCCGGCGGTGGACCGCTCCCTTTTCCGGGGAGATGCTATGCCGTGGTTCGTTTGACTCCCCGGGGCATCCTCGGGATACTCGGTACCGGGGTAGGAGACGGGTTTCTACTATTCGATAGGGGCAGTCACCATGGCAGTGACCCGGGAACAGATCGCCGACAGCTTCAAGCGACGTGTCGAGGCCCAGGGGTTTCGCAAGACCTCCGTCGAAGAGATCGCCAAAGAACTGCGCATCTCGAAGAAGACGATCTACGTGCACTTCGAAAGCAAGGATGACATCTACCGCTACGTACTGGAACGTCTCGCCGCCGAGGAGAGGACTCGCATCGCCGATCTCCTTGCCGACCGCGAGACGTATTGCGAGAAGATCCAGGGACTCGTGGGCGTGATCTTCGAGTTCGCCCGCGATTGGTGGGGTCGCAACCGGAAGAGCGAGTTTGTCGAACGTTATGAGATCGGCGAGAGTGCGTTTCTCGATGCCTACACCGAGCTGATCCGTGAGTACGTCTGCGCCGGTGCTGATTCGGGAGAGTTTTCGGTAGAGGATTGCGAGATGACCGTGCACTTCATCGGCGGGATCATCCTCGCCGGGACCCGCATGCTCCATGAGGATCCCGGCGTCGAGCCCGAGCCGCATGTCACGCAGGCGGTGGATAGGTTGCTCGTCTGCTGAGCAGATCCCGTGCATCGGTGCGGCGCCTGTATCGGGAATGGTAAGGTAGACGACCAGTTCCGGCATTCAGGGGGCCTGCGTGGGGATAGAGTTCGTTGATGCATACTACGGATCGCCGCAATCTTTGCTGTCGCCGCGGTCATCGGGGCTATCGGAGTCGCCTTCCGGCAGCCGCTGATCATCTCGTTCATCGCGGTCGGGCTCGTCGTGGGCTCCGCCGGATTGAACTGGGTGTCGGCCTCCCACCAGATCGAAGTGATGGCCAGTATCGGTATCGCGGTGCTGCTCTTCGTCTTCATCATGGGGCTCATGGGGTATCGAAGGAGGACGGGTTTCCTGGCCGGGCTGACTGTCGCGCAGATCAGCGAGTTCTCCCTGATCCTCGCCGCTCTCGGCGTCACTCTGGGCCACATCGGAGCGGACACGTTGAGCCTTATCACGGTTGTGGGAATCGTGACGATCGGGTTTTCCACCTATCTGATCCTGTACTCGCACAGACTCTACGACCGACTCGAAGGCCCGCTGAGGATCTTTGAGCGGGGAACTCCCTTTCGCGAGATAGTCGCCGAGGAGACGAGCGGACCCGTGCGTGTGGACGCCGTCGTCTTCCGGCTGGGACGATTCGGGTCCAACATCCGCAGGGGCCTTGTCGAGTGTGGGCGGCAGGTGCTCGGGGTGGATTTCGACCACTCGGCGCTCCGGCGGGCCCGGGGACACGGACTATTCACGCAGTACGGTGACGCTGAAGACCCCGAGATACTCGGCACACTCCTGCTCCAGCGCGCTCTATGGATGGTGAGCGCGACACCACTGCTCGATACACAAATCGCCCTGCTCCACGCGCTCAAGACACACGGATACGAGGGGAAGGTCGCCGCCACTGCCCACCTGGACCGCGATGCGGAGCGACTGAACCAGGCCGGAGCTGACCTCGTCCTGCGGCCGTTCGTCGATGCCGCGGATCAGGCGGTCGATCTGCTCGCTCAATCGGTGGCCATGGGTTGCCATGCCGCGTACATGCGCGTGTTGGACGACCGGTGATCTGCAAGCGGAAGTCCGTTAGGCGGGATCCGCCTAGAGTGCTCCCTCGCGCTCAAGGAGTACACGCTTGCGTTCGAGGCCTGACGCGAAACCGGTGAGCGAGCCGTCGGCGCCGATCACGCGGTGACACGGGACGACCACGCCCACAGGGTTCGCACCGCAGGCCTGTGCGACCGCTCGCACCGCGCTGGGTCGGCCGACTCTGCGCGCGAGCTCGCCATAGGTGATCGTCGAGCCACGCGGGATGGCGCGGAGCTGCTCCCAGACCGCGAGCTGGAAGGGCGTTCCGCAGAGGTCGAGCGGGATATCGGCGATGGCGGTGTCGTCGGACTCTCCCTCGGCATGTGTGGCGATAGTCGCTGCCCACTCCCGGGTCCCGGGATCTGCCGGCTCAAGTGAGGCCCCCGGGAATCGCTTCGCGAGAAGCGCTTGTGCCTCCTCGGCGGGGGTGCCGAGAGCGGTCAGGCACACGCCGCGATCGGTCGCGGCGACGAGCAGGGCTCCGAGGGATGTCGTGACGACAGCGAAGCGGACAGTCCCGGGCGCCGCGTCCCGATGAGCGCGATGGTGAGTCACGGTTCCTCCTCGATAGACGTGCGTGCGACAGGCACGAGCGTACTTCGCCACACGCGTGTCGTCCATCACACACATTCCGGCCAGGTTCGGGAATACTTTGCCGAGGAGGTGGTTTCCTGTGCCGTTCGACATGATGAGCACGGTCCGGCTGGGCAATGGTGTCGAGATGCCGGTCCTGGGCCTCGGGACGTACAAAGCCGATGAGGGCGCCGAGGTCGAATACGCGGTCCGAACCGCGCTCGACATCGGTTACCGCAGGATCGATACAGCGTCCCTCTACGAGAACGAAGTGGGGATCGGTCGCGCGTTGCACAGGAGCGGGATCCCCCGAGAAGACGTGTTCCTGGCTACCAAGGTCTGGAACGACGAGCAGGGCGAAGCGGAGACACGCGCAGCTCTCGAACGCTCGCTCGCGCGCCTCGATGTCGACTACGTCGACCTGTATCTCGTCCACTGGCCGGTGCCCGCAACTCTTCCCGCGACCTGGCGTGCGATGGAGCGGGCCCTTGAAGACGGGAAGGTCAGGGCGATCGGGGTGTGTAACTGCCTCGTTCCGCATCTTGAGAGGCTCGCCGAGACGGCAGGGGTGATGCCCATGGTCGACCAGGTCGAGCATCATCCCCGGCTCGCCCAGCCGGAGCTGCGTTCCTACCTTCAGCATCACGGCATCATCCTCGAGGCGTGGGCGCCGATCATGCGGGGGCGAGCGAGCGAGGTGCCCGAGTTGGTGCGCATCGCCGAGGCCCACGGTGCGACACCTTCGCAAGTCGCGCTCAGGTGGATCCTGCAACATGGCGGCGTGGTCATTCCCAAGAGCGTGAAGGCATCCCGCATCGCCGAGAACGCCGACATCTTCGGTTTCGAGCTCAGTGCGAGCGAGATGGCGGCGATCGACGCGCTCGACGCTGGCGAGGACGGGCGCCTCGGCAAGCATCCCGATGTGTTCATCGAGCCGTGGTCGTCTGACGGAGGCCGATGATGGACGCGCGCGTCGCACTCGTGCGATGCGACTCCTACGAGCAAGCGGTCGTCGATGACGCAGTGCGCAGGGGGCTTGTGCTGCTCGGTGGGGCCGAGCGCTTTGTCACGAGCGGCGAGAGTATCGTTGTCAAGCCGAACTTGCTCGTAGCAAGCTCACCAGATGCAGCGGTCACAACGCACCCGGCTGTCTTCGAGGCCGTCGCTCTGGCGCTCGCCGAAGCGGGGGCATCTCTCACCTACGGAGACTCGCCGGGGTTCGGCAACCCCGAGGCCGCGGCGCGGCGGGCGGGAATCGCCGCTGTCGCCGATCGCCTGGGGGTGCCGTGCGCGGACTTCACCAACGGCACGCAGGTCTCGGCGCCGGAAGGGCGGCTCATCAAGCAGTGGTTCATCGCCAACGGAGTGCTCGAGGCGCACGGCATAGTGTCGCTGCCGAAGCTCAAGACCCATGCCCTCACCCGCATGACCGGTGCGGTCAAGAATCAGTTCGGCTGCATCCCCGGAGCCCGGAAAGGCGAGTTCCACGCGCGGATGCCCGACGTAGAGCGCTTCTGCCAGATGCTCGTCGATCTCGCGCTGTTCTTGCGACCCCGCCTGCACGTCATGGACGCGGTCGTCGCGATGGAGGGTAACGGCCCGCGCGGCGGCGATCCTAGACAGGTCGGCGCGCTGCTCCTCTCCGCCGACCCGGTCGCACTCGACGCCACCGCGTGCCGCCTCATCGACCTCGACCCGGCACTCGTCGGGACCGTGACGTCGGGGGGCGAGTCTGGGCTCGGTGTCTGGCTCGCTGAAGAGATCGAACTCGTCGGTGATGCACTCGACTCGTTTGCGGTGCGCGATTTTGTGGCCAACAGGAGCGGCGGCTCGACCACGGGAAGGGGCGTCGGCGGGCCGCTCGGCCGACGGATCCGGAGCCTCATCGTGCCGCGGCCGGTGATCGTCGAGGAGCGGTGCACCCGATGCGGGACGTGTGTCGAAGTGTGCCCGGTCGAGCCGAATGCGGTCGACTGGGTGGCAGGCGAGGATGCAACGGGCCGCGAACGCCACGTTCCCGTCTACGACTACGCGCAGTGCATCCGTTGCTACTGCTGCCAGGAGATGTGCCCCGAGCGGGCCATCGAGGTCGACATCCCGCTCCTCGGCAGGTTCGTTCATCGAGCCCCCTGAACAGTGGAAAGGCGCATGGTCACGGACCTCAGTGCCACTTCCAAGCCGCGAGCTGGCAAAGGTGTCAGGTTCACTTCAGCCGCGACCAGACCAAGAAGGTCGCCTACAAGCACCGCATCCCGCGTCGCCGACGAGTGGCGCGACAGCCATCCCACGATCGCCGCGGCCATCGACGAGG
Organism: uncultured Coriobacteriaceae bacterium; assembly: GCA_964349355.1. GTDB lineage: Bacteria > Actinomycetota > Coriobacteriia > Anaerosomatales > SLCP01 > JAUVXE01. The sequence goes on along the minus strand of CAYGFZ010000010.1, from coordinate 26,821 downwards.
AGTGCGAGGAGTGGATGGCCAACCGGCGCTTCCTCGACATGGACGCACTGAGCGAGATACTCGCCGCCGAACGGGAGGGGGAGTCCAAGCTGATCGCCGTGAGTTAGACTGGAGCCAGCCCGGAGGGCAATTTCAGAACTTTCGGGACACAACCGGGTGTAGCGGCAAAAGGCACGCCCAAGTCATGTATGTGTGCCGACATCCGGAGGCTCTACGCGTAGGCTGTTTGATCACGATATGGCGCAGACGGGTGTGCTGCTTGCTCGACCAGACCATCCCGCAGACGCACGATCCGGCTCGCACGTGCGGCCACTTCGGCATCGTGGGTCACGAGCACGACCGTGCGACCGTGATCGTGCAGCTCGTCGATCAGATCCAGGATTTCCTCACCGGTACGCGTATCCAGGTTGCCCGTAGGCTCATCGGCAAGAAGGAGCGTCGGATTGTTCACGAGTGCCCGCGCAATTGCTACGCGCTGGCGCTGGCCGCCTGAGAGTTGCTGCGGCAGGTAATAGAGCCGATCGGACATGCCAACCCGCTCGAGCAGTACCCGTGCACGCTCTTGCCCGTCGGTGGCGCCCGAGTAGTGGAGCGGCAACTCCACATTCTGCAGGGCGTTCATCTTTGGCAGCAGGTTGAATGTCTGGAACACGAAGCCGATCGTACGGTTACGCAGCGATGCGCGCCGGACGTCGTCGAGACGCGATGCATCCTCACCATTGAGCAGATATGTACCAGACGTAGGTTCGTCGAGCAGGCCGATGATGTTCATGAGCGTGGATTTTCCCGAACCCGAAGGGCCCATGAGCGCCACGTACTCACCCCGCGCGATTTCAAGGCTCACTCCTCTGAGCACCGGGACGTCGAGATCGGAAAGGCGATACACCTTGGTCACATCGGTCAGCGACAATACTGACTCCATGTCAGTCTCCCGATCCCGGCAGCACCACGCGCTGCCCGGCAGTAAGGCCGCCCGCTACCTCGACCGTGCTTCCGTCCGTCACGCCCAGGGTCACGTGAGCGGTCCGCACGGCGCCCGAGTCCTCTAGCACGTCCACGACCTGCTTTCCGCCCTCGATCCGGACGGCCTCGTTCGGAATCACGAGTACGTCGGCGACCCGCTCGGTGATGATATCGAGTCGCACAGTCATGCCTGCGGCCGCACGAGTCCCGGCCGGGTCGATAGCTGCGGTCAGCGCATAGCTCACTATACCGTTGGCGTCGACCTCGCCCACCTGCGCGAGGGCGGTCACGGTACCTTCGAGCGTCGCACCTTCGAGGGCGTCGACCAGCACCTCGACCGGTAGCCCGACCGAGACTGCGGCATAATCGTTCTCGTCAAGCGCCGCCTCCACGAACAGGTTACCGAGGTTGGCAACCACGATAGCCGGCCCTCCGGCACCGGTGAGGCTTGATCCGGGCTCGATGTTCACTTCGATCACCGTGCCCGCTTCCGGAGCGGTGAGTACGAGATCGTCAGCCGCCAGTACAGCTGCATCGAGCGAGGCCTGCGCTTGCGCGACACCCGCCCTGGATGCGGCGATATCGGCTGATGTGGCACCCTCCTTCGCTACGTTCAGGCTGGCACGAGCGATGTCAAGCGACGAAGCCGCATTCGTTACCGCCGCTTTCTTGGCCTGCAGTTCGGATGCCGACACGGTTCCTTCGAGCGATTCCGCAATTAGCAGTTCATAGGCATCCTGCGCGCTCGCAAGCGAAGCCGCTGCCCCGTCGACCGACGCCTGTTTGACTGCCACCTCTGTAGCCGACGGACCGGCGAGCGTGGCGTCGAGCTTGGCCTGTGCTGCGGCCAGGGCCGCCCGGGCCTGCGCAGTCTGGGCGTCGGTCTTGGCACCGACCAGCGTCGCAAGGACCTGCCCCGCCAAGACGGCTTCGCCCGGCTTGACGTTGACTTTGGCAACGGTGCCCGGAACCGCAAAGACGAGATCTCTGCTTACCACCGAGATCCTTCCCTCCGCGGGAACGGTCGACTGGATAGTCCCGGGAGCGACTACCGCACTTCGGACGAGCGGTCCGTCCTGTCCTGCCGAGTCTGCGTAGCCGTAGAACGCGGAGCCGATCACGAGGGCAAGTGCCACAAGCGCGATCGCCGCCGACCGTGCGGTTCTCTTCTTGGTTGTTTTCTGCATCGTTGTCACCTGACTACTTGGCGCTTGCGATCTTCACGTACTCGGCACTCGAGCCGTCCGTACCGCCGTCGGTCCAGACCGTGACCTCCATGCCGCCCCGGACGTCCGCGAGCGTCACACTCTCGGCGATGGGGGTATCGCCATCGGATACCATCTGCACGATCGGGACTCCGACCGGGAGGGTGACCGTGATTCGCTCGGTCTGAAGCGCCGCATTCTCGGCGGCTTTCAGGGCCTGCCGCTCCTCCGGGCTCAGCTGCGACCGCTCGGCCTTCTTGGCCGCCTTCTCCTCGTCGGTGAGCTCTTCGTCGGAATCCTTGATGTAGCGCTCGATGACGACCTGGGTTCCATCGATCGAGAGCACGATGCCCTTGACCTCCGCCGTACGCTCCGGCTGATTCGGATCGGTGCTCGAGCCGCTACCTGCTCCGGCCTGGCCGGATCTGTCGCTGCCTTCGGTCGCCAACGCGTTCGCGCCATAGTACGCGCCCACGCCCAGAACGGCTACCGCCAGTACTATCAACAACGTCTTCTTCATTCTCTGACTCCTTGGTCTTGAGCGGTCCTGAGCCGCGAATCCTCACTCATACCTTAGTGCTTCGATGGGATCGAGCGATGCCGCCTTGCGGGCCGGAGCGTATCCAAAGACAACACCGGTCAGAATCGCGAAGGCGAATGCGAGCCCGACGCCCGACGGTGATGCGATGGCGCGCACGTCGAGCGACTCGGCTAGCGGCACCATTCCAAGCCCGAGAACAACGCCTATAGCGCCTCCGCTGACACTCAAGATCACGGCCTCGAGCAGAAACTGGAAGAGAACGTGGTTACGCGTAGCACCTACGGCGCGGCGGACACCGATCTCTCGGGTTCGTTCCGTCACGGCGACGTACATGATGTTCATGATGCCAATGCCGCCTACCAGGAGCACTATTCCGGCGACCCCGCCAAGGAGCATCGTCATCGTTCGGCTGGACTCCTGCGCGCTGACGAGTTTGCTGCCCATGTCTTTGACCGTGAAATCGTTGCTTTGGTCGCTGCGCAGATGATGGGCGTCCCGCAGCGCGACAGAAATGGATTCCATTGCGGCGGGCACGTCTTCGATCGAGGCCGCTTGTGCGTTCAGACTCACCTTGCCGGTCGAACCCAGGAGTGCTCGCTCGGCCGTGGTGTACGGGACGAACACACTGTCATCGAGCGTGATTGGTCCAATCGAGCCGCCTTTGGGCTCAGTCACGCCCACTACCTCAAGGCTCCGCCCGGCAATGCGCACCGTCTGTCCTATCGGGTCGCTATCGCCAAAAAGCTCCTCGGCAGCGGTCGGCCCAAGTACGACGACGCGTTCCCGCCGGTCGAGGTCCTGGGCGGAAAAGAATCTGCCCGCCGAGAAGTCGAGTGCCGCGATGGTCTCGTAGTCGGGCGTTGTGCCTACGACCATCTTTTGGGAGGTCGTATCACCAACCGCAACGGCCACGCGCCCGGTGAGCTGCGGCACCACGGCCGCCACCTCGGGTAGGGCCGCGATCACTGCGGCATCCTCGGCAGAGAGCTTGGATGCGTTGTTCTGCACCTGGTTCACAAAGATCGTGGTGACGCTCATGTTCGAATACTGCTCGTCGATGCTTTCGCGTGCGCCCAGGCCGATCGCCACAACAGCCACGATAGTCGCGGCACCGATGACCACGCCGAGCGCCATGAGCACGGATCTGAGTCCGTTTGCCCTTAGTGCGGTCAAAGCGGCTTTCGCTGTTCGCACAATGGTCATCCTAGATCCTCCTCGTCAAATACCTCCTTACGTATATCCTTAAGATGTGAACATAGCATGAAGGCTGTGCGAGCAGTCGATGAACGGGCTGAGCCCGGCCCCCTCCCGTAGGTGCACGGCACCTTCTACTCTCAACGTGTGGCGGAACCGTGCTCGAAATCCCAGATGGGCGCGTGGTATGAGAGGAGCGCGCTGTCGTCTCACATCAAGCTGAAGTCCGCAGACCTTGCACCCCAGCGGTTCTGGGACGCGATGGATCGGCTCGGCGAGAGTGAACTTCGTGCCATAGAGTCCAAGTCAAGGGAAGTCGCCATCGAGCATTTCGGCACCGACACCGCAGCCCTCGTGCTCGACGCCACCAACTTCTTCACCCCCATCTCCTTCTCGCCGATGTTTCACTGGACCGACGACAAGATAAGGGTGCACGTCTTCTATTGCGTCGACGCACTCGGACTCGCCGAATACGCACCGGGTCGAAGTAATACACCGAAGACCTGAAAACGGACCGCTTGGGCTGCGGTTATGTCGTCACTGTCCGAGAAACTCGGAAAGTCGCGCTAGGCTCCGCCGTTCTCTTCCGGCGGCGGAGCCTTGCCGACCATGATCCGTACCGTGTCGCCCCGGCGCGCTGTGGCGTTCGGTATCGGGTTCTGCGTGAGGACGATGCCGTCGCGTGGGTCCTCCTGGTAGGTGACCTCGACCTGCAGGTCGGCGGCCCTGATCGCCGAGCGTGCCTGTGCCTCGGTCAGGTCGATCACGTCGGGCACCGACACGGTGTCCGGGCCTTTGGAGACGCGGATGGTCACCGTCGAACCGACATCGAGCGACACACCGCTCTCGGGACTCTGGCTGACGACGACGTCCTTGGCCACGCTCTCGCTGAACTCTTCGGTCTCGTTGACCTTGAAACCCGCGCCCTCAAGCTCGGCTTTCGCTACCTGACGGGTCTTGTTCTTCACATCCGGCACGCGGCGTAGCTCGGTGCCACGGCTGACGGTGATGGTGACGATGCTGTCCGGGGGGACCATCGTCCCGGCTTCGGGATCCTGCCTGAATACCTGCCCGTCGGCCACGTCCGTGTTGAACTCGCGCTGCGGATCGTAGTCGAGGTCCGCGTCGCGGATCAAGCGAATCGCCTCGCTCTCGGTGAGACCCACGACGTCAGGCACCTCGAACTCCTCAATGCCGAGACTGATGGTGAGCATCACCTCGGTGCCCTCCGGCACTTCCACGCCTGCCTCGGGCGAGTGGTCGATGATCTGCCCTTCTTCGTACTCACTGCTGTGGCGCTCCTGGATTGGCCCCACGGTAAGCTCCACGGACTCGAGCTCATCTGCAGCCTCTTCGAGAGTCATGCCGATCAGCTCCGGGACCGCGACCTTCGGTGTGATATCGAACGCTCCCATGGCCCAAGCGATTCCGAGTCCTACGAGCAGGGCGGCGATCACGCCGACGACCCACGGCCAGATCCGGCGACGCTCAGGGACCGGACGGACACGAGGAGTACCGGCCCCGCCGACAGCGGGCATGACCGACGTCGCGTCAGCGGCAGCCGCCGGAACGGCGGCGACAGGAGCGGCCACAGCCCCACCGCTGATCACGCGCCTGAGGTCTGCACGCATCTCCTCGGCGGAGGCGTAGCGCAGCGCCGGGTCCTTTTGCAGCGCGCGCATGATCACGCGCTCGAGGGGTTCAGGTATCGCAGGGTTGATCTGTCGGGGAGGGACCGGCTCCTCGTTGACCTGCTTGAGCGCGACGGCGACGGGAGTGTCTGCGTCGAACGGCACGCGGCCGGTGACCATCTCGTAGAGCGTCACGCCGAGGGAGTACAGGTCGCTCGGCGGGCCGAGGGTACGACCCTGTGCCTGTTCGGGGCTCACGTAGTGGGCCGTACCGAGAACCGAGCCGGTCTGCGTCATCGTCGAGTTGCCGGCGCGCGCGATGCCGAAGTCCATCACCTTGATGGCGCCGTCGGGCGTGAGCACGATGTTATGCGGCTTGATGTCGCGGTGGATGATGTCGTAGCCGTGAGCTACGCCGAGTGCGGCGCAGACCTGGGAGGCGTACTCGGCGGCTTTCATGGGGTCGATCGCGCCACGCTGCTCGATGAGCTTCTTGAGGTCGGTGCCGCGGACGAACTCCATGACGATGAAGTAGGTCTCGTCGTCACGGCCCCAATCGTAGATGTTGACGATCGTGGGATGTGAGAGGTTGGCCGCTGCCTGAGCCTCCTGGCGGAAGCGTGCGACGAAGTTGGGGTCGGATGCATAGCGCGGGTGGAGGACCTTGACGGCCACGGTGCGACCCAGTACGTCATCGACCGCCTGGTAGACCTCGGCCATGCCACCGGAACCGATCTTCTCGGTCACCCGATACCTGCGTCCGAACACCAGTTCTTCCACGCGCATGCTCCCTGCCGTCGGTCCGCCCGTCCGGGCGGTGCTCCATCCGGACTATTCTATCGCATCGGCCCGGTGCATTGAGTGGTGTTGATGGGCCCCTCCTCAGCGAGCGAGCGCGGCTTCGATGACCTGTCGGGCAGCGGGCGCTGCTTCGCGGCCGCCGGTGCCGGCGCCCTCTAAGATCACGGCGATGGCGATCCGGGGGTCCTCGGCCGGCGCGAACGCGATGAACCAGGCGTGCGAGGGAAGGCCGCGCCCTGTTTCTGCGGTACCCGTCTTGCCTGCGACCGCCACGCCGGGGATCTGCGCGCGGGTGCCGGTACCTGAGCGGACGGTGTCGACCATGATGTCACTCACGGTAGCGGCGGTAGCGGGGTCGGTCGCGTTGGACCAGCGCCGGGGTTCGGTCGAGGTGATGACCCGTCCGGCCCGGTCGGTGATGCGGTTGACGAGGTGCGGCCGCATGACGAGGCCATCGTTCGCGATTCCGCTGGCAACGAGCGCCATCTGCAACGCTGTGACCTGCGGGCCCGGCGGGCTTGCGTGCTCTCCGACCGGCTGGCCGACGCCCGCCCACGCGGTCTCCCACTCCGTCATCTCCCCCGGAACGGGCATGAGGGAGGCGCGCGCCGGGACCTCTATGGGCGGCTCGGTCCCGAAGCCGAACCGGTTGCTCTGCGCCACGAGCTCGCTTGCGCCGAGGTCGACAGCGAGTTGTGCGAAGACGGTGTTGATGGAGCGCATCGTCGCCGAGCGCAGATCGACATCCGCGTAACTGCCGCCCTCGTAGTTGGTGACAGCTGCGCCGCCGATCTCAAGGCGGCCGGGTCCGGGATAGACGGTCTCAGGTGTCGCGACACCAGCGCCGATGGCACCCGTGAGCGTCACGATCTTGAAGGTCGAACCCGGCGGGTAGAGGCTCTGGGTCGCCCGGCTATAGAGCGGGGCGGCCTCTCCGCCTGAGAGCTGGTCCCATGCGTCGTCGACCGTTCCCGGGTCGTACGCGGGCGAGGAGGCCATCGCAAGCACCTTGCCGGTCGTGGGGTCGAGCGCGACGATCGCACCACGCCTCTCCCCGAGTGCCTCTTCGGCGGCTCGCTGGACGCGCGAGTCGATGGTGAGCCATACGTCGTTGCCTGCTACCGGAAGCCCCGCAGCCGCCTCGATCGCATCACGGAAGGAGCGAAAGACCCGCTGACCGGTGAGCGCGTCGTTCATCGATGACTCGATGCCGGCGCGTCCGTAGGTCGTCGAGTAGTAGCCGACTGCGTGAGACGCGAGCGAGCCTTGCGGATAGCGCCTGCGGTAGATGTCCCCCTCGGCGACGGATTCGGCAAGTACCGTCGAATCCGCAGTGACGATCGACCCGCGGGGTGAGCGGATCTCCTGGGCAAGCTCGCGGGTGTTGGCGACGTGGTTGTTGAGCGCGCGCGCTTGTACGACCTGGATCCATGTGAGGTTCACGATCAGCGCGGCGAGTAGCACGGACAGGACGGTCGCCCATCTCGACAGGCGCCTAGCGAGCGCGACCCGCCCGAGCACGCCGGGGCTACTGGTGAGCGAGACGATCTCTGTGCCGCGCCCGGTCGCAGCATCACCGGCGCGCAGGAGCAGGCCGAGGATCATGAAGTTCGCCAGTATCGAGGAGCCGCCGTAGGAGACGAACGGCAGCGTGATGCCGGTAAGGGGGATCAGCCGCGTGACACCGCCGATGATCAAGAAGGTCTGCAGGCCGAGTGCGGCGACCAATCCTGCGGCGGTGAATGCGGCCATGTCGGAGCGGGCGCGAGCCGCGGTGGCAAGTCCGCGCATGCACAGCAGCAGGTAGGCGATGATGAGCGCCGCACCGCCGAGCAGTCCGAGCTCCTCGGCGATCGCAGCGAAGATGAAGTCGGTCTCGACGAACGGGATGCGCCCGGGCAATCCCCGGCCGATCCCGACACCGGTGACCTGTCCGGCGGCGAGCGCGAAGAGCGATTGCACGAGCTGGTAGCCACGGTCGGCCGCGTCGGCGAACGGATCGATCCAGATCTCCACCCGCAGGCGCACGTGCGAGAACATCCGGTACGCAGCGGTCGCACCGCCCGCGAAGAGCAGCGTCCCCACTGCCACATAGGAGACGCGTCCCGTTGCGATGTAGATCATCACCAGGAAGATGCCGAAGAACAGCAGGCTCGAGCCGAGATCCTTCTGGGTGACGAGGACGAACAGCGAGACCGCCCACATGAAGAGCAGCGGGCCGAGGTGGCGCAGGGCAGGCACGCCGACTCCGAGCACTTTTCGCGTTGAGACCGAGAGGACCTCACGGTGCTCGGCAAGGTAGGCCGCGAGGAAGAGGACGATAAGCACCTTGGCGACCTCGCCGGGCTGGAACGACATGCCGGCGAACCGTAGCCACAGTTTCGCACCGTTGATTTCGACGCCGATGAGCGTGGGAAGGATGAGCAGGGTAAGACCTGTGAGCATGACGGTGTACTTGTAGCGGGCGATACGTTCGAGCGACGGAACGGCGACCAGGGTCCCGACCATCGCCGCGACGCCCACCAGCAGCCAGACTACCTGCTGTGAGCCGGCAGCGGCGTTAAGACGGCCGACGTAGGCGAGTCCCACGCCCGAGAGCAACGCGGTGAGCGGAAGTAAGACCGGGTCGGCGGCGGGCGCGAGGAAGCGCACGGCGATGTGAGCGCCGAGGAAGGCGGCGATCAGGCCGGCGGGCACCAGGAGGTCGCGCCACGACAGATCAGCAGTCGCCTGCGCCGTGACGAGCCCGAAGATGAGCAGAACGGCCGGAGCCGCGGCCAGCAGCAGGAGGAGCTCGGTGTTGCGTCGGCTTCGCACCGTTACGGCACCTCCGGCGCGGGGTCGTTCCCGCTCTCGCGCTCCTCGGCGATCCTGCGGTACTCACGGAGCCGTTCCCGGCCTGCGGCGACGTCCTCGACGACCACGCCCTGCGTGAGCCGGTTCGCGGTGACCGGGTCCAGAGCGTTGATGGTTATCGTCGTCTCCTCCTCGGGCCAGCGCAGGCTCACCCCTGCGAACTCGCCGGGGATGCCCCGATACAGCACGACGGTGCCCTCTTCGGCGATAAGGAACGCGCGGTCAGAGGCGTAGCGGTAGGTACCCCAGACGGCGATGCCGATCACCGCAGCGAGGGCGAAGGCCCATACGAGCACTGCGAGCCATGCGCGGGTGGAGGTACCCGACGGGCGCGCTCCGGCGCTGGAGGGCCGGCGGTCTCCTGCGATATCGACGAGGACCACCGAGATGTTGTCATGCCCTCCCGCCTCGTTCGCCTCATCGACGAGCATGCGGACTGCCACCTCCGGATCCCCGTAGGCCTCGAGGATCTCCGTGATGCGCTCGTCGGTGAGCATGCCGGTCAGCCCGTCGGAGCAGAGTAGGAGCCGGTCTCCGGGCTCGGCGTCGACCTCGAAGGTATCGGCGACCATGTTGGCATCGGTCCCGAGGGCGCGTGTTATCACGCTGCGGTTGGGGTGCGAGCGCGCGGCCTCCTCGGTGAGCGTGCCCTTGCGGATCATGTCGGCGACCATCGAGTGGTCGGCGGTGATCCGCTCCAGTCCGCGTGAGTGCAGAAGGTACGCCCGGCTGTCGCCGACGTGTGCGACCGAGATGCGCGTACCTTCGACGATTGCGGCAGTGAGGGTCGTGCCCATGCCCTCCCGCCCGAGCCCCTCACGGGCGGCGCGGATCACGGCGCGGTTCGCGGCACGGACAGCGCGGCCGAGTCCCTTGGCGTCAGCACGGCGGGGGGCGGCCTCCACGAGCGCGCCGACAGCCACACTGCTCGCGACCTCTCCGGCCTCGTGACCGCCGAGTCCATCGGCGACGGCGAAGAGCGGCGGCTCCATGAGCACGGAGTCCTCGTTGTGGGAGCGGACCCGGCCGATGTCCGTGAGCCCTGCGTAGGGGCGCTTGGTCGGCCGACGGCTCATACGCGCACGACCTTGAGGCGCACGGTGCCCAGGTCGATCACGTCACCGGAAGCCAGCGCGACCGGTTGGGCGAGTTGCACGCCGTTCACTACCGTTCCGTTGGTGGAGCCGAGGTCCTCGATCGCCGCGGTCCCGTCCGGAGAAGGGGTCACCCGCGCGTGCGTCGAGGAGATGAAGTCGTTGGCGATCACGATGTCAGCGCCCGGAGAGCGGCCGATCACCACCGGTCCGGCGATCGGGACGCTCACACCTTTCAGTTCCCGTGGTCCTTCGATGACCGCGAGGGCAAGCCGGGCGTCTTTGGCGGCAGGTCCGGCGGCGCGGACGTATCCCAATCCCGCCCGGACGGCCGCCAGAAGGAAGAGGTAGAGGAGTGCAAGCAAGACCAGTTTGCCCACGAGCAATACGATATCGACCACTACCGCCCCCTCGGTTCGTGGTAGATGAGCTCGCTGGCGCCAAGAGAGATCGTGTCGCCGTCGCGAAGCCGTGCGTGCGAGACACGTTCGCCGTTGAGGTAGGTTCCGTTGGTGGAGCCGAGGTCCTCGATCGCCCAGCCAGCGCCTTCACGGATGAACGCGGCGTGCTCGCGCGATACGTTTGCGTCGGTAAGGCGGATGCCGGACGTCGCAAGCCTGCCGGCCACGACCCGCTCGCCCCGGAGAGCGACGTCGTGTTCGTCGGCGGTCACGGTGACCGTGGCCAGGCCGGGCAGCTCTGGTGCGGTAGACGCGGCTGGCCGGGGAGGGTCGACCGCAAGGGTCGGCTCTTCCTCGGCAGGTAGTTCGTCTGGGAACTCGGCTTCCGTGGCGGCTACCCGGAACCGCCCGAGTCGCAGGTCGTCGTGGACGGCGAAGGTGATTGCAGGCCGTGCCGCAAGCGTGAAACCGCGCTCAGAGGCGTGGCCGACGAGGAAGGTCGCAAGCTCTCCGGCCAGCGTCGGCCTGAAGGGACCGAGTTCTTCTTCGTCCTCGTCGGAGAGTGCGACCGTGAAGGCGTGAGGGGCGTAGACCTTGCCCACTCCCACCGCGGTCCGGTCATCCATAGCGCGCGCGAGCGTCTTCGCGATCTCCGCGGGTTGTACCGGCGAGCGGAATGCACCAGCGAACAAGCCTTCGACGGCTGATGCCACACGATCTTCGAAGTCGGAGAGGATACTCATTTTTAGTGATGTTCCCGTCTCGGGAGGGGTCACTCCTCCTCGGCCCTGGTCGGCGGTCCTGCTGCGACGACCAGTACCATCAGTATAGAGGAGGCGCCGAGCGCAGAAAGCAAGCCGGTTCCGGCCCATGTCATCGAGGTGTTGCCCACGGTCGCGATGGAGTCGGCGAGCAGGTAGCCTCCGAGCAGGGTCGCCGCGCCGAGCGAGACGCCGAAAAGAGCGGCTGGCCGGGTGGAGAACCGGCAGGCCAGGGAGGTGATCGCGCCAGCCAGCATCCAGGCCACAACAACCGCGAGAGGTGCTGCGTCGGCGAGAAGGTAGCGCACGCTGCCCTCGGTCGTCGCGGTGGTCCATGGTGCGAGCAAGAAAGTGCGCGAGACCTCGGTGAAGGGAGGCCGGCCGCCCGAGGCCGCCGAGGCGAGCATCGTGAGGGCCGCACCCGCTCCGCTCAAGGCTGCGGCTCTCAGGGGAGGGAAGAGGAAGCCGGCGAGCAGTGGCGTCACAGGAGAGACGCGTAGCGCGCCGAGGGCGGGGGCCGCGAATGCGGTGAGCAGGCCCGAGCCGCGTCGCCCGAAGAACCACCAGAGGGCTGCGGAGAGGGCGAAGAACGACAGTCCGCCGACGATCATTCCGGCGCGGATCAGCCCCGCAGCTACGACACCCAGCGCTACGCCGAGACCCAGCCCTGGTGCGAGCAGGGCTGCCAGTGCTGCAAGCGCCGCCGCACCAGCGGAGGCCGCGACCGCAAGCTCGAACGGCGCCAGGCCGGTCCACACCAGCCAGGCGGTCACGGCTGCCGCGCCCGCTCCGCTGCCTGCGCGGGCATACGGCGTGAGCCGGTCCCACAGGCCGAGTCGGTTATCGCGGTCGGCTCCGGACTCCTCGCCGGCGACGGCCTCGACTAAGAGCGCGAGCGCACTGCGCCCCTCGGCGGGATCTCCGAGGTGGGGGAGGAGCCGGTCGGCCAGCGCGCGGGCGCCCGGGTAGCGGTCGTCCGGGTCGACGGCGACGGCCGCGAGAAGGATGTCGTCGATCGCAGGGGGGATGTCGTCGGAGAACTCGCTCGGAGCGGGCGGCTCCACGATCTCGGCCTTGAAGACGGCACCTTCGAAGGTGTCGGAGTAAAACGGGTTCGCGTCGGCGAGCAGCTGGTAGGCGAGCACGGCCAGCGCCCAGACATCCGTGCGCTCGTCGAGTTCCTCGCCCCGGAGCTGCTCGATGGGCATGTGCCCGAGGGTACCTCCCACTCCGTGGCCGTGTCCGGCCGCCGAGGAGAGAGCCGCCACACCGAAGTCCGTCACCTTGGCCCGCCCGCCGCGGGTGACGAGTACGTTTTCCGGCTTGATGTCGAGGTGCAAGACGCCGTTGTCGTGCGCATAGGAGATAGCATCGGCGACGGCATCGAGAATTGCCGCGGTCTCGTCGAAGGAGAGAGGCCCCCCTGCGGCCTCGAGTAGTTCTGCGACGGACGCGCCGTCGACGTGTTCCATGATGATGAACGCTTCGTCGGAGTCGGTGTCCCACTCGTGCACGGTCACGATGGAGGGGTGGTTCAGGAGAGCGGCGGTGCGGGCCTCGGCGAGTCCGGCAGGGGTCACAGGGCGGCCCGAGCGGTCCGCTGGGAACGGCAGGCGCTTGATCGCGACACGTCGCTGCATGCGCGTGTCGTACGCGAGCACCACCGTGCCGTAGCCGCCTTCGCCGAGTTCCTCGAGAGGGCGGTACCTGTCTAAGACGAGCTGCTGTTCCACGGCCTCCCCTGGGTGTCAGCGTTTCGCCTGATTGTAGCGCGACGGAGCCCGCCGCCGCGGACGGGCTCCGTGCTGCTGTCTTCGGTCGCGTATCAGCCGACGATCGCTACCGCGTCGCCATCTGCGCCTGCATCCGCCGCGCGAGTATGACGATGAGCGGAAGCATTGCCCCAACGATCCCGAGTGCGATCGCGAGCTCCATCCAGACCGCGGTCACCGGCTCGCCCATCACAGATACCTGCCAGATCGGCTCGATGATCCAGTAGAGCGGGAAGAGCTTGGCGATCCACTGTGGCCAGTTAGGGAAGAGGTACCACAGCACCGGCGCGAAGAGGATCACGCCCGCACCCTTGATGAGCCCGAACATCATCGCGGAGTCCTTCGAGACCACGCCCACGAGCAGCCCGAGCATCGCGGTCAGCAGCGACGCAACGAACACCACGATCGCGACGTCCAGTGGGCGAGACCCGACAGCTCCGTTGAGCGCGAGCGTCACCATCGCCATCACGAAGGTCAGGGTCAGGCCGAGGAGCCACTTGGCGGTCAGCACCTCGCTCACCTTCACCGGCGTGACGAGGATCGCCATGAGCGTGCCCTTCTCCTTCTCCTCGACCATGCTCGATCCGGGCACCGCTACGCCGGCGAGCACGAGCGCGTAGAAGACGATGATCGGCACCAGGCGTAGCGTGAGCGGCAGCCCCTCCTCGCCGAAGTTCACGATCTCGACCGCGACTGGCGCGGTACTGCCCTCGACTTCGCGGATAGTGTCGAGCGCGGTCACCATGAGGATGATGCGGTTGGACGCGTAACTCTCCCCGCCGATGTAGAAGTCGAGGGGCGGGCGGGAGCCGTCGCGCACGGCGGCATCGAAGCCTGCCGGGAGCACGAGGCCTGCGTCGAGGTCGTTCGCCTCGACCTGGCGCTTGAGCTCCTCGGCATCGTCGAGCAGCGTGAGCTCGATTCCTTCGACAGCATCCATGGCGGCGGTGATCTCCGAGTTGCCCGCGTCGACGATACCCAGACGGGGCCTCGGCTCGAAGAGCGATCCGAACGCGCCCTGGAACACGACCGTGAGCACCACCGGTAGCACGAGTGCATAAAGGAAGAACGGCGAGCGCGGACCCATACGTAAGTCCTTACGCAACACCCTCCAGATGCGCGCGAGGCTCATAGCGACTCCACCTTTCGCTTCAGCGTGAACAACCCTGCGCCGTAGAGCACCGCGACCCACAGGAGCGCGAAGCCGAACGAGCGCCATACGTCCGCCCAGCCCGCGTCGTAGAGCGTGATGTTCACAAGCGAGTCGAGCACCGGGAAGGTCGGGATCGCCTGCACCCACAGTGCGGCCGAGCCCGGCCAGAGCACCGAGAAAGCAGGCAGGATGAGCGGCACGGTGAACGCCATCGCGTAGAACAGCTGGCCGAGGAAGTCCTTGCCCGCCGAACCTACGATCATGGCGACCCCGTTAAACATCATCGAGCCGAGCAGGATGGCGATCACGAGCAGCCACCAGTTCTGCGCCGTGAACGCTCCGACGAGTCCCAGCACGATCAATCCCTGCGCGAGGGCCATGCCGGTCCCGAAGATCGACTTGGCCGCGAGCACGTCGGCGATGCGTGCCGGTGTGACCAGCACGGCGGTCACCGTGCGCTGCAGGACCTCGACGCTGATGAGCGAGGCCATCGAGAACGTCTCGATGAGCAGAATCATGAATGCGAGCATCGGAACGAGCTTGTCGCGGTAGGAGACCTGGTCGCCCGCGCGGTCGACGCCGAGCATGATGGTGTCCTCATCGGGCATCGTGACCGGAAGGTCGCGTCCCGCGAGCTGGTAGGCGGCCTCACGCACGAAGCTCGTCATCGCGTTCTCGATCTCGGGAGGCGCGGCAGCGTCGGAGTACACCGTGACCGTCAAGCCCTTGGTGCCGGCTGCCACGTCCGCGATGAAGCCCTCCGGGAAGGCGACGCCGATGTCGACGCTCACACGCTTAGCGTCGCCCGGCCTCTCGTCACCGGCCCCTCTGTCCCGGAGCACGATCTCGCCGGCGTCGGTCCGCCAGGCCTCGAGCGAGCCATCGATGACTGCGGTCATCTCGGTGACGTCGTCAAAGCCCACGAGATCCACGCCCTCGCCCGCCTCGGCAAGATCGATCCCGCTAAGCTCCGCGAGTTCCTCTTCGGACACGCCCATGGCGCGGAACGTCTCGACGCCTTCGGAGATCAGGGTCTGGACCGGGGGCGAGACGGCGAGAGTGATGGTCTCGTCCACGCTGTCGGGCATGATCCAGAACACCGCGACCACGAACACGAGCGTGAGGAGCGTCAGGAACAGGTAGAGCTTGTCGCGGGAGTACGCGATGAACTCCTTCTTCAGGAGCGCGCGAAGGATGGCGCTGCGGGAGACAGTGCTGCTCATTCCGCCAGCCCCCTGCCGGTCAACTCGATGAAGATCTGCTCCAGCGTGGCCTCCTCTGTGTGGATGGTCATCAGGTCCGGCGAGGCCGCGAGCTCCGCGATACGTGCCGAGGAGTCCGGCTCATCGAGAGGGATACGCTCCTCACGAACCCGATCGCCGTCGCGCAGGTGCACTTTGACCGAGCGGGTGCCGTACTTGAGCTTGAGGTTCTCGGCGGTGTCGAGCGCGACGATCTCGCCCTCGTTGATGAACGCGACGCGATCTGAGAGCTGGTCCGCCTCGTTCATGTCGTGCGTGGTCAGCAACACCGCTGCCCCGCGCTCGGCTTCCTCCTTGATGGTCGTGCGGATCTTCGCTGCGGTGGTCGGGTCGAGCCCGTCGGTCGGCTCGTCGAGGAATAGCACCTTGGGCTTGTTGATGAACGCGCGCGAGATCATCATGCGCTGGCGCATTCCTTTGGAGAAGCTGTGCACGCGGTCCTTCGCGCGTTCGGCGAGACCCACCCGGCGCAGGACCTCGAGTGAGTCCGGATCCTTGATGCCGTAGAGGGAGGCGAAGAAGTCGAGGTTTTCGAGCGCCGACATGTTGAGATAGAGGTTCTTCTCCTCGAAGCAGACCCCGATCTGTGCCTGGATCTCCGGGTCGTCGCGTCCGGTCTCCCTGCCGAGGATTTCGGCCCGACCGCTCTTGGGCCGCATCTGTCCGGTGAGGACCTTGATCGTGGTCGACTTGCCGGCTCCGTTCGGGCCGAGGAAGCCGAGGATCTCTCCCGGGCGGACCTCGAAGCTGACATTCTTGACCGCCTCGATGTCCCCGTAGGAGAAGCTCAGGTTCTCGACCTTGATGGCGGGTGTGGTCATCGGTTCATCCTTTCGCTGAAGCGCTGCATGACGTTCTCGAACTCGGCCTCGAAGAACGCGTAGACGTCGTGCATCTCCTCGAGGCGTTCGCGGGCGGAGGGGGAGTCGACGACGTCCATCGCCTCCTCGGTCACCTCGCGGATGTAGGTCATCGCGGCGAACTTCTTGCCGAGGATCTCTCCCCAGACGCCCTTGATAATCCGGTAGTGGGCCTCGCGCGATCCCCGGACCCGGTAGCGCTCCGCGAGGTTCGTCCCCATGAGGAACTGCATCGCGTTGCTCACCGATGCCTTGGAGATTCCGAGCTCCTCGATCAGTTCACTGGTCGACAGGCCCTCGCCGGGCGCGAGTGTCAGCGCGGCGTAGACCTTGGCGATACCGTGAGGAAAGCCCACCTGCTCAAGAATCCGGGCCAGCTTGTCCAACATGGCGGCCCGGCGCTTCTCGCGCTCACGGTTCGGCTCCATCTCGGTCTCCTTCTGATCGCAACGGCCAGAACATATTTGTCGTTCCCAACGTTCAGTACAAACTAAACATACGGAACTCGGGACGCAAGAGTCACCGTCGGAGCTTGACGCATGTCAAGGACTCCGGAGCCCTGCGGGCTTACGGTTCTCTCGGCCTGCAGGCCCTATTGAGGAGACAGAGTGAGGTCCCAGACGGAACACCTCGTACCGCGATTGCTGGACACCTACGGCCTGACCTATGCGTTCACGGCCCTCTTTCTTATTCCAGCGCTGTTCATCATCGAACGATGGTCGGTCGAGTACTTCTCCTCCGGCTATCTGGCGCTTATATCCGCACCTTTCCTTCTCGGACCCGCAGTCGTCTTCGCGATCGACTCTCGCGACGGTCTGCGAGCCGTCGCTATTCGAAGCGCCGTTCTCGCACCTCTTGTGGCGTTCACGGGCCTGACGATCGTCTTTGTCGCCATGATCGCCGTCCTTCCCCCGCTGAGCTTCTTCCTGGCTCCCCAGAACTTCGACGCGCTTACCCTGCTTTTCGTGGCAGTTGTCGTGCTCCTCGCCGCACCGATGCTCGTCTCTCTCGTCAGCAGGTTCCGTGAGGGAATCAGCGCCATCGGCCTTGTGCAGATCGGTGCTCTGCTCGTCGTTCTCGGCGTGGTTGTCTGGATGGTTGTGATGACCTTCGATCCAGGAGTCACTCTCGGGACGTTTCTGGAGAAGGATCAGGTCGAGCACTTCATCGGGGCATTCACCTGGTACCTGCCGGCGCTCGGTCTGGCAGCAGGCATCTGGCGCAGGGTGGGTCTCGTATAGGGACCTGCTTTACGCTCCTCGAACAGCGGTGCTATCATCACTATTCGCGCTACGCGGGTGTGGCGGAATGGCAGACGCGCATGGTTCAGGTCCATGTGGGGGCAACCCCGTGAAGGTTCAACTCCTTTCACCCGCACCAGATTCACTCTCACGAGGCCCCGGATACCGGGGCTTCGTACGTCTCCGGACCAGATGTGGTGCTCGCGGTGCGTGACGCGGGTACACTACCTTAAGGATATCGGTCGAGGAGACCCCAGTGGATGCCTACTCTCCCGTCAGAGGTAAGTGCACGTGGTGGCGCGAGACCCCCGTCGAAGAGGACGCGCACAACATCACGATCAAGGCTGCGGACAAGCGCGTGAGATGCACGTGTTTCGTCGAGGGTTACTTCTGGACCCATCGCTCCTGCGAGGTCCCCGCCGATTGTCCGAACATTCGCCACTGCCGCTACTACATCAAGAGCGGCTGACCTGGTCTTTTCTCCGGGCTTCGAATGTCCGGTAACGGGAAGGTGGCACCCCCTTGCGCGAAGGGGCTCCTCGGCCCGATACTCCTCGCTCGCACATGAACAGCTTATGCACGAGCGAGATGGAGCCCCCCAGAGATGTATGCAATCCGAAACACCCTCTCGCGAGCCTTTCGGCCGCGTTCCAAGACCGAGATCATGCCCCACCTTGAGAGGGCTGTCTTCAGCCTTGGCATGATCAACCCGCTGACCGCTATCCCGCAGCTCTATCAGATCTGGGGGATGCACGCGGTAGGTGGCCTGGGCCTGATCACGGCCGGTGCGGCACTGGGGATGTCGGTGCTGTGGACCGCATACGGGGCGCTTACGCGCCAGACGGCACTGTGGGCGACGAGCGCGGTGTGGATCGGGATGAACGGCGCGACCGTCGCGGGCGTGATCGTCTACTCGTAGCGGGCGAAACCTCGCGGTCAAGTGACGCCGATCAACTCGCTCGCGTCAGCGGCTCGTGCGCGATCGGCAGCCGAATCATGAACCGCGACCCGTCGCCCGGCTTGCTGTCGAGCAACAACTCGCCTCCCAGCGCCTGCGTGAGTTCGCGCGCGATCGCAAGTCCGAGACCTGTTCCGGCGTGCTTGGCGGATCGGTCGGGCTGCAGTTGGTGGAACGCCTCGAACACGCGGACATGCTGCAGCGGTTCGATACCTGGTCCGGTGTCGGCGACCACGATCTCGATATGTGATTCGGTGTGGTTTGCGGTGAGTGACACGACGCCGTCGTTGGTGAACTTGAGCGCATTGGAGAGCAGGGCGAGTACGATCTGCTCGAGTCGCCCGGCATCGCTTTCCACACTCGGAAGCGCCCCCCACTCGCAGCGCAGTTCGAGTCCCTCGGCTTCGGCGATCGGCCGAACCATGTCACACGCCGCTGCGAGGAGTGCCGCCAGATCGATCGAGGCACGCTCAAGTTCGATGTCGCCCGCCCGAGCCTCGTTGTACTCCAGGGCACTGTTGACGACCGCCAGGAGTTGACGGCCCGAGCGGTTCGCCATTCTCAGTTGGCGCTGTGCCTCCTCGGGAATCGGGCCCGCGAGACCTTCCGCGACGATTCCCGTGAACCCGATGACGGAGTTGAGCGGGGTCCGCATCTCGTGGCGGATGTTGGAGAGGAACTCCTCTTGGGCGCGGACTGCGTCAAGCAACTCGGCGTTGACGCGCCACAGCTCAGCGGTGCGCTCCCGGACGAGTCTTTCGAGCTCCTCGCCCCGGAGTGCGAGGCGTCGCTCGATCCTCTTGCGTTCGGTGATGTCGACGCACGTCACGAGGATATGGTCGAGCGTCTCTTCGGCACCCGGGACGACGGCGACCGTGACTTCAAGGTCGATGGTGCGCCCGTCGCTCAAGTAAGAGGGCAGTTCTCCTCGGAAGCGTGTAGAGCCGTGTGCCAGCGCAGCGAACTCCTCGGCAAGCATCGGGAGAGCGTCGGGGTGGACGAACGATGACACGCCCTGGAAGAAGTCGGCCTTGTCTCGAGCACCGTACATGGCAAGGGTGGTGTGGTTGACATCGACGACCCTGATGGAATCGAGGACACGCCTGAGTTCGCCGGGGTTATCCGTCAGATACGCGCGCATGTCCGTGACGCCGTCGTCCTTAAGGCCGTCCATGATCCGCCTGGCATCCGAGAAGTCCTCCTCCCACAGCGACAGCGGGGAGGAGTCGAAGAGCGCACGGTAGCGCGCCTGGGTCTGCGCGAGCACGATCGCATCGCGCGCGGCGGACTCGGCATGCTTGAGGGCATCGGCGGAGGCGCGCGCCTGTCTCCCGAGCACACTCACATGCACGGCGAGAGCGAGAACGAGCAGAATGCCGATAAGGGTGTATCCGGCGAACAGAGGGTGCACGTCTGGCACGGGGGTTCCTCTCCGTATTGTATCTACCGTGTATTATCGTCAGTGGTGGCCGTGTTAGTGAGGGTCACCCAGATGAGCGGTGCCCTCGTGAACGAGGGACCACGGTTTTCGAGGGAGGCCCATGGAGTTCGAAGTGCTCGGACTGAACGACGACCTGCTCGCGGGTGTGAGAGCGCTCGGCTACGACAAGCCCACACCGGTCCAGGAGCAGGCGATCCCGGTCGCGCTTCGAGGTGACGATCTGCTCGCATGCGCGCAGACCGGAACAGGTAAGACCGCTGCGTTCGTTCTGCCGGCGATGCAGCGCATTCCGGCCGAGGGAAAGATCCGCGCTCTCGTGGTCACCCCTACGCGCGAGCTCGCCACACAGATCGAGGTCGATGCGCTCACCATCGGAAAGCATACCGGGCATCGCGTTCTCGCCGTCTACGGCGGTGTCCCCTACGTCAAGCAGCTCAAGCCATTGCGCGAGGGCGTCGACTTCCTCGTAGCGACACCCGGCCGCCTGCTCGACCTGCACGAGAAGAAAGAGATCGACTTGAGTCAGGTCGAGGTGCTCGTGCTCGATGAGGCCGACCGGATGCTCGACATGGGGTTTTGGCCCGATGTACGCAGGATCTTGCGGCTCGTCCCTGAAAAACGGCAGAACATGCTCTTCTCGGCGACTCTCACCGATGATGTACTGCAGGTCATCGGGGTAGCGGTGCACGATCCGGTACGGGTCGATGTGGCGCCTTCCTCACTGCCGGTCGATGCTGTCGAGCAGATCGTCTACCCGGTCAACTCCACTCAAAAGACCGAACTACTCGTCGCGCTCCTCAACGAGATCGACGAGTACCGCGCGATCGTCTTCACGAGGACGAAGCAGCGGGCCGATCGCGTTGCCGCCGCGCTGCAGTCCAGCGGGGTGAAGGCGGACATCATGCACTCGGACCGCTCCCAGAGCCAGCGCGAGCGCACCCTGAAAGACTTCAAGTCGGGTAAACATGCCCTGCTCGTGGCAACCGATGTGGTTGCGCGCGGTATCGACGTCGAGAGCGTCACGCACGTCATCAACTACGACATGCCCGATCGTCCCGAAGACTACGTGCACCGCATCGGGCGAACCGCTCGCGCCGGAGAGACCGGCATCGCGATCAGCCTGCTCTCCCACGACGAACTTGAGCCTTTGCGCCAGATCGAGCGCGTGGTCGGCACCGTGATGGAGACCCGTGACGTCGAAGGGTTCGACTACCTTGATCGCGCGGTGCCGCGCTCCGACCGTGGCAGCGCGACGGCGGCTCCGCGGTCGCTGTTCAGCGGGGGCGTCATGCGGCGCGGGCGGGGCGGTCGTTCCGGGCGGTCACGCAAGTTCTGAAGCCAGCGCGGTGCACACAGCCGCCCCGCTCGAGGTGATTCTGCGCGCGTGGCAGGGACTCGGGTACAACCGTCGCGTGGTCGCGCCGTCAGCGGACGCGGCCATCGGAGTCGAACTGCGATGCGGCTTCGGCCTCCAGTATCCGTGCGATGCGGTCAGCCGGGGCCTTTTCACGGCGGGCGATCTGCGCCACATCATCGTACTCGGCCCGGATCCGGGCTGCGTCGCCCGTTCCCGCGACCTTGAAGCGCACCTGCCCGAGGGACGTTGCAAGGGTAAGTTCCCGGCGCGCGGCCACGTAGCGGGAGAGGCGGCGGATCCGTATGCCGAGCGTGCCGGTCAGGTCTGCAAGCAGGGCGGCGAGATCCCGTTCGGCACCTGGAGCGCACAGCACCGTGACCTCCGCGCCGAGTCGGCCTTTCTTCATGGTGACAGGCGTCTGCCAGACATCGAGTGCGCCAGCGTCGAAGAGCCGATCGACGGCGTCGGCGATATGCTCTGCGCCAAGATGGTCGATGGCGGTGACCAGTTCGACGACGGGCTCCTCGGCCAGGCGCTCCGTGTCTCCGGCAACGATCTGTCCGACCGGCTCGCCGACGATCAGGCGCGCGACGTTGGGCATGCCGGGCATCTCCCGGCTTCCCGCCCCGTGCCCGATCGCCGAGGGGACCATCGACGGCATGGGGCCGAACGAGGTCACGCAGGTTCGGACGAGCGCGGCACCGGTCGGCGTCGTGGCTTCGCCCGTAGCGGCCCCGGTCTCGACGGGGATGCCCGTGACGAGAAGTGCCGTCGCTGGAGCGGGAACCGGCAGGGTACCGTGCGCGGTTCGGACGGTCCCGCTGCCGAGAGCGACCGGGCCGCAGACGAGTCCGGAGAGTCCGAGATCCTCGAAGGCCGCGCATACGCCGACCACGTCGGCGATCGAGTCGATGGCTCCCACCTCATGGAAGTGCACTTCGTCGGGGGTGGTCCCGTGCACCTCGGCTTCGACTGCAGCGAGCAACTCGAAGGTCGCCAGAGCGCGAGAGGCTACTGTCTCTGTGAGGCCTGCAGACTCGAGCAGCTCCCGGATGTCGCGCCACGTCCGCAGGTGGGGGCGGGTACCGGCGGCGACCCGCACCGAGAGGGCCGCGACGCCGCCACGGTTTACGGTCTCGAAGTCGATGCGGATCGAGTCGTCGAGCGAGCGCACAGCCCCATTCACGGCCTCACGCGACGCTCCTGCGCCGACGAGTGCCGCGAGGAACTTGTCCCCGGAGATACCGCTCGTGCAGTCGAGGTATCCGATCACTTTCCGGTCGCCCCGCATGCGTCGAGGTGGTTGATCCGGCTTGCCATCGCTGCGGCTCCGAACCCGTTGTCGATGTTGACGACCGCTAGACCGGAGGCGCACGAGTTCAGCATCGTCAGCAGGGCAGAGATGCCGGAGAAGTTCGCTCCGTACCCCACCGAGGTCGGGACTGCGACCACCGGAGCCGAAACGAGCCCCGTCACCACCGAGGGCAAAGCACCTTCCATGCCGGCGACCGCGATGATCGCCCGGGCGTCACGAAGCGTGTCTTGCTGTGCAAGGAGCCGGTGGACTCCTGCGACGCCGACGTCGTAGAGGCGGGTCACCCGGTTGCCCATGACCTCAGCCGAGATCGCGGCCTCCTCGGCGACCGGGGTGTCGGCCGTCCCGCCTGTGGCCACAACGATGTGTCCGACGGCAGGGCGTTCTTCACGACGGTCGACGACGATGAGGCGTGCGGCCTCGAAGTATCGGGCATCGGCAGCGATCTGAGCGAGTGCCTGGTAGTGTGCGGCACTCGCGCGGGTGCACAGCACCACATCGCCGTGCTCGAGGAGTTCGCGGCCGGCTGTTCTGACCTGGCCAGGTGTCTTACCCTCGCCGAAGACGACCTCGGCGAATCCGCACCGCAGCGCACGGTGGTGGTCGATCTTCACGTCATCGAGGTCCGCAAAGGGTAACGACCGAAGGTCATCGAGAGCGGCCGTGACAGGGACGGTACCGGAGGCGACTTTGTCGAGCAGCTCTCGGAGTCGATCGGGATGCATGCAGACCTCGTTTTCTGTCGGGTTCTTGAGACGCGCGGGACCACCCGTCACACGCTATACTCTGTGGCAACTATAGCGCGTCGCGCGTGGTCGGCTAGTCATTTGGCGTCATGATGTCCTCGATTCCTCGGAGTGTCGGTGAATACCGGTAGTGCGTCCACAAGTCCGCTCATGAGCCAGTCCGTATACACGGCGAGCCGCCTCTTGCTCGTGGTCGCCTCGTGGGTGTTGCTCGCTGTCGCAGCAGGCGAGGGTCTCGGCACGGTGACGAACGGATGGACGATCGCGGGTTCGGTCACGGTCACGGTGATAACCGCCGGGATGATGGTCACGTCACGTGTCCGGGATATCGCGTACGAAGAGATGCTCGTGTGGACCGCGCCATTCGATCTGCTGGCGCTCGGGTTCCTCGTTGTCGGCATGCGCGAACTGCAAGACCCCGTCTATCCGGCGCTGTTCGCGCTGCCGGTCTTTTACAGTTACGTGATTCGCCGCAGGCAGATGTGGATGATGGCCGCTGCGTCTGCGGCAGTCTATCTGGTGGCCCAGGAGCTCGCGCACGCCCCGACCACATGGACCGAGTACGCGGTCGTCGTCTTCAAGGGCGTGGCGATCGTCTACGTGGGCTCCGTTGCCGCGCTTGCCAGCGCCCGGCACTACGAGCGTCAGAGAGAGGTAGAGATCTCCAACGCCCAGAACGAGGAGTTGACCGAGCAGCTCACCAGACGCCTGTCTGAACTGCAAGCTGTATCGCAGATCACCGAGGTCGTCCATTCGAGTCTGGACTTCGACAGGGTCGGCCCGCTGGTGTTGCAGATACTTCAGAAGGTCATCGACATCCCGTCGTGCTGCATGTTCGTTATCGACAAACAGAAGGCGGAGACCCTCTTCAGCGCAAGTACCGGTATCACGGGACGGAGCGTCCCGGTCGTTCCCCGTCCGGAGCGGATCCTCGCAGACCCCACCGCCTTAGAGTTCGGGGATACCCACTTTGCGTGCATCTCCATCCTCGACCACAAGCACATGATGGTGGTCTTCTGTGCTGAATCGGAGAGCATCGATCAGCTGAGTTCCGAGGACCGGATCGTTCTGCAGTCCGTTTCAAGTGAGTTAGTGGTGGCTGTTGAGAACTCGCAGCTTTACAAGTTGACTCGCCGTCTCGCGATCACCGATGAGCTGACTGGCCTGTACAACTACCGGCATCTTCAGCACCGGCTCGATGACGAGGTCGAGCGCGCACGGCGCTACCACAAGGACGTGTCGCTCATCATGATCGATGTCGATGACTTCAAGTGCTTCAACGACACGCACGGCCACATCGCTGGCGACCGCGCACTCGCTGAGCTCGGCACAACGATCAGGACGTCCGTTCGTGAGGTGGATCTGGTAGCCCGCTACGGCGGCGAGGAGTTCGCGGTGGTTCTGCCGGAAACGGATCCGGCGGGCGCTTTCGTGGTGGCCGAGAAGATCCGTGAGTCCGTTGCTGAGCACGAGTTCGCCGATGCGGATGGTCAGACCGGTCCGAGATTGACGATAAGTCTGGGCCTGGCGACCTACCCTGCACATGCTGACAGCAAAGAAATGTTACTGAGGCAGTCCGATGACGCCCTCTATCAGGCGAAGAACGGCGGGAAGAATCGAGTGCGCTCGCCGCGGCCGACATTCGGCCGGACCTCAGAGGGTGAAACAGGAACCGCGGCCACGGCTCAGCCTGGCTCACGGAAGGACCGATGATGGCCCGATACGCGTTCCTCGGACCGGCAGGCACATTCACCGAAGAGGCACTGCTCTCGATGGGTGTCGAGGGGCTGGAAACAGTGGCGTGCTCGACGATCGAGGAGGTCTTCTCGGTGGTGGAGCGCGATGAGGCCGAGGCAGGGGTCGTGCCGATCGAGAACTCGGTCGAGGGCAGCGTGAACGCGACGCTCGATGCGCTCGCGTTCGACTTCGACCTGACTATAGACCGCGAGGTCGTTCTTGAGATCCGCCATGCGCTGATCGCCGCGCCGGGCACCTCGCTGGCAGACGTGCGAGTGGTCACGAGCCATCCGCACGCCACTGCTCAGTGCCGCAAGTGGCTGGCCGAAAACCTTCCGGGGCGGCCCGTGGTCGCCGCGAACTCTACCGCCGAGGCGGTGCAGCGTGCCGTGTGCGAGCCCGGAACCGCAGCGGTCGGGACACGGCTCGCAGCGGGCCTGCACGGAGGCGAACTGCTGGCGCAGTCTATCCAGGACTACGGCGACAACAAGACCCGCTTCGTAGTGGTGGGGCGTGGCACAGAGCCGCGAACCGGCGATGACAAGACCACACTCGCGCTTTTCCTGCACGAGGATCGTCCCGGTGCGCTGTTGATGATCCTGTCGGAGTTCGCGTACGGGGACATCAATCTGACCAAGATACAGTCGCGCCCGACCAAGCGGCTCCTCGGCGAGTACATGTTCTTCGTCGACCTTGAAGGGCACGCCGAGGACCCGGCAGTCGCACTCGCACTGGAGTGTCTGCGGCTGAAGTTGCGGGGCGTGAAGGTGCTCGGAAGTTACCCGAGGGCACGCTAGAGGGGCTCTTGCGCAGGGGAAAGACTACTCCGAGTAGACGAACCCCGCGTCGAAGAATGCCGGGTCACGCCGCATCCGTTCGACGAGTGACTCGCCGTCGCGTTCCCCGATCGAGACCACATAGGTGCCTTCGCCGAACGACACGGCATCTTGTGGATCGAGGTCGTACCTCATGAGGACCGCATCGAGGTCGGTCCCCGGCATCAGCCAGATCGCGATGTCACCCGGCTCGGCGTTCATTCCCTGAAGAACATCGACCACCCCGCCGCCACCACGTGCAATGCGACTGCCCTCGTCGGCACTGCAGGTCCGCCAGAAGAGCAGGACGACGATGATGACGACGACCGCCAGCAGGGCGGTGCCGATCGCGGTATACGAGCGAAGCCGTTCCCGCTCGATCGCCTCTTCGTCGCGCACGGTGGTCCTGTCGATTTCGACCATCCCGTCCTCCCCCCGGGGCGCCGAAGGGCGCCGACCGTGTCCCGAGGTCAGTATAGACCAACGAGGCGGCGGGGAGGAGGGGGGCACGCGGGAAGATGCCAGGAATAAGCCCGTATGATATAGTCAATCAGAACTTGCTCTATAAGCGATAGGACGGTCCCATGCCTGTCTTCGCGGCCGATCTGCACAACCACACACCGGCCTCTGCTGATCACCATCGACGACCAGAGACGACGGCGCGCGATATCGTTGTGAGCGCCTTGGGTGCGGGGCTCGATATCTATGCAGCTACTG
>CAYGFZ010000009.1:0-54730 GCA_964349355.1 uncultured Coriobacteriaceae bacterium | reverse complement strand
ACGGGCTTGAGATGCCGCATCCGGCAGACTTCAACGAGCAGCATGTTGCGCTCGGAGACGCTAACCCGGACATGTGCGCCCGTTGTCACAACAAGACGGGTGACCCCAAGCTGAACGCGACCGCTTGCGACCAGTGCCATCACCCCGCCGGCGACCCGCGTCAGACCTGGCTCTCGCAGCATGACGAGGCCGCCCACGCTTCTCCTGATATCATCAACGACTGCTACAGCTGTCACGTGGAGATATTCTGCTCTGTTTGCCATGTGCGTGGCGAAAAGGGTAGCCGCTTCTAGTTCGCACATTCGCAACGCCAATCCCGGAGCCGGCGCACCGCTGGGGTCACCGGCTCCGGCGTGTCCGGGGACTGGGCAGTAAGGATCGCGGAAACCCCTGAGTTGCGCGATGCCGGGACTCCAAATTCAATGGGTGCTACAACTAGTGCTACCGAAAGGGATACCGATGGGCAAGGCGAACATATCCTTCCCCAAAGGCATGCTGGAGGAGATCGACCGCAAGGCAGCCACCACTGGCATGACCCGCAGCACCTTCGGCCAGGAGGCGGCCGGGCGCTACCTCGCACAGCTCGGCTACAAACGCGAGCGTGAAGAGCGGGCTGATAGGATCGAGCGAGCGATCAAGGGCATGCGCGAGAGATCGGGGCGAACCTGCCTCCGGGCCCTGACGGCGTGACGCTCATCAGACAGATACGCGACGAGGTTCCGGGGCGGCTGACTGCTGCCCCCGACTCTGACGATGAGTAGACCATTCCAGTTTGAAACCCGCACACCGGTAGTCATCGACAGGGTGAATTCAAGCGGTCGTTGCAACACCTCGACAATGAGGAGTTGCGATGGAACCAAGAAGAACACGGCTGAGTGACCGTGCGCTACGGCCGCCCATACGCTCGCCTGGTCGGCCGCCCGACTGTCGTCGGGAGCACCTCCAGCAGTTCTGGGAGGGTGTCGCTCGCGGACTTTCGAGCGAAGAGGCGGCCATCGCCGTCGGTTTGCCTCCAGCTGTCGGCGCACTCCTTCACGAGATTCCACAGCCCTGGGCCGCGATCGCAATAACAGGCTTCAGCGCATAGCTCACGCGCGTCACGAAGCTCAAGTCTCGTGCTCTCGATGTTCACGGATTGCTCCATGTAAGAGTTGTGCCCGGCCGTTTCAGCGCCATCGAATCCCTTTGCGATGTGCGAGAAGCCGCAAAACGGTTCGTTCGCCGAGAAACCGCAGCGACAGAGGCGACACGTCGCCGGTCACAGAATACGGACCCCTGGCGGTGACATCAATGCGCAACCCCGGGACCGGATTCAACTCGGGCGCGACGGACATGTCCTGTTCGTCGCTCACTCGAAGGCCTCCGATCATCGACCACGGGCGACCCTGAAACCCCTACTATCGCCGGACCGGTAGCCACGGTCTGCCAGGAACTCCTTCACCTCAGCTACGGTGAATGTCCGGAAGTGAAACACTGACTCCGCGAGCAGCGCGGTCGCATTACCCTCGACCACGCCCTCACAGAAGTACTCAAGCGTACCAGCGCCTCCGGACGCGATCACCGGAAGCGCGACCGGCTCCGCGATCGCCCGCATCCCGCAATTGCACGAACTGGACAACTTTAACCACGCGCCCGTCCTTCATATCCAGGCACGGTATAATCTTCACGGGCTCAGTGTTCTCGACGCGTTCCACGTGCGACCCTCCCTCTCGGGCTAGGAGATCCGGGTCGACCACCGAGCGGCCAGTCGCTACTTGACGTTCACGACAATGACCAGTCGGGTTGAGGGATCACCCGCAGTTAGGGTGATGGTGCCGGTCATCGTACCCTTCTTGGCGACTAGCATCGCCGGCGTACTCGTATCCCCTGGCACCTGGACTTCTGTCTCCATCTCCCAGCCCTGTGCGGCCAGTTCCGCCTTGTACCAATCGAGGACATCAGTCAAGGCATCGTCGGATACGAGATTGACGTAGAAATCCGTGCCCTCGCTCACCGCGACCCTCGATGACGATTCCAATATCCCGGCCTCAGGAATCGGGAAGTCTGCCGGGAAACCATCCGGAAGAGTGTCGACGCCTACCGTCACCGCACCACCCGGGGTATCGACAGTCACGCCTCCATCTTCAACGTTGACTTCCCCGCCGATAACCTCACCGGCGATGTCCTCCGCGACCTGTTCTGCGGCAGTCGCGCAGCCTGTCGCACCTAGTACCACGATGATCGATAGGGCACCGATGATCATTCTCTTCATGTCGGAAACCTCCTCCATTCTACGCTTCGCATACATGCGGACATACTCCCTGGGATGCCACGGCTTGTCCAGCCACCGGGGAACACCTGTCTTCGTCTCCCGTCAAGACCTCTGCGGCACACCTAAGTTCAAGTTTGAAGTTGCATCACTTAGCCTTTCTGAGCGATTTCCTGCGATTGTGCATGGCGTTCCTCCGTAGCCCGGTAGCCGAGCCTCTTCCGGGGCCGTGTGTTTGAGTTTCGCTGCTATCGCGCCGAGATTGGCTTGCGTGATGTGCGCCACAGATCGCCTCCGGCGCGTCCGAGGGTCAGCCTTAGATGCCCGATAACCAGCATCGGCGCATCGGTTGCGTCGGACCTCTCGGGTGATCACGATCATTTTGTCCGCCGGGAGCATGCCCTGCCCCATCGCCACCACACCAAGGTCTACTCGGGCTGCCATCGTCTTGGACTCCTCCCTCGGTTGGCTTCAGCGACTTCACCGAAAATAGAGTCCGCCTATTCGGTCAATGCCCGAGTTTGGGATGCTCCCGGCTACGGTTGTCGGCACCTGCTTCACCTGCCACGACGGCACGGGTGTCCAGGGTCTGTACGGAACCATCCTCGCGCGCACGGGACCGACGTGGTCGCGACCGCTCCCGGCGGGGCGCCCTACGTCTATGGAAATCTGCCGGTGCTCGCCAACAACGGACCGAAGGCGCAGACGGTGCTCGGGTCGCTGGGAGCGATCGGCGGCGATCCCGAGTTCGAGCTTCCGAAGCAGCTCAACCGTGGCTATCTCATGCCGTATCCGCGCACACCACTGCAGGATGGCCGGGGTCCGACCTGTCAGCAGTGTCACGAGGACAGCCGCAACGTGGGCACGCTTGGCGCCGACGGCAGGGCGACCGCGGCGGTGGGCGAGCTGCAGCAGCCCGACGGCCTGCCAAACGATCCGGGAGTCTCGACCGCCAACCCACGGATGGTCGTGGAGTCCAAGGAGGATCTGTGCCTCAACTGCCACGTCGCGGTCCAGCTGCCGTAAGGGTGTGGGGGCGACTGGGTGGACTCACGGCTTCAGGTCAGGATGGCGCGAGCCAAGCCCGTCAAGGACATCCGCTCGTAGAGTCCGCACCTCCGCAGCAAGCTCTTCCGCATCCCGGTCTGATGCATAGCCGATGCCGTCGTAGTCGCTGCGGTTGCGCTTGATCCTGCACGCGTCAAGGTACCTCGTGCGGGTCGCCTGGGCCTGCCCGAGCGTGTGGGGCAGCGCTTTGACCGTGATCTCGTAATGCCCTGCGTCCACGGAGCGATATCCAGATGCATGTAGTGCGATCGTCGCCAAGCCCAGGGCGGCACCGTAGGTGATGGCGAATCGTCGATCGGGTGACAGCCCCGAGGTCAGTAAGTCCTCCAGGTCGCGGTCGGAGGCGGCCAGCAGGGCGACGATCTCACTTCTTCTACGCTGATGGGTTCGGAGCCGACCCTCGGCTGACCAGGCGGGCAAGCTCATCGTCGCTCCCTTTGATCCAGATTCGCGGGGATTCGAGGAGTCCGGCGACGAAGTGGTTGTCGGTCGCGATACGCTCCCTTAGTTCCGACGATGTGTAAGTGCCGATGTTCAGTTCGCGGCCGAGCTCGGGGCCGCCGGGGAGCTCGAGTTGCGACAGGTCGCGAAGGCTCGCATCGCCCACGACTATCAGATCTATGTCGCTGTCGGGACGCGCGTCCCCACGAGCCATCGATCCGAAGATCCACGCCAGGGCGATGGCATCTTCGATCGGCTCCAGTGCATCGGCGAGCCGCGAAGCGAGGGCCTGTGTGCGAAGCAGAAGGTCGCGAAGTGGGGGCCAGGCGGGGTGAGTGGTGACGATCGAGTAGTCGACCTGACGGCCGCGTGGGGTGCGGACGACCAGGCCGATGGCTTCGAGCCGTGAGAGTTCGCGCTGTACGAGGTGGAGGTTCGAATCTGTGAGCCGCGCCAACTCCCGCTGGTAAAACGAGCGTTCCGGGAACAGCGCGAAGTGGGCGAGCAGCGCCGCCAGAGTATCGGTGACAAACAGGCTCGCTATTGCGGAGGTGTGACCAACTACATTGTTCATATGACCAACCATATGAGTCAATAATAGCAGAATCCTCTGATCTGGTCCGCCGCTTCACCGCCGAGCCCAGGGTAGCGCTGGGGGCTTACCTGCCTCTCACCGGGCTCCAAACCGCGCTACATGCGACCCCTTCGCGCTTCAGGCCGGCTTCGAGATCGCCGTGCGCGTCCATGAGCTCGACCCCCGCATGACGTCCGCACGCCCCGCCTCTCCGTCCGCCGGACCTACGTGCCGGTGCCGGACTGCCCCCTGAGGGCAGTGGAGCACACGGGTCTGACGCGTAAGATGGCCGAGGCGCGCGAGGCCGGGCGCGGTCTGTGGGACCCGGCACTGGCCGAGGAGCCGTCAGGCGGGAGGTAAGCTGCGGGGCAGGGGGTGGTCGACTGGTCGGACGCCAGCGACTACGTCGGACAGCGAGCAACCGTCGCCGGACGGTCGCAAGGACGCACTACGCGTCGGGCTCTTCGGCTTGGAAGCGTGCGCCAGCGAAAGATTGCCCGCAATCATAGGCCTGAAGGATGAGCGTGCATCGGCCAACAGAATGATTCTGCGCAGTCAAGCATCAATTCCATGCTGCGGGGGTATTCTTGATTCTACTGGGGGCTTTGAGATCGCCGTCGAGTTTGCTACACGGCGGTTCCTGGAAACGCCTGGTCACTGTGGTGGGGCGACAGTTGGCGAGGCGCGAACGCAAGGGGGATACTGCGACATGTTGGGGAGATGCGGTCACCGTACGTCCTCGGCGGCGAGCCAATGGTGAGACCGGTCCACGTGATCGGTCTTTCGTGCTTTCTCGAGGCGGATTCGCCCACACGCTACCCGAGGAGACGGTGTTCTGTGCCGTCAGATCGCGTGAGTGCATCGAGCATCAGGCCAATGGTTACTCTCGAATCCCGTATAGCGACCGTGGGGGAGGAGGTGTCTTGACGGGGGACGGTTCAGCGTGCGCCGGACGCACGCTTCATTACAGCAGTTCGGACTACAACGGTGTGGAGAGGGGGCATGAGGAGTTCCGATTTTCGAAGTGCAGAAAACGAGTAAGAGAGGGGAATTCAATGAACAGGAAAGTACTCTTGAGTCTGTTGGTCATCGGCGTGGCCGCCCTGATGGTCGGTCTCGGCACAGCGGCGTTGTTCACCGACTCGGCGACGAGCGAGGACAACACCTTCACTGCGGGAACGCTGGATATCGAGGCTGGAACGACCTGGTGGGCGGGTTCTGTCGACAACATCAAGCCCGGCGACACCATGGTCTTCACAGTGCCGATCACCAACGCGGGCAGCTTGCCATTGAACTACACCGTGAGTGCTGAAGTCTCGGGTGATCTGGCAGAAGGAGATAACCCAGTCGTAGTGACCTCGATAGTGCCGGACGCAGGCTCTCTTGACGTGCTTGGCGGAGCGGACATCGTCGTCACGCTTACCATGCCGTTGGATGCCGGCAATGAGTACCAGGGCAAGAGCGGGACTCTTGACGTCACGATCGATGCCGTTCAGCAGTAACGCGCAGCGTCCGTGGCTCTGCAATGACGTTCTCCCGAGGGGAGAGCGTCTGGAACAGGAGATGGTTATGAACAGGAAAGTACTCCTGAGTCTGCTGGTCATCGGGGTGGCGGCTCTGATGGCCGGTCTCGGCACATCGGCGTTGTTCACCGACTCGGCGACTAGCGAGGGCAATACCTTCACCGCGGGTACGTTGACGCTCAAGGTGGGTGATGGGGGTGTCGTGCAGAGCGTCAACGTCGGGAACATGAAGCCGGGCGATATCAGCGGCTACCACAAGTGGGTGCTAAAGAACACCGGTTCGCTGCCTGGTAGGATCTCGGCGACCTTTGGCGACATCGTCAACTACGACAACGGCACCAACGGTCCGGAACAGCAGGCCAAGGAGGCCATGCAGGCCTTGTACGGCCCTCCGGCATCCGGTGATCCGGGGCCAGGACTCGGCCATCTCGGTCAGTACCTCAAGACCGGACAGCTGTCGACTCTCGACAGGGACGACATCACGATACTGGAGAGAAACGACGAAGAGGGCTGGTACATCGTAAGCGTTGACGAAGACGAAGACATCGGAAGCAGTTTCGGGTGGGGTCCGGTGGGCTGGTCCGTCCCCTCGCAAATAATCGGCGTGTGGTCGACAGGCCCGACTCACCCGTGGGGAACTCCCGGCCTCAACGGCCTGGCCAACAAGAAGTACACGGCCAACGCTACCCTGCAGCCGGGTCAGGAAGTCGCCTTTTTCCTCAGAGTCTCGCTCGATGAGAACCTGCGGAGATGGGACGGCACCCAGTGGATCGACGATGTCAATGACAACATCATCCAGTCCGACAGCGTGGAGTTCAACATCACCTTCATGCTGGAACAGCTTCAGTGACTGACTGCGGGAGTATGCCGGAAGGGTGCTGAATGCTCTGGACCCGAACAGGTTACAGTGCGCATGAAGTGCGAGACGGCGCGGGGGGCTCGAGCCCCCCGCGCACGTCTTCGCTTCACCTGTATTCGCTGCAAGGTTTACGGTGGCCTGAATGAAGAAGACGGCATCATGGTTAGCGCTGTCTGCGATTCTGCTCGCAGTGATTCTCATGCTTGCGCAGATGCAGAAGTACGAGCCACTGGAATCGATTACCACATACAGGCCGCTGATCGTCCTAAGTGGCAGCATGGAGCCGACGATCCGGGTTGGAGGTGTCGTGTTCTCCAGGGAGATCGATGCTGACGAAGTGGAAACCGGCGACATCATCGTCTTCCACACACCGGGGGTGTTCGATATGTCGGATGCAGCGATGGATCTGACTACACACCGTGTGGTCGAGAGGCTGCGCACTGAGGACGGCTCGGTCGCGTTCAGGACGAAGGGCGATGCGAACCGATCTTCCGACCCCTGGGTCGTTACCCCTGATCGTCTGCATGGAACGGCAGGCTTCAGTGTTCCGTACTTCGGCTACGTGGCCGCCTTTGTCAGGCGCCCCGTTGGTTTCGTGCTTGTGATCGTCTTACCGGTCGCCCTCTTAGTGGGCGCAGAGGTGAGGAACATCTCCAAGGCTATGGGAAAGACAGATGAGAAGAAGACCGGGTGACACCAGCAGCAGCGGAACCAAATGCCGCCGCGAGTCCGTGCGCAAGCATTCGACGTACTCGCGTCGGATAGCCCTATGCGCCGTGGTTGTGTTGCTGGGTCTGTTCGCAGCCGTTAGCGGTTCTACCAGCGCGCTGTTCACGAGCACGACCTCAGTCATCAGCAGCTCGTTCCGTGCAATGACGTTTAGCGAGGGCGTGGTTCTGTCATCCGGCACGGCAAAAGCCGTACGCACCACCGATCGTCCGCAGCCGGGAGAAAGAGCTGCCAATCCGGTGGCGAGGGTGACGGACGCCGGTGAGATCGAGCTGGATTTCGGGGAGGTGCCTCCGGGCAATTGCAACTTCCCGGACACCTTCAGAATCAGCAACGTGTTGGACGAGGGCCTGACTCTGTCCATAACCCCGAAGGGCGAGATTGCGTCGTTCATCGAGAGAGTATGGGTCTCCGAGACCAGCTCTCCGTTCTATGTGGGCCCGGGGGAGACGGTGCAAGTCGATGTGAAGTTGCGTGTTCCTGCTGACACTCAGCCACGCAAGTACGAAGGCAGCCTGACCGTGGGCGGGTTCTTCTCGCACGACATCCCCGTGCATGTCACAGTCGTCAAGAGCCCGGGAAGCAGCAAGTAGTCACTTCTTGATTGGTGTACGCCTCAAGGCGGACCATCGGCCTGCCGGGGAGCAGCTCCTCGATGATGTAGAGGTCGTCGTTGGCGGTGTGCCAGAACGAGCCGAACTCCTCGGTCTGCGCCGAACGCGATGAAGACGAGGTCGTAGGGGAGGCGATACTTCGAGATCCGCTCGGCGGCCTCGAGGACGACGCCTACGCCTGACGCCTTGTCATCGGCACCCTTGCCGACGGGGACCTTGTCGTAGCGCGCCCACTATGACGAGGGGCGTGGGTCCGGCATTCGGACCCTTGCGTGCAGGCCGCTGGGCGGGTACGTAGGCGATGCCGTTCTGCGAGTCGTATTCGACTCCGCGCCGCACGTAACTGAACGGCTGGATCTCGGTGGCGTAGCCGAGGTCCTCGAACCGCCCCCTGTGTGGAACCTACGAGCCTCCTAGCAGAGTCGATACCGGCGCCGGGAGAGTTCTAGGCACCGCTCACCCGGCCGCGCCCCAGCACTCCACTGGTCGTGTTCGCGTAAGATGGCCGAGGTACGGCACGCAGCTCTCCGGACGGGGAAATCAACGGAATGCCAGCCTCAGTGAGTCCCGGGCTGCATGCGAATCGCGGTCCCCGGCGGTTGCGGCTCGCGCTCTCCGCGTTCGTCTGGAGCGCGCTACTCGCAGCCTCGCTCGCGCTTTCCGGCTGCGTCGCCGATGCGAGCTTCCAGACCGCCGCCGACTTCGAGCCCGCGACCGTCACCCGCGTCATCGACGGCGACACCGTAGACGTCCGCTTCGACGACGGCAGCACCGATCGCGTGCGTTTCATCGGCGTCGACACTCCCTGTATCAGTTGACGCTCGAGGCGCAACGACAGTTGCAGCAGACGAGCCTCTCCAAGAGGGAGATCATCCGGCGCCTGGAAACCTCGCCCGCTCAGTTCTACCGGCTGATCGACCAGACGAACTACTCGAAGTCGATCGACAAGGTGCTGGCGCTGCTTCAGGTGCTTGGTTGCGATGTCGAGATGGTGGTTCGCTCACATGACCGGGAAGAGTCTGACGACACGCGCAGGGGGCGTGTGGTGTGCGGGTTGGGTGGGGCTCGTCCGTGCGTGGGCGGACGACTACTCGCTCATGGATTCGATTCTCCAAGAAGCGAAGAACCCCCAATTGCAAGGGGTCTCTCCTTCATACCAGCTGATTTGGCCGGCTAATCCCATTCGGGCAGAGTCTCGGCGGCAATCTCGATAGACTCCTCAGCCAGCTGGGTGTTGAGATCTGCGAGTTCACGATAGCCCTCCGCCATCAGTGCCGTCATCTCTTTCTCGCGTAGACATCCCAGTGCCTCGATAACGACTTCCGTCTTCGTGCTTCCGGCCTGACGCGACTGCTCCTCGAGGAATTCCCGAGCCCAAACTGGCAATCTGAACTGTACTGGTTTGGTTCCCGCGGCGCTCACAGCCATCCCCGTCGCCTCCTTCTCCGGTCGTCTGCATCTGCAATATTGCCAGTATTGCGACTCTGAAACAAGTATCGGTGTACATATTGTTGTACTAGACTGTCTAGCGAATACCACGCCATCACAGTGTGTCGGTGTATGGTGACTTGACGTGCATCGCGTAAATACATACCATGTCTTGTGGTCTAGTAGAGGGGTCGATCCACCCTATTGTGGATTGGTTCTTAAGAGCACTGTGAGTTTCGAGGGAGACAAGGCCGCCAGGTCTTTTCATGAGACTCCGGCGTTTGGAGGCAGCATGACTATGAGGGGCGAGATCTACTGGGTCGACTGGAGCCCATCAAGAGGCTCCGAACAGGAGGGACTACGTCCCGCTCTCATTGTGCAGAACAACACGGGCAATCAGTTGTCGTCCACCACCATCGTCGTTTCCCTGACAACGAGGAAGATGAAGAAGCGCTATCCCTTCCACGTGACCGTCCCCACTGGCCTACTTCCTAAGAACGGTACAGTCATGTGCGAACAGATGATGACTATTGATCAGTCCAGGCTCATCGGAAACCCAATCGCCCTGCTGGACGATGACATCATGCAAGAGGTCGATGAAGCGATCAAGCGGTCATTGGGTCTGCGCTAGATGCTCGTGGCCCGAGCCGCCGGCCGCAGCCGTGCGCACGGCTGCGGCCGATATTGGTCGCCCCCTCAGCCGATCAGCCGTACCCGGCAGGAGTCGGTCTGCGCCTGGCGACGATCGGCGGTGACGAGGTCGGCGTCAAGCCAGCTCGCCAGCGCGATGAAGGTCGCATCGTAGAGGGCGAGACGTTCCGCGTGAGCGATAAGCGCGGTCGCATCGCGCTCGTGCTCGCGGAGGAGCTCGACGGCGACGTCGGCCCCGTACTCCGTGGCGTCGAACCACTTGAACGCGACCGAGCTGTCGATCACCACAGGCGTTCCGGTGGAGATGCGCAGCGGCCTACTCATCTTGGCCGAGGGGACCACACGCGGCCCATCCGGGAACGGTGTCTCGAGTGTGTCGTATGAGGCGCACCCCGTCCGCACCGGAGGGCAGACTCTCGCCGATCTCGCGCATGCCGGCGATCGCGCGCTCGACGCGCTTCGCACGCGCTTCGCGCTCGACGTCGTACTCGAGCCGGGCGAGGTAGTGACCGGTCGCCTCCTGAATGAACGCGCTGCGAGTCATGCCGGCCTGTGCTACGGCGCTCGCAAGGTGTGGAAGCAGCTCAAGCACGAAGGTTTCCACGTGGCGCGCTGCACGGTCGCGCGCCTGATGCTTTAGCTGGGGCTTTCCGGCGTGAAACGGGTCGGATACAAGGTCACGACGATTGCGGACTCTGCAGCGGACAGGCCCGCAGACCTGGTCGACCGCAAGTTCGTCGCGACTCGCCCCAACGGGCTTTGGGTTGCAGACATCGCCTATGTGGCGACCTGGGTGAACTTCGTCTACGTCGCATTCGTGATCGATGGGTTCTCACGCATGATCGTGGGCTGGCGGGTCTCCAGATCGCTTCGAAGCGATCTGGCGCTCGATGCTCTGAAGATGGCGGTGCATGCCAGGAACGGCGCCGAGGGCGTGATCCACCACAGCGACCGCGGAGTCCAGGGTGAATTCAAACGGTCGTCGCAACACCTCGACAGTGGGGAGTTGCGATGGAATCAAGAGGCCGGCGCGGTCGCGTCGGTCGGCAGTAAGGAGGACCCCTACGACGACGCACTCGCGGAGACGATCAACGGCCTGTACAAGACCGAGGTG
This sequence comes from uncultured Coriobacteriaceae bacterium, assembly GCA_964349355.1. Lineage (GTDB taxonomy): Bacteria > Actinomycetota > Coriobacteriia > Anaerosomatales > SLCP01 > JAUVXE01. The sequence goes on along the minus strand of CAYGFZ010000009.1, from coordinate 43,481 downwards.
ATCAGGAGGAAGGGCCCGTGGCGAAGCCTCGAGGACGTCGAGTTCGCCACTCTGGAGTGGGTGCACTGGTTAAACAACCACCGGATGCTCGAGCCGATCGGCGACATCCCGCCGGCAGAATTCGAAGGGCTCTACTGGCTTGAGCAGGCCGCGAACGATACAGTCGGACTCAAGGAATCGAGTCTCCGATGAACCCGGGGCGATTCAGAGCGACGATCCTGTTGGCGACACACAGGGCGACGTAAGTGCCCACCAAGGCGGCGGCATCCTTGCGTCTGGGACCTGCGACCTCATCGACGATCTCGGCCACGCGAAGGCGAGCGAGCACTTCATCGGCGGGACCCAGATACCGCTGGGAGACGATGCGCGGTTTGCCATCCACCCTCGCCGACTCCACGAGGTAGTAGTAGGCCCTACCTGAGATCAGTTTGCTCACGATGCTCGCCACGTTTTTAGGTAATCCACTATCTCGCGCAAGAAAGCAAGTCCAGGAAACTAGGGAGTGCAGTTCAGCGACCCGGCAGCGGGAAGATCCCTCTCCCGTCAGTGACCCTTGGGGATGCGAGCCAGGAAACTCGCGCTAGGGCATCGTCGGCCTCGTGATTCGGATCTATGAGCGCTTCCCCGCCCTCGATCCCCAATCCGCTCGCTGTGCGGTGCGGACACCGGCTCCATAGAAAACACTCACTCCGGGCTGTTTTGTCCTGAAGGAGCGGGGGTACCCAGATGGTATGACACCAGCAGGAGGAAGTGATCGGTTCGCGCACATGGGGGAAAGGGGCGACGCGCAGCCGTGACACGTGATGAAGCTGGAGAGATTCTACGGGGTTTCAGTGATGAGAAGAACATCTAGCAAGACACTCTCGACCCTGTTGGCAGCGGCACTCTTCTTCGTGGCCGCCGCGGAACCGGCCGCTGCGGGGAAACGAACCGTCCAGGCTCAAGAGAGAGCGCCAGCGTCAGGGATCCAAAACGTTAAGGGCGAGGTCCTGATAATCGAAGGCCAGCCGGTGCTGGTGCTCGAGGCGCCGGAGGGTAACGGGCTCGACGAGGAGTACTTGTCTATCCCCCTGCCGCTGGGGGAGACGACTCCGGCGTTTCTTGACGGACGAGCGGCGCAGCTGAAAGTGGAGGACAACGCCGTGCTCGTCCCGACACGGAAAGGTATCGTCGCTGTTCCGATCGAAGAGTTCTGTTTCGTGGCAGACGACGGAGAGATGGCGCTCGTTGCGAAAGAAGCCGGCGTGACGGTGCGAATCGAGACGGTAGGCAATCCTGTGCCTTTGATTGTTAAAGTGGCAGCCGCGATACTTGGGATTTCGGCAATTCTCGTATTTCCCGACTGGCTTCGAGGCGAATGCGGCTGCACGCGGTGTGACCGCTGGACTGATGGGCCCAGAGGAGATGTATTCTGCGGACATCGGCTGTGCCTGGCTCCGTCTTGGCCGTAGTCGCGACACCTGACCGCTCGCGACTCCAAAGGAGGCGATCGTCATGGAGGACTTGTACTGGTGGGAGTATGTTGTCGGTATCCTGTACCTCGTGATGACGGTGGCAGTGCCCATTCTCATTATGATGGCCGGTTTCTGGACAGGCTGGCTGGTACTGCGCAAGAACTTCTCCCCTCAACAAATGGAACTCAAAGCGCCTGTGTGGGTACAGATAACCGGAATTGTCTTGCTCGTTGTCGTCGCCGTCGGCTTCGTGGTATTACCTCAGTTCATCTTCGAGGAATGGAGAGTTCCCGTGCTCGCCTTCCTGGGGATAACCGAGGATCCGTACTTCGCTGGGCCTGCTGGGACGGCTCTGCACGCACTTGCCCTGTTCACAAGCGGCCTTGCGTATTGTTGCGTCGTTATATGGTTGTACAAGCTCTACTTCAAGTTCATCCAGAAGAACGGGAACGAACAACAGGGCGATCCCACTCCCGCACATTAGCAGCCGAAAATCGCCTGAGAGGACGATGGCGGCCAGCTCGTTCCGTTGCGGCACGGCACAGGCATGTCAGTGGGTGGGTGTGCGCGAGTCTGCCGCGTGTATTACCTAAACACGGCCTTTCGGCAGGACTGGGCGTAGGCATCCAGACCAAACAGGGCGTAGAGACGTCCCTGGTCTAAGTCCATCTCAGTCAGCATCTATCTGGCCTTCGGCCGACCCCGCTGCCCCTCGTAGAGGAGCACCTTCTCCTCGATCCCGGAAAGCGCGCCGACCAGTTCGCGCACGCTCATCGACACTCCCGACCGCGCCGCCTCGCGCCGCATGAGGTGGGCCACTGCCAGGGCGAGCACGCAGCACAGGCGAGCGAGCACTTCATCGGCGGGACCCAGATACCGCTGGGAGACGATGCGCGGTTTGCCATCCACCCTCGCCGACTCCACGAGGTAGTAGTAGGCCCTACCTGAGATCAGTTTGGCAGACGGCATGAAGAAGTTCGTGTGCAACCTGACCAGTGAGTGGATCTCTTTGAGGACCTGAAGCTCGCCGGGGGTGTCGAACCGGGCGTAGCCGACGTTCTGGCGCACCACCGGCCAGTTCTTCTGCTCTACCGTAGCCGCCGGAAGGAGTTTGGCGCTGCCTTCTGCGGCATCGTGGGGGGTGTGGCAAATATTACACCTGCTGGTGCTGCCGGTGTAGGCACCGTGCGGTCCCTGGCTCGGAATAGTGACCGGTGATGACATGCCGAGTAACACACGCTCTCCGAGCCGTCCATGTAGCCGGTCTCGTCGAATGCAAGCGCTACGGATGCGGTGGCTAAGAGCGATGCGACCGCGATCAAGACCGCGATGAACCCGCTCCGAGTGCCTGCCGGCACGACGCCTCCCGCCTCATCGCCCGGAGAAAGCGCCGCCGATTACCCTACCTTCTAAATGTACTGGAATCCGAGGGCACCGCCACCGGTGCGGGAACCATCGATTCCCCTACTCGGCCAGGTCATACCCTACGGTGAGCGCGCCCCGGGAGCTATCTCCCGAGAACGCAACCACCACGTTGTACTCGCCATCCGTCCACTTGACCGTGTTGTACTCGGGATCGACCTCGAAGTCCGGCTTATCGCCAAAGCGCTCCTCGAAGTATGCGATCCTAGCGTCACCCTCGTATTCGGGACGCCCGTCACCGTTCGTATCGATGATGTCGAAGTGCCGAGTGAAGAACACGTCGTTTCCTCCGAAGAGCGCCTGGTAGTACATCTCTTCGTAGACAGCGAAGGAACCATCGAGTTCGACGAGACCCTCGGGATACTCCTCGAAGAACGGATTGATCTCGGCGAGAGTATCCCTCGGCAGGTCGACGCTCAAGTACGCCATGTTCTTGTCGTTGTGAAAGCCAGTGTTGAGGGAGATATTGTAGACCCCGATGCGCCCGTAGAGCTGCTCGCCAAAGCTCGACTCCTCATCGACCTCGTCGCAGAGATCGCGGTAGTAGGCGAGCACGTCGGCGGCCGGGACGTTCGACTCCCAGACCGAGTGGTAGAGGTTGCGCAAGCCCCCCTCGACGATCTCCCACTGCGGATCGTTGCGCACCGAGTAGTAGACCGTGTCGAGCAGCTTGACCTCGTAGAGCGGCACCACGTCGTGCGGGTAGCCGGGCAGTTGCTCAAGGACGCGCTCCTCCACGGGGGCACCGGCCTCTTCAGGGGGAGCGGGTGCGGCCTGATCGGCGGTCCCATTCGATGCGGAGCCGTCCGAACACCCGCTCGCAAGCAACATGCTTGCTGCCAGCACTGTGACGAACAGGGTCATCCCCGGCACGAACCGCCACGGTGAAGTCATCAGTCACCCTTTCCCTAGTTCGAAGACAGGTAAACGAGCCGCTACCCCTATCATACGACAACACACGACCCGGGTGACCGACATCCATGTCAGACCGCCCTGATATGCTCTCACCATGAACACGCGACTCTCGAAATCACGGTTCCAGAAGGGACTTCAGTGCGAGAAGGCGCTGTGGCTCGCCGTCCACCACCCCGGGCTCGCCGATCCGGTGCCCGAGTCCAAGCAGTGGATCTTCGACCAGGGCTCAGTAGTAGGCGTGTTAGCGCAGCGACTCTTTCCGGACGGAGTCGAGATCGCCGAGGACTACCGTCACACCCCCGAGGCCCTCGTGACCACCACCCGCCTGCTGGCCGAGGACGCGACCACCCTCTACGAGCCCGCCTTCTTCTTCGACGACGTACTCGTGCGCGTCGACATCCTGGTCGCGGTCGGCGACGGCACCTGGGACCTCTACGAGGTCAAGTCGAGCAGCCGCGTGAAGCCCGAGAACATCACCGACGCCGCTGTGCAGGTCTACGTCGTCGAAGGCGCCGGGCTGCCCATCCGCCGCGCACACATCGTGCATCTCGACACCTCCTACGTCTGGGAGGGTGGCGAGTACGACCTGGAGCGGCTGTTTGCTATCGAAGACGTGACCGCTGCGGCGCGCGCGAAGCTTCCCGAGATCCCGGTGCTCCTCGAGGGCTTCCGCGAGATGCTCGCCGACCCCGAGCCGCAGGTACGTATCGGCGACCGGTGCCGCAAGCCCTACGGCTGCGACTTCTCGGGCCACTGCCACGCCGAGTTCTCACGCTGCGACTACCCGGTCACCGCTCTCCCCCGCCTCGGCGAGGAGACACTCCACTCGCTGCTCGATCTCGGTGTGACCGACATCCGACAGATCCCCGACACGTTCGCAATGCTGACCCCCGCCCAGAAGGCGGCCGTAGATGTCGTCAAGAGCGGCCTGCCTCAAGTCGACTCCACCGCACTCGCGCGTGAACTCGAAAGTCTCACGTGGCCTGTCTATCACCTCGACTTCGAGACGGTGAATCCGGCGCTGCCGCTGTGGCCCGGAACGCATCCCTATCAGACCGTTCCCTTCCAGTATTCGATACACGTACACCACGAGAACGGCTCGCAAGAGCACCGCGAGTACCTGCACACCGGGTCAAACGACCCTCGACGTCCGCTCTCCGAGCGCCTCATCGCCGACCTCGACGGCTCCGGGTCGGTGATGCACTACACCGCGTTCGAGCGCACCCGGCTGAGAGAACTCGCACACGATCTCCCCGATCTCGGCAGCGCGATCGGAGCGGTAGTACTGCGGCTCGTCGACCTCGAATCGATGGTCCGGACTCACACCCGCCACCCCGCCGCCGCAGGTCGCTCGTCGATCAAGGCGGTCCTGCCGGCCTGGTGTCCGGACCTCTCCTACGAAGGCCTCGGCATCCCCGACGGCTCGACCGCAAGCGCGCTCTACCTGCGCTCGTTACGGGGAGAGCTGTCCCCCGCGCAGACCGCCGAACTCCACGCCGACCTGATCGAGTACTGCGGTCTGGACACACTGGCGATGGTGCGCCTGCTCGACGTGTTGCGCGAACAGGCCGGCGGCGGGTAAGGCGCACCGTCCGCTCCACGAGAGTCCCGGCGACACGCCTCGTTGCTCGACCGCCTGGGGTACGATGAGTGCACGGAGGCGCGGTCAGCTCTCGTACGAGGGAGGGCTCGTATGCGTATCGCGATCGCAGGGGCAAGCAGCTTCATCGGCCGGGAACTCACAGCTCAACTGCTCGCCGAGGACGCCGAGGTGGTCTGGCTCTCGCGCCGCCCCGCTCGTACGCCCGCGCCAGACGGTGTGCGGCAGGCAACCTTCGACCACCACGACCAGGACGGCCCATGGGCTGCCGAGATCGCTGCCGCCGACGCGGTCGTCAACCTCTCGGGCCACCCGATCGCAAGCAGGTGGAACGCAGCCGTCAAGCATGCACTACGCGACAGCCGCATCGGCACCAACCGCGCGATCGTCCGCGCCCTTGCCGACGCCCACGCTGCCGACCCGAATCGCGAGCGCGTGCTTGTGAGCGCCTCGGGCATCGGCTACTACGGCGACCGCGGCGACGCGGTTCTCGACGAGGGCACAGAGGCCGGTGCTGACTTCCTCGGCCAGCTCGCCGCAGAGTGGGAGTCGGCCGCGCTCGAAGCCGCACGCGCAGGAAGCGCCCGCGTGGTGTGCGTGCGCACGGGCCTCGTCCTCGGCAGCGAGGGACTCGTACCCCGCCTCGCGCTCCCGATGCGCCTGTTCGTGGGCGGACCGGTGGGCCTGCACGCTCGACGCCAGTGGGTCGGCTGGATCCACCACGCCGACATCGCTGCCGTCTACCGCTACGCGATCGCGACTCCCACACTCTCGGGACCGGTGAACGCCGTAGCCCCCGAGCCGGCGACGATGCACGCGTTCAGTGCCACCCTCGGCAGGGTCATGCGCCGCCCTTCGTGGCTACCCGTCCCCGGCCTCGCGCTCAAGATCATCCTCGGCGAGGTCGCGCCCTACATGCTCTTCAGCCAGCGTGCGACCCCTGCCGCGCTCACTGCGAGTGGTTTCGAGTTCGCTCACCCACACCTCCCCGGAGCGCTCACCGACGTGACTTCAGAGGGCCCCAGGCGCGACAGGGTATGAGAATGGTAGCGTTTGTAAGGGGAAACAACGGCGAGACAGTCACCATGCAGAGCGACGAGGGCGATATGACTGTCTCGAGCAGCGAGACGAGCCTGCCCGATGACTGGCCCTCGGACATGCCCGTCCACGGCGACGGGCGCGAGGCCTGGGTGTTCCGGAGCCGTCCGTCCGACGGACCGACCGGAATCGCGATCCAGGTGCAGGGCCCGTAGAGTCTACCCGCCGAGCCGTTCGCGCAGCACGTCGTTGACGACCTTCGGGTTGGCCTGCCCTCCCATCTCGCGCATGACCTGGCCGACGAAGTAGCCGATGAGGCCCTGCTTGCCTTCCCGGTACTGTTCGACCTGCCCCGGGTTGGCGGCGATGACCTGGTCGACGACCTCTTCGATCGCAACCGTATCGCTCACCTGCTTCATGCCGTGCAGCTCGACGATCGCCCCCGGGGCGTCCCCCGTCTGTGCCATCTCGGCGAAGACCTCCTTGGCCTGCTTGCTGGAGATCGCGCCGTCCTCGACGAGCGCCACGAGTTCGGCGACCATCGACGGGACCACCTTGGACTCCTCGACCGCGATCCCCTCGGCATTCAGATGCATCGACAGGTCGTTGAGCATCACGTTACTGATGGACTTTGCACGCTCAAGTCCGGCGATTGTGACCGCTGCCTGGAAGAACGCCACCATGCCGAGGTCGCCGGTGAGCACCGTTGCGTCGTGCGGGGGCAGCCCGTAGTCGGTCATGAACCGCTCTTTGCGGGCGTCGGGCAGCTCGGGCAGCTTCGCGCGCACGCTCTCGATCCACTCGGGAGCGAACTCGAAGGGCGCCATATCCGGCTCGGGGAAGTACCGGTAATCGTGCGCCTCCTCCTTGCCGCGCAGTGACGATGTCCGTTTCGCACCGACGTCCCAGTGGCGCGTCTCCTGCACGACGCTCCCGCCGCTCTCGATCAACTCGACCTGGCGGACGATCTCGTAAGCGAGGGCGTCGTGGAGCGCCTTGAACGAGTTCATGTTCTTGACCTCGGCCTTCGTGCCGAGTCCGGTCTCACCCCTGCGCCGCACGCTCACGTTGGCGTCCACGCGCATGGAGCCTTCCTCCATGCTGCAGTCCGACACGCCCAGCGAGAGCCAGATGAGGCGGAGCTTCTGCGCGAAGCGGCGCGCCTCCTCCGGCGTCCGGATGTCTGGCTCGGTCACGAGCTCCATCAGCCCGGTGCCGGCGCGGTTGTAGTCGACGTGCGAGTGCGTCGCGCCGGCGATGCGCCCCTCGGATCCGCCCACGTGGATCATTTTGCCGGTGTCCTCTTCGAGATGGATCCGCGTGATGCCGATCCGCGTCACGTAGTCGCCGTCCCGGTCCGGTCGCTGCGGTAGTCCCTTGTCGGGCTCGACGTCGACATCAACGGCACCGTTAGCACAAAACGGCAGGTCGTACTGGGAGATCTGGTAGTTCTTCGGCATGTCGGGATAGAAGTAGTTCTTGCGGTGGAACTGGCTCCACGGCGCGATATCGCAGCCCGTGGCAAGACCTGCGAGCACGGTAGCCTCGATAGCGGCCTCGTTGGGCACGGGCAGGGCGCCGGGCATGCCGAGGCAGACCGGGCACACCCGCGTGTTGGGCTCCCCGCCGAACGCTACCGGACAGCCACAGAACATCTTGGTCGCAAGCGTGGTCAGCTCGGTGTGGACCTCCAGGCCGATGACGGCCTCCCACTCCCCGAACACCTCGCGCAGACGGTCTTTCGCCACGACGCACTCCCTCTCGAATCGCACACGACACCGTCAGATTCTACCCGAGCGCGCAGACCAGCGGGCGGAGTGGGCGGTAAGGTCCTGTTAAGAGCCTGCTAACACCCGTCACGTATGCTGTGCGTGCAGACCCCCTCCTGCGCCACGTCCACTCCAAGGAGGGAGATCGACATGAAGTCTCACGCCCGCACGTCCACCACGCTCTACACCGCTACTGCACTCGCTCCGTTCGAGCGCGTGCTAGCATTCGTGCTCGCCGCGCTCATGGTACTCGGCGTGGTGGCGGCGGCGGCACCCACTGCCGTCTTCGCCGAGCAAAGTGACCCGCCACGATTCGCCAGCCCACCTCACAGCTCGGGACCGCCCGAACGTGACGTGCCCGGCGGGTTCGAGGAGGTGCTATCGCTCGATGTGGGCGATGGCCCGGGCCAGGCAGGCATGGCCACCGGGGAGGAGGTAGAGACCTGGGGTCCCTCGGCCTTCGCCCTCGATGAGGCCGGACGCTTCCACATCATCGACGGAGTGAACCGCCGCATTGTCATCGTCGACCCGGCAACGGGTGAGCAGACGACGACCGAGTGGGCGGATCCGACGGTCTGCCCGGTCGACATCGCGGTCCTTGCCAGGCGCACGTTCCTGCTCGACCTACCCGCACAGCCGTCGGCCGTGCGCGAGATCGATGACTGTGGCAACGAGGTGGCCAGCTGGGAGATCCCGGCCACCTACCTCGAGCAAGGCGTGACAGGCCTCGACGTCACGCTCGACCGCGCGGGGGCTCCCGAGATCCGTCTCGAGCTCGCCGGCACCTGGCAGATCCGGCTCACAGGCCCGGGTGCAGCGAAAGGGAAGCGCTTGCCTGTCGTTCTCGACGGCCAGGTGATGCGGATGCCCGCGGCCGCCACGGCCGCCCACGCGATCCAGCGATCGGGCGGGCACGCTTTCGGGGTCGAGAAGGAGTGGTCGACCGGCCGTTCTGCCCGCGCAACCGCCTTTGCGAAGGGTCGGCCCGCAGCCACCCTGCGAGTGGACTCCGCTGAGCAGCTCGGAGCGGTACGCTATCTCGCCACCGATGCCGTCGGCAACGCCTACCTGTGGGTCGAGGACCTGCCTGCCGAAGGTGCCCACACGCGTGCGTTCGTCAAACGATTCACTGCCGACGGCACGCCTGCCGCAACGTTCCGGGTGCCCCTCGACACCTTCGCCGCGCACCCGATGCAGCCGGCCAGAGTGGCCGACGATGGCACAGTCTATCTGCTCGTACCAGGGGCCGAGCGGATCTCGGTCCTGCGTGCGATCTGGACCCGTGACACAGGCGAGTCACTACCGCCAGCAGCCGAGGAGACGGTCACGCTTGAACCCATCGCGTCACGAGGAGACACATCCGCGACGAACGGGTCCCTTGCCGGACTCGTCGCGACGCTCCGGTCGCTCATCACGCCAGAACCGGCGGTGGCGGCATGGACTCCGCTCAACGCTAACAGCCGCGCGTGGACGTACGTGAAGCATCGTTGGTACTGCAGCACCAGCAACTACGCAACCCGCAACGGCAGCATCCGGCCCCGCTACATCACGTCGGCGAACCGCTACTACAACGCAGTCCCGTACTGCTGGGGCGGCTTCGACACGATCTCGTCGTTCAACCGTGCAATGTCAGCCAGACACTCGGCGGGCGACATCAACTGCACGGGTGGAAAGCGCTCCGGGACCGCGGGAGTCGACTGCTCCGGCTTCGTCTCGCGACTGTGGGGGCTCGGAGCCAAGCGAAGCACCTATACCCTCCGAGGCGTCGCACGGGCAGTCTCGAAGTCTTCCATGCGTCTCGGCGATGCGTACATCCGACCCGGCTCGCACTGCATGTTCTTCCGCTACTACACGTCCGGCGGCGCACAGGTCTTCGAGAGTACGAAAACGAACTCCTACGATCGTGTCGTCACGATGAACCGCACCAACACCGCACTTGCCAACTACGGCGCTTGGCGGTATCAGAACTGGTAGGCACTATCGACTGATGGGGGGAAGGGCATGTTTGACGCACGGCACTACATACGGGGGGTGATCGTATGCATGTTCGTCGCGCTCGTGTCAACGGGTGCAGCATGCGCACAGAACTCCGGAACCGAAGATCCTCAGAGCGGGGTTGGCGCGAGTGGATCGGAGGTGACCTTCGCAGGCGCACTTGTCTATGTGGACGGTGAGCAAGCCTTCTCGTTGGACGGTGCGACCGGTGAGCCAGATAAACTCTTCGAACTTGAGGGAGAACTCGGCTGGAGCGGGTTCGCCCGGCTGACCAGCGACGGCGGCCTCGTCTACGAGAGCCTGAGAGACGGGAGCCCCAGCATCCACCTCGGCTCTGTGGAGAACGGGGATTCGGTCCTCGTGTCGAACGTGACGTTCGTGCACGACTTCGACGGGCAGCAGATGCTCATCACGGATGCCAGCGACACACATGTCCTTCAGCCAGGCAAAGACACCGGTGCCCCGAGGGCTCTGGGCATCGGTGCGACCCTTGCTGCCGCGATCTCCGCTGACGGCTCGGAGTTCGCCTACGCAAGCATCGTCCCGACCGACACACCCGAGACCGAACTCGGCGAACTCGAACAGATGCTGGGCATCGGCACCCTCGACGGGACCGAGCCAGGCACCGAGATCGCACGGGGGTGGCACGCCATCGAGCCGATCCTGATCGATGATGAAGTAGTCCTCTACACCGCCTACCCGTTCGGAGGCGGCGAGACGGGAGACCTTGTGCTCTTCGACCGGCGCTCCGAGGAGTCGACGGCCCTGGCGACCGGAGTCCGTGTGCTCGACCGCGATCCTAAAGGAATGACCGTAGCTGTGGCATTCGCCGCTCTCGGCGGACCGGATAGTGACAGCGTCGCGACGATAGATGTCAGAGATCCAGACGCCGTCGACATGACCGTTTTCGAGAGCGGTGCTGGCGAGTCGGTGACTGCGGCACGCCTCCTGCCGGGCAACGCTGGACTCGTCGCGGCTTTCGCGCAGGAAGACGGTGCAAGCACGCTCGTGGCTTTCGACGCACGGGATGGTTCGCAACGGACGGTGGCCGAGATCCCGGACACGACGATCTCGGAGATTCTCGCGCATCCGGTCGACCAGGTCGCGTTCCTCGTACTGCAGGGCGGAGGTCCTGACCCGGAGTCGATCACTCGATCGATGGTAGCCTGCGATCTGGCTGAAGGTGAGACATCGACGCTCGTGAACGGCTCAGAAGCTAGCCTGCTCCACCTGATCGGGGTCTATGACGACTGACGATCGAACAGGGTGAGCGGCGGTCACACGTGGCCGTCGCTCACCTCTTGCGCCGCTTGCTCCGCTGATGCGCCAGGATGATCGAGCCGAAGAACCAGATCGTGACCGCGAAGGCGAGGATGAGCCCTATCCCGATCATATCCAGATCGCCGAGGAGGTCCGTGTGCTCCGCGACCCATCGCGCCTGTGTCAGGCCGATGTCGATATCGATCTCGACCTGCCTGCGTGCATCGGGACGCTGGATCTTGACGGCTACCTCGGTGCCGTCTTCGAGTGTCGCCCAGTGGACCTGGCCGAGAGATGCCGCGGCGGCCGGCTCGGGATCGAACGTCGCATAGAACCCTTCGAGCGGCACCCCGAAGTCGGCCTCGACGACCGCACGGACAGTCTCGAGGCTCGGCGGGGATCTCGTCCTGAAGCTTGCGCAACTCGCGAGCAAGTTCAGGCGGGATGACGTCGATGCGAGTCGCGATAGCCTGCCCGGCCTTGACGAACGTGGGGCCGAGGCGCTTGAGCGCCTTGATCTCGGCCATCTCCGCCTCTAGCCGCTCGAAATCCTTCTTCGCGACGAAGCCCAGACCGTCGGCGACCTTGGCGGTCTCCTCGGAAACGGCTTTGCGAGCTGAGGCCGTGGTGTCGTGCGCCTGAGTCGTGACCCGAACCGCACCGGAACCGTCAGACCTACTCGCCGTCATCGCTCCTATCCTTGCACCTCACGCACGAGCGGAGGCGTCGGGTCGAACGCAACCGCCGACTCGTAAGCGGCTGCAGCTCGCAGAAGCGTTGCCTCGGCGAAGTGGGTGCCGATGATCTGCAGGCCGATAGGCAGCCCCGACTCCGGGCACAGCCCGCTCGGTACACTGATCGCGCAGTTGCCGGCGAGGTTCACCGGGATGGTGTAGATATCGGAGAGGTACATCGAGAGCGGGTCGTCAGACTTCTCGCCGATCCGAAACGCCGTCGTGGGCGAGGTCGGCGTGAGCAGCACGTCGAAGTCCTCGAATGCGGCCGCGAAATCATGTTTGATGAGGGTGCGGGCCTTCTGCGCCTGGCCGTAGTAGGCGTCGTAGTACCCGGCGGAGAGCGCGTAGGTGCCGAGCATCACCCGACGGATCGTCTCCGGACCGAAGCCTTCGGCGCGCGAACGCATGTACAGATCGAGGACATCGGCGGCGTCCTCGACCCGGTGGCCGTAGCGGATGCCGTCGAAGCGCGCGAGGTTCGAGGATGCCTCGGCGGGACCGATCACGTAGTAGGCCGAAAGACCGTGCGCCGTGCTCGGCAGTTCGACCTCGCCGACCTCGGCACCGAGCTGGGCAAAGACATCGGCGGCGCGACGTACCGAGTCGCGGATCTCGCCCGCGCATCCCTCGGCCTCAAGCAGGTCGGTGATGAGGCCGACGCGAAGACCGCGGACCCCCTCATGAAGCGCTGCGGTGAAGTCCTCGGCGGGTCGCTCGACGCTGGTGGCGTCCATCGGATCCTTGCCGCTGATCGCTCCGAGCGCGATCGCGCACTCCTCGACCGTCTTGGCGAACGGGCCGATCTGATCGAGGCTCGAGGCGAACGCGACGCACCCGTAGCGCGAGACGCGCCCGTAGGTCGGCTTGAGTGCGACCGTGCCGGTAAGAGCCCCGGGCTGACGGATCGAGCCGCCGGTGTCGGAGCCGAGCGCGATCGTCGCCATCCCGGCGGCCACTGCGGCCGCGCTGCCGCCGGAACTCCCGCCCGGCACGCGGTCGATGTCCCAGGGGTTTCGGGTCGGGCCGAAGGCCGAGTTCTCGGTCGACGAACCGAACGCGAACTCATCCATGTTGCACTTGCCGATCGGCAGCGCTCCGGCATCGAGCAGCCGACGGACCGCGGTGCAGTCGTAGACCGATTCGTAGTTCTTTAGGATGCGCGAGCTGCAGGTCGTGCGCGTGCCGGTGAGGTTCATGTTGTCCTTGATGCCCACCGGGACTCCGGCGAGCGGGGGCAGGAGCACGCCGGAGACGACCGCATCATCGATGCTCTCCGCAGCTGCGTAGGCGAGCTCCGCTGTGACCTGGTTGAACGCGTGAACCTGACCGTCGAGAGCCTCGACGCGCCCGAACGCGGCCTCGGCCACCTCACGGGCGGTGAAGAGCTTATCGGCGATTCCGTCGCGGATCTGGGTGGCGGTGAGGCGCGAAATGTCGATCATCCCTCCTCACCCCCGCCCACGATGCGCGGGATGACGAAGGCTTCGTCGGTGGAGTCCGGAGCGTTGCGCAGCGCCAGTTCGCGCGACAGACACTCACGGACCTCGTCGGCGCGCATCACGTTGACGACATCCAGCGCGTGCGCGGTAGGCTCGACACCCTCGAGATCCAGTTGCTGGATGGTATCGATATGGCCGAGGATCGAGTTGAGATCCTGGCCGAGAGAGCCGATATGCTCGTCGGTGAGCGCAAGCCGGGCCAGCAGGGCCACGTGGCGCACCTGCTCCTCGGAGATAGACATGGGATTGTTCCTCCCGCAGTTCACTGGTCGGATCACTCTTCGAACGCGTGTAATGATACCCGACGTGGGCCGCGCGCGGGCACGGGCGCGGGCGCGGGTGCGCATGAGCATCAGACACGCATGAGTCGCTCGATCGCTTGGTCATCGATCGGACCCGACCGCTCGGGCTGATCGGTTCCTTGTCCGAGGACCCCCCGCTTCGCGACCGCAGCCGCGCATGCCGCCACCACGAAGGTGTTGATGCTGGTGCCGTCCGCCGAGGCTGCCAATGCGAGCTCACCGTACAGGGTGCGCGGAAACCGCACCTGAAGGCGCGCGCACGAGCGGCGGCGGACCTGCGCGGCCATCTCGGGTCGTCGTGCCAGATACTCCGCAAGGATGCGGCGGACGAGTGGTTCGCGCTCGTGTTCCGCAATGGGTTTCGGTGCGCCCGTGCGGGTGTCGCGCCGCACACCCATGGCCGCTGCGAATCGGTCGTGGGCTTGAAGTGGCGGTCCATCCGCCTGCGAGCCACCGAGCGCCTCCAGCATCTCCCAGTAGAGTTCTGCCGGACCGGGACGGCCTCTGCTCGCGGGATTGGATGCGTTCATCATCGTGTCCTCCGTTCATCCTCGCTTCTGGACCTCCTGCGCTGCTGCTGCCGTCCACTCGTCACCGCCGAGCGGTCGTAAGCCCGGCAAGGGGATCGAGAGAGCCATGTCTGGTGACCTCACGGGTGACCTCGCCGGTGGGGTCGCCCGTGACCCTGGTGACCTCGCCGATGACGTCACGTGAGGTCACACGTGAGGTCATGAGAGTCACCCGCGACCTCGCCGGTGACGTCGTGGATGAGGTCATCACAGGCCAGATTCTTGACCCCCCGAGCACCCCCCTTGTGCGCGAAACTGCGTGCGCGGCGTGCGCGGCGCAGTACAGTACAGTGCAGTACAGTGCAGTACAGTGCGGACCCATCATGCACGTGGGATACAAACAGGACCTGACGGGGACCTAACCGCCACGCCCCGAACCCGCGCGCCTACCAGACCAGATAGAACGCGACCAGGACCGGCAGCACATTGTAGGCGCCGTGTAAGGAGATAGCCGGGATCAACGAACGCCGGGTCTCGGCTAGCCAGCCACACGCGACACCGAGCACGAACAGCGGCAGGAACAGCCAGGGCGTGAAGTGGTAGAGCGCGAAAGCTCCCGCCGCCGCCCCGATCCCGATGCGCCTTCCCCACCGACCGACGAAAGCGCCCTGGAGTACTCCTCGGAAGACGACCTCCTCCACCAATGGTGCGACCACCACGACAAGCGCGACGGAAAGCAGGAGTCCCCATGCGGTCGGCCCGAACACCTCGGTCAGGTCGGCGACCTCGCGCATCGGCGGATCCCAGCCTAGTGCCTGCGCCGTCAGCCCGTATATCCATCCTCCCACGCGAACGACCACAAGCAGTCCTACCACCAGGGCCGCGGAGCCGATTCGTTCTCGCCACGACACCTCGGCAGTGCGCAACCGGAGCGCGTCGAACACGTCCATTCCCCGACGGTGAGCGAGTAGCCACAGAACACCGGCCTGCAGCGTGTAGAAACCGAACAACACCGCGACCCGCGCAAGGACAGCGTTGCCGGAATCGAGACCGCGGACGGCGGCACTCGTCATGATGGCGTCCTTGCCAAGAAAGGTCACCAACAGCACCGAAAGCAGCGCCCACGCCTCGACGAGGGTCCATTCGGTTGCGGCGGCGGGTACAGGACGGGCCGCCCGGGAAGCACGGGCAGCGCGGGGAGTCGGAGCCTGGCGGGTAGCGCGCGGCGTCGGAGCCTGGCGGGTAGCGCGCGGCGTCGGAGCCTGGCGGGTCTCCCTCGGACGCACGGCCTCCTTCTCGCACGCCTTCGCGCACTTCAGGCACCCGGTGCACGAACGCCAGTCCACGTAGATATAGCTCAAGCCGACCTTAAGAGCGCCGCTCTCACACGCCTGCATGCAGAGCCCACACCGATCACAACGGGCCGGGTCGAGTGAGAGCGGTATGCGCGCCGGGCCCATCGCGATCAGCCTGCGGAGCCGGTGAAGGGAGGCTCTCCACTCTCCAACAATCTGACAAGCGCGTCCTCATCGAGAACCGGTACGCCGAGCGCCATGGCCTTGTCGTACTTGCTCCCCGCGTCGTCACCGGCGACCACGAACGACGTCTTCTTGCTCACCGAGCCGCTCACCTTCGCACCCAGTTCCTTGAGCGCCGACCCCGCTTCATCGCGCGTGAAGCCGGACAGCGCCCCGGTGAGCACGAACGTAAGTCCGGCGAGGGTCTGTGGGCGCGTCGGCTCGGACCGCTCCTCGGCCACACGGACTCCCCGCTCGCGAAGCCTCTCGACCAGCGCGGCGTTATCCGGATTTGCGAAGAACGCGCGGATGCTCGCCGCGATGACCGGTCCCACACCCTCGACCCGTGCGATCGGGTCGGCGGCGAGCGCTGCGGCGACCGTGACGCCCTCGCCGGGCACGGACGGCTCGACTGCGGCGGCGTCCATCAACGCGTCTATCGATGAGAACTCCCCGGCCAAAACCTCGGCGACCGTCGAGCCGACGTGGCGGATCCCGAACCCGAACAACACACGGGACAGCGGGCGCGAACGAGACACCTCGATCGCGGCAGAGAGCTTGGCGGCCATCACCGGACCGAGCACGACCGGTGAGCCGTCCTTCTTGACGCGCCCGAGGTCGAGAGCAGCGAGCGTGTCCTCGGCGAGCGCATAGAAGTCGCTCACGTCGTGCAGCAGATCCTGCTCGACGAGTCGCGTGATGATCTCGGTCCCCATCCCGTCGATGTCCATCGCGCCGCGCGACGCCCAGTGCCCGAGACGCTCAAGGTGCTGCGCCGGACAGCCGACGTTGGTGCACCGGGAGACGACCTCGCCCTCGGGACGCCACACCCGCCCGCCGCACGACGGACACCCGGCGGGCATCCTCCACTGCTCGGCGCCCTCGGGGCGAAGGCCCACCACCGGACCGATCACCTCGGGGATCACGTCGCCGGCCTTGCGCACCACGATCGTGTCGCCGATGCGCACATCCTTGCGGTGCACCTCATCGATGTTGTGGAGGGTAGCGCGCGCGATCGTCGAACCGGCGACCGTCACCGGGTCGAACTCGGCGAGCGGCGTAAGCGCGCCGGTGCGCCCGACCTGCACGCGGATGTCGCGGAGCACAGTGGTCTTCTCCTCGGCAGGGAACTTGAAAGCGATCGCCCAGCGCGGCGCCTTGCTGGTGTAGCCGAGCTCATCTTGGAGCGCGAAGGAGTCGACCTTCACTACCACGCCGTCGATCTCGTAGGCGAGCGAGCCGCGCTTCGAGATCGCAGCCTCGCAAAACGCGTGGACCTCGGCTGCCGAGGCGCACGCCACCACATCGGGGTTTACGTGGAAACCTGCCGCCCGAAGCCAGTCGAGAGCTTCGCTCTGCCGCCTAAGGCCCAGGGCGCGCGGGTCGGCGATCTGATAGATGAATGTCGCGAGCTCGCGAGAGGCGGCCACCGCCGGATCCTTCTGGCGGACCGCACCCGCCGCGGCGTTGCGGGGGTTGGCGTACGGCGCCAGTCCCGCCTCCTCCTGCGCTTCGTTCAACCGCTCGAACACGGCGAGCGGCAGGTAGACCTCACCGCGCACCTCGACACGCGGCCAAGCAGGCGGATCGCCGAGTAGCGACGGCTGCGTCGCCGCGGGCGGCGCGGCGTCGTGCAGCCGCAGCGGGACGTCGCGGATCGTGCGAACGTTGGCGGTCACGTCCTCGCCGGTTCGCCCGTCTCCGCGCGTGGCGGCCCGAACCAGCACCCCGTCCTCGTAGACGATCGCGAGCGAGGAGCCGTCGATCTTCAACTCGCAGGTGAACGCGCACTCCCGCTCCCCGACAGCAGCGGTGACCCGTGCGAGCCACGCGTCGAGCTCGGCGAGGTCCATCGCGTTGTCCAGCGAGTACATCCGCTGTGAGTGCGCCACGGGCGCAAACTGCGAACTCGGAACCGCTCCGACGCGCTGCGTCGGCGATTCGGGCGTCACCAGCTCCGGCCACTCCGCCTCGATCTCACGCAACTCGCGCATGAGCGCATCGTAGGCGGCGTCACTCAGCTCCGGCGAGTCGAGGACGTAGTAACGGTGATCGTGGCAGGCGATCTCGCGGCGCAACGCTTCCGCGCGAGCCGCTGCGGCCTCACGCCCTGCCGACGCTCCAGCCATCCGCTCTACCCCTTACTCGTCGAGCTTCAGGCGCTGCACGTGCACCGGGCCGACCTCCCACGCGGTGACCTCCGGCGCGGAGCGGTTGGGCCGTTCGGCCTCGTAGATCCACACGTCGGTCAGTACCACCTTGAAGTATGTGCCGCCTGGTGCCTCCACCGGCTCGACCGTCACCTGGTCTGCAAGGTAGGCCCGCAGTTCGGTCTCGACGTAGTAACGGAACACGCGCGTCGCATCCCGGTATTCGTTGTACAGCGCCAGCCGTCGCTCGGCCTCGTACATATCCAGCTCATCGATGCTGTCCATCTCACGCCCCTCGTGATCGCCGGGTGCGCCCTAAAGGCGACCGTCGTTTACGTTGTCAGTGTCGTGCCGGCCAGTGACACCAGCCGCACATTTCCCCACGCACCTACATGCCCATCCACGGTCACAAGCACGCCGAGGACCCCGTGTACGTGCCGCGCGGCCTCGACCGCACGCTCAATGTCGGCGGCCTCGCGCACCCGGTTGGCGAGCGCTGTCGCGACCGCATCGGCAAGCGCGCCGTTGCGGGCGAGCACGGTGACGGCGTCGGCAGCCCCGAACGACTCCGAGTGTCCGATCTTCCCCGAGGACGTACAGACCGCGACCGGCTGCAGACCGCCGCGAACCACCAGACCGAGTCCTTTGACGCCGAGGTCGCCAGCCCAGAGCGCGACCGTGCGCTCCCCCTTGCCCATCAGGTAGATGTCGCCGCCGTTCTCCACGACGACCTCGGGAGAGACCTCGGCGAGACCCCGTGCGACATATTCGGCGATCGCTCCCGCCACCGCCGCCATCGGGCCGACACGTGCGGCCCGGCCGGCCTCGGCCATCCGCCGCACGATCCCGGGCGCGTGCTCGGGCACATCGAGGGGCACGAGCGTCTCTCGGAAGTACGGGTGCGTGCGGATGAAGTTCTCCAGCTCCCACCGGGCACGGACCACAAGGTCCTCGGCCAGGTCCGTAAGATCGCGGGCGGCACAGACCCGAAGGTCCGTCTCCTTGATCGCCACATCGAAACAGACCAACCCGGACGGCTGTGTGGTGCGTCGGTATGTGCGCGGCTCATATGTCATGTACCTATCTTCGCCGCGCATGGCCCGCTTCGCAAGCGACCGCGCATGGCGATACGGCAACGACTACGCGGGAGTGTGCATCCCTGCGAGGGTAGAATGAATACAGGTAGTCGCGGTACTACCCCCGAAACCGCGGCCGGACGATCGGAGTGCCCGTGCGAGAAGTCCTGGAGATGTGCGTAGAACTCGACACCATGGCTGCCGAGACGTACCGTTCGCTCGCCTCGGCGTGCACCGACCCGGAACTTGCGACGCTCTTCGAGCACCTGGCCACCGAAGAGGACTCACACATCGGCTGGTGGTCCGAGCTGCTGGAGTCGTGGGAGGGCGGGCTCATTCCCGACATTGTGACCGACCCGGATGCGATCCTTCAAAGCATCCGCGAGGTCCAAGAAGACGTTCGCGCCAGCATTCCGTCGGACCCCGCGGCCCTCTCTCCGGCCGACATGCTGGAACTCGCGGTCCATCTGGAGTTCTTCATGCTCGACCCTCTCTTTGCCGAGCTGCTCGACCTCACCGAGCCCGGCCGGACGGGTCACCATCGCGACGCCTACGCGCACCACATCGACCGCCTCGTCGGCGCGATCGAGCAGTACGCAGGCGGCGACTCCCTCTCGCGCTTCCTCGCCCGCGTCCTGAAAAGGGCGCTGCGCGACAACGTACGCCTTGCCACCTTCGCCACCCGCGACCCGCTCACCGGCCTGTACAACCGCCGGGGGATGCTCGGCCATCTCACCCAGTGGGTGTCGTGGGCAGCTCGCTACGGGCGGCCGATCATGGTGCTGCTCATCGACATCGACCACTTCAAGACGGTCAACGATACTCACGGTCACCTGGTGGGCGACACGGTGCTGAAGAGTGTGGCCGGAGCGATCAGCTCGTCGACACGCGAGAGCGACTTCGTGGCGCGCTACGGTGGCGACGAGTTCGCGGTCGTGGCACCGGAGACCGACGTCGACGAGTTCGCCGCGCTCACGGATCGCATCCTCGCCGCTGTGCGCGACGTGCGGTGTCCGGGTCGAGACGGTGTTGACGTGAGGGTCTCGGTCAGCATCGGTGGTGCGGTGCTCACACCGGGATCCGAGCTGACCCCAGCCACGATAGACCTGCTCCTCGCCGGCGCCGATGCCAGCATGTACGAAGCGAAGGCCGCCGGTCGCGATCAGGTCGGCGTACCCGCACTTGTCGACTCACTGGCCCCGGCAAGCGCCGCGGCGTGGTAGCTCGACCGCACGAACGGATCGGCCGCGACTGCAGCGAAACCCATCGCGCGCGCCTCGCGTGCGAGCGTCGCGAACGCGGACGGCTCGACGAACTCCGCCACCGGCAGGTGCGCCGCTGACGGTCGCAGGTACTGGCCGAGAGTGAGCATCGAGCACCCGTGTGCACGCAGGTCGCCCAGCACCTCGACGACCTCCTGGTGCGACTCGCCGAGGCCGAGCATCAGACCGGACTTGGTCGGCATCCCGGGTGAGCGCTCTGCTGCCCGCGCAAGTACGTGCAGGCTGCGGGCGTAGTCGGCACCGGGACGTACCCCGGCGTAGAGGCGCGGCACGGTCTCGAGGTTGTGGTTGAAGACGTCGGGACGCGCGTCAGCCACGAGATCGACCGACGCCTCCCTCCCGCCGAAGTCGCTCACGAGCACCTCGACGGTCACGTCCTTCACCGCGCCACGAAGCGTCTCAATGACCGCCACTACATGTGCGGCGGCGCCATCCGCGAGATCGTCGCGGGTGACCATCGTGACGACGACGTGCGAGAGGCCCATGCGCACAGCCGCCTCCGCCACGCGTGCGGGCTCCCCGCTGTCCAGCGGCAACGGCTCGCGCTCCTCGACCGCGCAGAAGCGGCATGCGCGCGTGCAGGCATCCCCGGCGATCAGGAACGTCGCGGTGCCGCTCGAATAGCACTCGCCGCGGTTCGGGCACTTGGCACTCTGGCAGACGGTGTTAAGCCTCAACTCGCCGAGGAGACCCTCGACGGCCGTGGCGCGGCCGGGTGTGGCGATGGGGCGGCGCAGCCACGCGGGGAGGCGTGCTTTGCTCACTTGAGACCCGCCCTGACCTGGGCCTCGGACACGAGCTTGCGGCTCACGGGGATACAGGTACCCGCCTCGTCGGCGAGCGTGAGTTGGTACGAGGAGGACGAGACCCAGCGACCTCCGGCGACTCTGTTCATGTTGACCAGGTAGGAGCGGTGGACCCTCATGAACTGGGGCGGGGCCTGCTCTTCGATCTCCCCGAGGCCGACGCGGCTCAGGTAGCGTCCGGCGTGGACATGCAGGCAGGTGTAGTTGCGCACTCCGTCGACGTAGTAGACGTCCTCGGCGGGGATCAGCACCTGCGCCTGCGAGCCTACCACGGCGACGAAACTGTGCTCCGCGCTCTTAGGGCTGTATCTGCTCTCGACGCGGCGCAACAGAGCCGAGATCCGGCACTTGAGCTCGACGATGTCGAAGGGCTTCGTGAGGTAGTCATCCGCGCCGAGAGTGAACCCGACGACCTTCGACTCGGTCGTGCGCTTCGCGGTCAGCATCAGCACCGGCAACTCGGCCGTCCGAGGCGCGCCGCGTATCCATTCGAGCACCTGCCAGCCGTCGGTACCCGGCATCATGACGTCGAGGATGACGAGGTCAGGACGGGCCCTCTCGATCGTCTGCACCGCGAACTCCGGCTGCGCGAGCACCTCGACGAGGTAGCCCTCCTTTGTGAGCGCCATGCGGAGGCCCCTGAGGAGGTCGACACTATCGTCGATCAGCAGGATCGTCTTCTGCCCGGCAGCACCGGTCGCGCTATCCCGTGACATCATCACTCCTCGTCACCCTCGGCACTCACGATCTGCACATTGAGCGATCGTATGGCCTCGCGCTCCTCCGTCACCAGCGGGATTCTGAACACGAACACCGTGCCGGGGCCCTCGGGGTTCTGGTGAAACCTGAGGGTCGCGTCGTGAGCTTCGGCTATGCGCGCACTGATCGCGAGGCCCAGGCCGAGTCCCGCGGTGCTCCGGTCATCGTCGAGGTCGAGACGGCTGAACAACTCAAAGACCTCGTCCTTCCGCTCCCGGGGAATACCCGGGCCGGCATCGGCTACCTCGATGACAGCGTGCCCGTCGTCCGCAACGCACGATATCCGTACGCTGCCGCCGGGTCCTGAGTACTTGATCGCATTCGAGAGCAGATTGTCAACGACCTGTCGCACACGTATCGAGTCTCCCATCACCTCGAGCTTCCCGCCCTCGATGGAGACCTCCACCTCCATCGCCCGCGATTCGGCAAGACGTGCCGCGTCCTTGCCCGCAGCACTTACGATGTCGGAGACGTCGAAGCGCCTGAGGGTGATCCTCATCAGTCCGCGCTCGAGCAGAGCGACATCCATAAGGTCTGTGACGGTCGAGCTCAGCCGTGCCGCCGCCGACTTGAGCTGTTCGGCCACCTCGATGCCCTCGCCGGTGAGTTCACAGATATCGCCAGCCTCCAGCATGTCGCTGTAGAGTTTGATGACAGCGAGCGGCGTGCTGAACTCGTGTGCAGCGACCGCCACGAAATCCGATTTCATCCGGTTGACCTGCTCGACCTCGGAGCGCGCCCGCGCCTCCATGACCCGCGCCTCCTCCGACCGGACCGCCGCCTGGCGCAACTCCTCCTCGCTCTCGTGAAGCTGGCGCGAGAGTTCTTCGAGCGAGTCGCCGAGGAGGCCCAGTTCGTCCTTGTGCACAAGCTGGAGCCTGATGTTGCGTCTGCCCGCGGCAAGACTCTCGGCCGCGCGCTGGATGTCCTGCACCGGTTCGATGATCGTGCGTACAGCAAGCCAGGAGAACCAGAGCGCCGATACGAACACGACAGCCGCCGTAACCAGTGCCGATACGAGCAGCGCGCTACCGTAGGCCTCGAGGAACGTGCGGTCGCCGAAAATCAGGCCGAGCGTGCCGAGCCGGACTTCCCCGATCCCAATGTCGCGCTCGATGTAGGTGGGCCCTAGGAGGCGGGCCATGATCCCCTCGGGAACGGAAGTGGGCGCGCAGGGCTGCTCCGGCACGCCGCTGAACGCTATCTGCCTGCCCGAACCGTCAAGGAGCCGGAGTCCGGTCAGCCCCGACCGGTCCTGGAGCATCCGGATGCCATCCAGCTGACTCTGTGCCGCCTCAAGATCGCGGTCCATCACGAGCGGGAGGATGCTCGCACCGATAGCTGCGGCCACATCATCCACATAGGTGGTGCGCGCCCTGTGGTCGGAAATGGCCACGTAGGTCCCGGCGCCAAGCCCGAGCAC
This sequence comes from uncultured Coriobacteriaceae bacterium, assembly GCA_964349355.1. GTDB lineage: Bacteria > Actinomycetota > Coriobacteriia > Anaerosomatales > SLCP01 > JAUVXE01. The sequence continues at coordinate 19,967 of CAYGFZ010000009.1, read as the reverse complement.
GATGCCGAAGAGTAACTGCCCCACGAGGGTGAGCCCGATGAAGCGAAGCGCGAGCGAAGGCTTCGGCTTTCGCCGATTAACCTGGGTGTCGCTCATCTCGACCCGCCCCCAACGGGCAGTGCGGCACTACCTAGATAGCGGAAGAGCTCGAGCGGAAACTCGTAGCCGGACGGGTCGGCGAGCAGGAACCGCTCGAGCTCCCCGTTGCCCATCCCTTCCTGTGACGCCTCATAGCTCAGGAGGGTGCCGACGAGAGCCTCGGCCTCGCTCTCCGATAGGTCGGGAGAGATGACGAACGGCGGCATCCCGTACTCCTCGGAGATCGCGATCACCCGGAAAGCGTTTTGCGGCCATGAGGCGAGCTGGGAGAGATTCGCAGCGGTGACATCTGCCTCGCCGGCGATCACGCGGCGAAGGTTCTCCTCCTGGGAACCGGTGGTCTCAACATCTCCGAAGAACTCCTCCGCGGGCTCCATCCCCTCATTGGCGAGCAACCACCTCACGTACGCCCCTCCCGCTAGCGAGCGCTCCATGAGGAGCACTCTGGTTCCTGCGAGATCACGCAGGTGCTCATAGGGGCTGTCCGCCCGGACAACGAGCACAGCCTGCTCGCGCTCGAGCCCGTTGATCACCGGAGTGACCGCCCGGGTTATCCGTGGGTCCAAATCGCGAGCCAGGAGGTAGCCGTAGGTCGACATGAAGGCCCCGTCGGCCTCCGGATGATTCTTGAAGAGTCCCATCGCCTCGTCGGGCCCGTACAGGAATATCGTCTCAACGGGACGCCCGGTCGATTCGGCGATGTGCGAAAGGACGTCCAGGTAGGAGGGCCACACTGCGCCTCCCCCGACCAGTCGCACCATGGCTACCGTGACGGGTTCATCCGAGTTCGAATCTTGCACGTCGGCACCACCAGACCCCACTCCGAGACCGGGGCCGAAGATCACCGCGCCGGCCGCAAAGAACATCACCACCGCGAGCGTCGTGGTCGCCACCGCGTAGCGCAACAGCCGCTTGGACGCCAAGGTGCTGCGGGGCGGCTCGCTATCGGGTTCGCGTTGTGGCTCCACCAGAGGCTCCTCACGCCGGGTTCGTTCACGCGCTCAGCAGCCGCACTTGCCAGCCACGTCGAGCGCCGCGAACTTCACGACCTCGCTGACGGTCGGGTGTGCGTGAACGGTCTCCGCCAGGTGGCGCACGCCGATGTCGTGGCGCATAGCGACCGCGACCTCGTGAATGATCTCGACGGCGTGCGGGCCCACGATCTGGCAGCCCACGATCCGCCCCGTGTCCTTCTCGGCGACGAGCTGAACGAACCCCTCGGCCTCGCCCTCGCCGAGCGCTTTGCCGTTGGCCGCGAACTTCGCGACCGCCTGCACCGCGTCGATGCCCCGGTCCTTGGCGGAGTCGCGACCCGAGCCGACGACGGCCACTTCGGGGAAGGTGTAGACGCATGCGGGGATGCAGTCGTGACGAACCGTCTCAAAGTGCGGGGCGGCCCCGACGGAGCGCAACTCGGCGACAGCATTGCGCGCAGCCACAGTGCCTTCTTCCTCGGCGACGTGCGCAAGCATCATCCCGCCGATGAGGTCACCGACAGCGTAGACACCGGGCAGGCTGGTGCGAAAGTGCTCGTCGACCTTGACTGCCGCGCAATCCATCTCGATGCCCGCCTCCGGATAGCCGAATCCGGCCGAGTTCGGGATGCGACCGGGCGCGCTCATGACGATGTCGGCCTTGAGTGTCTCCCCGCTCCGCAGGATCGCGCGTACTCGATCCCCGTCCTGTTCCACCGATTCGACCGCGTCGCGGAGGAAGAAACGGACTCCCATCTCCTCGAGCGAAGCCTGCGTGGCCTTGACGACCCGGCGATCATTGCCGGGCAGGATCTGCTCCATGAGTTCGACAACCGTCACCGTGCTCCCGAAAGCGGCGTAGGCGCACGCGAACTCTAGTCCGATCACCCCGCCGCCGATGATGACGATCTCTTCGGGGATCGCAGAGAGCGAGACCGCGTCGTCGCTCGTCCAGACGCCGGCAAGGTCGTGGTCGATGCCGGGCAGACGGACCGGGACCGAGCCCGTGGCAAGGATGACGGTGTCGCCTTCCACGCGCTCGGTCCCGCCCCCTGCATCCGTGACTTCGACCGAGGAAGGCCCTGCAAGCCTGCCCTCGCCGTAGATGACGCGTACCTTGAGGCGTTTGGCCGTGCTTTCTATCTGGCCCACGAGCTCGTCGACTACGCCCTCCTTCCGCGTGCGCAAACGGTCGACATCCACGCGGGCCACGGACGCGTCGAGGCCGAACTCGGCGGCTCTCCTCGTGTCGGCGACGATGTGCGCCGAACGAAGGATTGTCTTGGTGGGTATGCAGCCCCAGTTAAGACACGTGCCGCCGAGGCGTTCACGCTCGATCAACACCACTTCGGCACCCAGGCGCGCCGCCTCGAACGCAGCAGCATGCCCGCCCGGTCCACCACCCAGAACGACGATCCGCACAGCCCCTCCTTGAAATCCATAACATGCAGTAGATTCTACCATCCGGGCGAACCCCGGGCGGTTTCGCGATGCCGGTCGCACACGTGGGAATCGCGGTGGGGTACGATAACCCTGGGTCCGGCTGGAGAAAGGTCATCTATGTGCCAGTTCTGCGTCCAGCACGGTGACGGAAAGCGCTGGTACCTGCAGGCCGAGAACTACGCAGCGGATCTCGAAAGCGACCTGGCCCGCCGGGGCTACGTGGTCGACTTCATCCGCGACTTCGATAACAACCGCCGCAAGATCCGCGCCGGGCTCACGGCGCTCAGGGCGCTCCCCCGCCCGATCGCCGAACCGCTCCGCGACCGGGCGTCGCGCGCATTGCAGCGCAACCACTTCGGTCAGCCGGTACCTATCGAAGAGTGCGAACAGATCCTCACGATGGCCACCAGCGTCGTGCGCATCCCGTGCCTATGCCGCGGACAGCGCAAGGCCGACGAAGGCGTCTGCCTCGTGGCCACGGTGCGACCCGTCAACGACGTTCTGGCCGAAGGATGGGCGGGGTACGCCGACGGTCCGGATGTCGCAACGCTGGAGCGACTCGATCGCGCCACCGCGCTTGCCTTGCTGCGCGACTGCGAACGCCGTGGACTCTGCCACACCGTATGGACCTTCATAACGCCGTTCATCGCAGCGATCTGCAACTGCGACCTCGAGAGCGGCTGCATGGCGATGACTCTGCAGCTCAAGGGCGGCATCAAGGTGATGTGGCGAGGCGAGTGGGTCGCGCGTCTGGCCGAGGAACTCTGCACAGCCTGCGGCGCATGCGTGCCGGCGTGTCCCTTCGGCGCGTTAGCGCCCGCACGAAACGGCGGGCCCATCGCCTTCGACGAGATTGCCTGCTGGGGCTGCGGTACCTGCCGGGCCGCCTGCCCGACCGGAGCCCTCGCGCTCGCCGAGCGCCGTTCGATTCCCGCCGTGGCGCACTCCTGGTAAGACTGTCGGTTGGGTATATCCACAGAACGGGGTATACGACACCCCCGGTTGCCGACGGGTAGCCTCGATTCTCGACTGTGGAGGTGGCAAATGGGCAGGGACCTGCTTCGCGTGGACATGTCAGACCTTTCTGTTGGCCGGGAACCGCTCCCGGCAGCGTGGGGCCGCTACGGGGGACGAGCACTCACTGACGCGATCGTCTACGCCGAGGTACCCCCGAAGGCCGATCCTCTCGGCCCGGAGAACGTGCTCGTGTTCGCACCGGGAATCCTCGGCGGTACGAGCGCGCCGAACGGCGGACGCATCTCGGTGGGGGCGAAAAGTCCGCTCACCGGTGGCATCAAGGAGTCGAACTCGGGCGGCCAGGCCGCCCATGCACTCGCGCGCAACGGCATCGCGGCACTCGTGGTGAGCGGCATGCCCGCGGATGCCGATGCACGGTACTGTCTCGTCATCGAGAACGACGGCTCGGCATCACTCCAGCGTGTTGACGAGTGGGCTGGACTCGGCAACTACGAGCTCGCCGACAAGATCGCGGCGACACGGCCCGAGGGTGACCGCTACGCGACGATCCAGACAGGCCCCGCGGGCGAGGCGGGCGCGAAGGCCTCAGGCATCGCGTTCTCCGACCCCAAGGGCTACCCGAACCGGTTCGCGGGACGCGGCGGTCTCGGAGCGGTCATGGCGAGCAAGGGGCTGAAGGCTGTCGTCGTTTCCGACAAGGGGCACGGCTTCCTCGAGCACGCCGACAAGGAGGCGTTCCAGGCGGCACTGAAGCGGTTCGCCTCGGCGCTCAAAGAGCATGCGGTCACCGGTCAGGCGCTTCCTGCCTACGGTACCAACGTGCTCACGAACATCCTGTCCGAAGCCGGTGGCCTGCCGACCCGCAACTTCAGCTCTGGCACGTTCGAGATGGCCGACGACGTCGGCGGAGAGCGCCAGGCTGAGATGATCAAGGCACGCGGTGGCGAGGAGCATCACGGCTGCCACACCGGCTGCACGATCCAGTGCTCGCGCTACTGGATGGACAAGGACGGCCACTACAAGACCAAGGGGCCGGAGTACGAGACCGTCTGGTCGTTCGGGGCGGACTGCGGGATCGGAGACCTCGACGAGATCGCCGAGCTCGACCGCGCCTGTGGCGACCTGGGACTCGACACCATCGAGATGGGCGCTACCATGGCCGTCTACATGGACTCCGGAAAGATCTCCTTTGGCGATGCCGACGGGGCTCTCAAGGCCCTCATGAGCGGTGCGACCGGCGGCGAGCCGGGGCGCGTGCTCTGGGACGGTGCCGGGGCTACCGGCAAGGCGTTCGGCGTTAAGCGAGTGCCTACGGTGAAGAACCAGGCGATGCCAGCGTACGACCCCCGCTCGGTCATGGGCATCGGGGTGACGTATGCGACCTCCACACAGGGCGCCGACCACACAGCCGGCTACACGATCACCGCTAACATCCTCAACGTCGGCGGCAGCGTCGATCCGCTCAAGCCAGAGGGTCAGGCGGAACTCTCCAAGAACCTGCAGATCGCCACCGCGATGCTCGACTCGCTCGGCTTCTGCATCTTCGTGGCGTTCGCGGTCCTCGACATCCCCGAGGCATTTGCCGCGCTCCACGAGCTCGCCGAGGCACACACGGGCGAGGCATGGGATCCGGATTCATTGATGCAGCTCGGGCGCGAGGTGCTCACTTTCGAGCGACTCTTCAACGAGAAGGCAGGCTTCACGGCGGCCGATGACCGGCTTCCCGCCTTCATGATGACCGACAAACTGCCGCCGCATAACGTGGTGTTCGAAGTCAGCGACGCCGAACTCGATTCGGTCTTCGATTTCGTGCAGGAGACTGCGAAGCAGATGGGTCTGGCATAACGCTTGCGTCGAGCCGGGTGCGGCACCTGAGAGGGTGTCGCACCCGGATTCGCATACGGAAGGACCCCGCCATGCAGATCGATCTCGCGTTGTTCGCCAATCTAGCGGGCTTCCAGCCCGATGGTCGGGGCGGACGCTCGTCGCGGCCCATCGACCTCGCCGAAGGCTCCACCATCGCGAACGTAGTCACCCTCCTCGGCCTGCCCGGCGGCCCTCGCATCGTGCTCGTCAACGGACGGCATGCTGACGACGATCAGGTGCTTACCGAGGGCGACCGTCTGGCGATCTTTCCGCCGGTCGCAGGGGGCTGAGCGTCTATGCCCGATGGGTCGACCCGCCTCGCCTGCGAACGCATGCCCGACCCCCTCGACGGCGCTGCACTGCGCGCCCGACTCGCCGCAGCACATGTCGCACTGATCGGGTGCGGCGGACTCGGAAGCAATGCAGCCGCGATGCTCGTACGCGCCGGGGTCGGCGCGCTCACGCTCATCGACTTCGATGTAATCGAGGAGAGCAACCTCAACCGCCAGATGTTCTTTCGCGACCAGCTCGGCCGACCGAAGATCGATGCGCTCGCCGAGACCCTGCTGCGTATCGATCCTGAGGTCGACCTTCGCCTTGTGCGTGAGTGCATGACCGAAGAGAACCTGCTGCTGACGGTCGATGGCTCAGATGTCGTCATCGAGGCAGTCGACCAGGCCGAGGCCAAAACCATGGTCGTCGGGGTCATGCTGCGCGAAGCACCGGACGTGCCCCTCGTGAGCGCCTCCGGGCTCGCCGGGTTGGACTCGGCCAACGAGGTCGTCACCGAGCGTCTGGGCGAGAACTTCTACCTGGTCGGAGATTGCCGTAGCGATGTACGGGCCGGGCTGCCACTCTTCGCCTCACGCGTGATGGTCGCCGCCGCGCACCAGGCGCACGCCGCGATCCGCATCCTGCTTGGCTACAGCGAGCCGTAGGCCGGAGGGTCGGGATTCGCCCACCTCGCACCGCACTCCATCCGGCTGAAGTGCCGGAAGCAAGGGGGGTCAGGAAGGTGCGGCCCGGTGACCTCATGGGCGACCTCACCGGTGAGGTCGCGGGCGACTCTCATGGCATCGCGGGTGAGATCACGTGACCTCGCCGGTGACCTCACGTGGGTCACGGGTGACGTCATGGGCGAGGTCACGGGTGACGTCACAAAGACGATGTTCTCCGAAGGGTCCTCACCCGGAGCGACCGCCTGGCAACACCGATCAACCGCCCAGCACCCCAAACAGCCGCCTGTCTACCGTTTATCGGCAGCCGTCGGCACAAACAGAACCGGCAGAGAGCTCTCTTTCGCGATACGGCGAGCCGTCGAGCCCCAGATCGCGCGGTGCACGATACCGTGCGCGGTCGGCGAGACCGCGATCATGGTCGCTCCCCACTCGTCCGCCTCCGCCAACAAACCGAGTACCGCCTCCAGATCGGTACGCACACCGTACTCGCAGGGGACGTCGGGCAGGCAGCCCGCTGCAAGCAGCGCGAGACGCTCACGAACAGGCTCGGGGTCGAGACCGGGGTCAGCCACGTGCACGATGCGCACCTCTCCGAGTCCGGGTAGTGCGCTCACCGCAGCCAGCTGCGTCGGCAGCGACTCGGTCAGGTCCGCGCCCACGAGCACGCGATCGAACGGTGCGCCCTCGCCAATGCGACACCACGCGCCCTCACGCTCGCCTACCCGTTCGATGAGCACAGGCAGGTTGCCTTTCGAAGCAAGGAGCTCCGCCGTCGAACCGAGCAGCCTCCCCGTCACCGCCCCCCGGCCGAGGTTCGTCATGATGACGAGTTCGGCGCCCTCCTCGGCGGTGGTCCGCTCGATGATGTCGACAGCGGAGCCCACCTCGACACGGACGGTCGTCTCGAACCCAGCCTCCTCGAGGCGCACTGCGATGCGAGCCAGATGCTCCTGGGCGTACTCGACGACTTCCGGAACGGTACCGCCTGCGGTGTAGAGGTCGACGTCGACGGCGTGTACGAGCGCGACACGCTCGAAAGCGAGCGGCGAACACGAGGTCATGAGCTCGACAGCTGCGAGGCTGGCTTCGGACAGGTCGGTGGCGATCACTACACGCATCAGACACCCCTCCCATCGGCGGCGAGAAGCTCGCCGCTGCGACGCATCACGGCGCCCCGGGTACGCTTGGCGATCCACACGAGCGAGAGCATAAGCGGCACTTCAACGAGCACACCCACCACAGTAGCGAGAGCCGCGCCGGATGTCAGTCCGAACAGCGCGATTGCGACAGCCACGGCAAGCTCGAAGAAGTTCGACGCGCCGATGAACCCGCCGGGTGCGGCCACGGCGAACTCGATGCGCCACAGATACGCCCAACCGTACGCGATCGCGAAGATGAAGAGAGTCTGGATGACAAGCGGCACGGCGATCAGGCCGATGTGCAGCGGGTTGTTGACGATGATCTCGCCCTGGAAGATGAAGATCGCCACCAGAGTGGCGAGCAGCGCAGTGATGGTCACCGGGCCGAACTTGGGCAGAAGCTCGGACTCGAACCATGGCAGGCCCTTGGTGGCGATCACGCGCTTGCGGACGAAGTAACCGGCGGCCAGCGGCACCACCACGAACAGCGCCACGGAAAGCGCCATCGTCGCCCACGGCACCGGGATACCGCCGATGCCGAGCAGCAGCGAGACGATCGGAACGAACGCCACAAGCATGATCAGGTCATTGACGGCCACCTGAACGAGCGTGTACGCGGGATCGCCGTCGGCGAGGTAGGACCAGACGAACACCATCGCCGTACACGGGGCCGCGCCGAGAAGCACCGCGCCGGCCAGGTACTGCTGGGCGAGGTCGGGCGTGATGAGGTCCACGAATATCACGTTGAAGAAGAGCCAGGCGAACCCGAACATCGAGAACGGCTTGATGAGCCAGTTGACCACTGTGGTCACTATGAGGCCGTTCCGCCGCTCGCCGACCCGCTTGATGGAGGCGAAGTCGATCTGGAGCATCATCGGAAAGATCATGAGCCAGATCAGCACCGCAATGGGAAGCGAGATCGACGCGACCGTGAACTGGTCGAGCCACTCCGCCGCACCCGGCCACGTGTTTCCAATCGCCGTGCCTGCCACGATGCAGAGCGCCACCCACACGCTCAGATACCGCTCGAAGAACCCCATGCGCTTCTTGTCGGTGCGTGCTGCGGACGCGTGCTCACTCATCTGCGAAACTCTCTCACTCGTTGGGTCCGGTTCTGGAGCACCCCCCGACCGGTAAGCCGGTCGTCAGAGCTCCGAGGGCCGCAACGAGGTCGTCGACGGGCCCTCGCGACAGACAGTAGGTCATGGCTGTTCCCACGGGACGAGATGTGACGAGACCGGCCTCTTTCAGCACCCTCAGATGCTCGGATATGGTCGACTGGGCAAGTGAGATCTCCGAGAAGAGCTCGGCCCCGCGGCACTCGCTTTGGACCGCAAGGAGTTCCAGGATCCGGATTCGAGCCGGATGCGACAGGGCGCGGGCAACCGCTGCCACCTGCTCGGCATCCATGATCGCTGCTCTGCCACCCATTGGGTCAACCTCTCCATCGTCAATCGTCTATGAACGATAGCCTCAATGCAGGGGGCAGTCAAGCGAGAGTTGCGCAGTCTATACCCCTGGGGGTATCATTGCGCCTGTCGTCCCCGAGCGGATAGAGTCCTCACCATGGAGCGCTACATAGGATACGCCTACCTCGTCGCCGCACTGATCGGCTACGCGATCACTGCGAGGCAGAGCCCAGAAAAGGCCAAGTCGGCCGCCGCGGGCGGATGGAAGTCTTTCGCGACCATCGCGCCGACGTTCCTCGCGGTGTTCGCCCTCGTGGGCCTGATCGACACGTTCGTGCCTCCGGAGTTCATCGAGCGGGGGCTCGGTGGTGACAGCAACCTGCTCTCGTTGCTGGTCGGCGGGACCCTCGGGTCGCTCGCTGCAGGACCACCCGCCGCCGCGTTCCCAATCGCCTCCACGCTGCTCGCCGGCGGTGCGCTCCCGGCTGCTATCGCGGCGTTCATCGTCTCGTGGACGCTCGTGGGCTTCGTCTCGCTTCCGTTCGAGGCCCGCATCTTCGGCACCCGTTTCGCGCTGCTGCGAAACGGACTCTCGTTCCTCTTCGCGCTCGCGATAGGCGCCGTCATGGGAGGTGTGCTGTGAAACGGATCGCTATCTGGGTGAAGTCGGAGATGCTGCTCGTTTTCGTAGCCGCCCTCTATGGCTGGGCGCTCATCGCCTCCCCCGAGCGCACGATGGTCGCGCTCTCGACGAGCGCGCGCACCTTCCTCGGCGTCCTGCCCATCATCGTGGCAGTGTTCGCCGCACTGGGACTCTTCAACGTGTGGGTCGACAAGAAGAAGATCGCCGAGCGCCTCGGCGAGGGAAGCGGGTTTGGCACACTCGTCCTGGCGAGTCTGTTCGGGACGATCCTCGTCGGGCCCGTCTACGTGGTGTTCCCGCTGCTTAAAGCGGTCCGGGAGCACGGCGCGCGGTGGGCGATCGTCGGTGCGCTGCTCACTGCGTGGGCGGTCAAGATCCCGATGATCCCGCTCGAAATCGGGTTCCTCGGCGTGAAGTTCTCGCTCGCACGGTCGGTGCTCGTCATGGTATCAGCGATACCGCTGGGACTGCTGCTCGAGTACCTGATGAAGCTCGCGAGCCGTCGGGCCGAGGCTCGGGCTCAGGCAATCCAGACCAGGTAGATCGCCACGCCGATGAGAATCGCCTGTCCCACCGCTGCGGCTACCGCACCCCTAGTTATGCCGCGAGTGATTCGAGCACTTTACGAGCCGTCCCCGCCGGTGGCCGCGAGCGCATCGAGGCGGGCGCGAAAATCTGTCTCGGGAAGCGGACCGGCGTGCTGGTCGATGACCGAGCCGTCGGGTGCCAGGAAGAAGAGCGTGGGGACGTACTGGAACTGGAACTGCGAGAAGAGCGGGCGAGCGCACCGGCACCGCCTGGTACGGCGGGCTGCTGTGCATCCGGGCCGGTGCCACGCAGGCTAGCTGTATCCGCTTGAGTTCCCGGGTTCCCGGAATCCTGCCGGCTGCCTTGATTGCCCTACAACCCCGCACCCTCGAGGATCTGAGGCACCGCGTCGTCGACCCCGAGCGGCATGATGTGCACACCGTGAGCGAGTTCCCGCAGGTCGCGAACCTGCTCGGTAGCAAGCGCGATCGACTCGGCGAGCGGGTCTTCGGCCGCCTCGATACGGGCCGAGATATGCTCGGGGACCATCAGCCCGGCGAGCCGCTCGTTGATGAACTTGATGACCCGCGGACTTTTTAGCAGCAGTATCCCCGCGATGAGCTTCACGCCGCTCGGCCGAAGGTCCTCGGCGGCGCGCGCGAACTTCTCCACGTCAAAGACGGCCTGCGTCTGGAAGAACTCCGCGCCGGACTCGACTTTGCGCAGCGCCCGGTCGAGCTGGACGTCCCACGGCTCCGCCTCCGGGAAGACAGCCGCTCCCAGGTAAAACTCGGTCGCGCCGGTGAGCTCTCGGCCGTGCATGTCGTGGCCCGCGTTCATGCCGCGCGCGATTGCGAGGAGCTGCGTGGAGTCGAGGTCGAACACACCCTTTGCCTCCGGATGATCGCCACCGCGCGGGTCGTCGCCGGTCACCGCGAGGAAGTTGCGGAGTCCGAGCGTGTGGGCGGCGAGGAGGTCGGACTGGAGCGCGAGGCGGTTGCGGTCGCGGCACGTCTGCTGAAAGATCGGCTCGACGCCCATCTCGAGCACGACGCGCGAGGCCGCCAGGCTGGAGAGATGCAGCGTCGCCCCCTGGTTGTCGGTGACGTTGAGCGCGTGACAGCGTGGGCCGAGGGTCTCCACGGCCGTGCGCATCGCGGTCATGTCGGTACCCAGCGGCGGGGCCACCTCTCCGGTCACCACGAACTCGCCGCGCGCAAGCGCCTCTCGAAGCCGGCTCATCGGCTGCTCTCCCCACGCGTGCGCCCCTCGCGCAGGTTCACCTTGCCGGGCTTGAGCTTCTTGCTGAAGTCCTTGGGCGCAAGTACACCAGACCCCGCGGCTCCCGCTGCGCGCCCGCGCCCCTGGCTCTCGAGCCGCCTGCGAATCAGAACGTGCGTGCACTCGCGGTCGGTCACGACCTCGCACTTACCCTCCCACATCCCGCCGCACGGGCCGTTGAGCAACCCCTTCGGGCAGGTCGTCACGGGGCAGATGCCGGCAGTGAGATCGAGTACGCACTCACCGCACATCTGACAGCGCTCCTCGAAGACTCCGTGGCGCACCACGTTGCCGAGGAACGCGCTCTCGAGCCCGGGAAAGACCGGCTTGTCGGTCGCATCGGCGACTGTCTGCACGCCCGCGCCACACGAGAGCACGAGCACCGCCTCGGCGGACTCGATCGAACCGGAGTTCTTGCGTGTGGTGAGCCGGGTACCGCCCTCGTGGCACGTGACCTCGCCGATCGCCCAGCCGGTGACCTCGCGGCCGCCCTCCTTGAGTTTCGCAGCTGCCACATGTACCTCGTCCTCGCCGCCGGTCTTGGCAACCGTGGCACACTGACCACACCCCATGATGAAGATGCGCGTCGCCCCGGCCTCATCGAAGTTGGCGATGATGCGCTCCCAGTCACGCGGCTTTGTGATGATCACGTCGCACGTCCCTTCCGCGCTATCGCCGAGGAGACCTCGCGCACGCATCCCGGCGCGTCGTCGGAGTAGCCGGCACCGACCGTTCGTGCCCACTCCTCGGTCACGACGGCCCCGCCCACGAGCACCGGGGTGCCGGGTGCGGAGTCGCCGACCGCCTCTATCGTAGCCTTCATCGCGGGCAGCGTCGTGGTCATCAGCGCCGAGAGACAGACCGCATCCGCGCCAGCTTCAGCAGCTGCCGAGGCAACCGTCTCGGCAGGAACGTCCACGCCGAGGTCGCGCACCGCAAAACCCTGGCTCTCGAGGAGCGAGACGCAGATGTCCTTGCCGATCGAGTGGATGTCGCCCTTGACCGTCGCGAAGACGACCGTGCCGGCAGTCGCCGCAGCCTCTGCCGCAGGCAGGTGCGTCTTGGCGCGGTCGACAGCTACCTTCATCGCGCTTGCGGCGACCATGAGCTGCGGCAGGAACGCCTCACCTTTACCGAAGGCGTCACCGAGGCGCTGGATAGCGGGCGTGAGCACGTCCGATATCACCGCCGCGGGCGCCATGCCCTCGGCGATAAGGGCGTCGACGAGGGTTGGAGCGCCATCGGTGTCGCCTGATTCGACGGCGGAAGCGAGTGCGGCCGCCGGGTCGGAGGGCCGGGAGGCTCCGTGCTCAGACAGTCCTCGGCGGGGGCCTACGGCGTCTCCGCCAACTGCACGGTCCTCGGCCTTGGTGCGCGCGATCCAGGCAGCGGCCTGGTCGTCTCGGCCGAGGAGAGCGTCGGCGGCGGTGATGGCGCGGGCTACCTCGAAGTCGCCGGGGTTCACGATCGCAGCGTCGAGACCGGCGGCTGCGGCCATCGAGAGGAATGCGGCGTTGAGCGCCGGGCGGCCAGGCAGGCCGTGGCTGACGTTGCTCACGCCGAGCATCGTTGCGAGGCCGAGGTCGCGCGAGACGGCTCGCAGCGCCTCAAGGGTGGTAGCTGCGGCGGACGGGTCGGTCGCGGCGGTGAGCGTGAGCACGTCGACGAGCAGGTAGCGCTCGGGGATGCCCCACGCAAGCGCGCGGTCCCGCACGCGGCGCACGACCGCAACGCGGCCCTCGGGAGTATCAGGAATGCCGTCGTCGTCGAGGGCAAGGACCACGACCGCGGCGCCGTAGCGAGCGACCAGCGGCAGTACGGCCTCCATCGAGGCCTCCTCGCCGCTCACAGAGTTCACGAGCGCGCGGCCCGGATAGACGCGAAGCGCAGCCTCGAGCGCGGTGTAGTCGGTGGTGTCGAGCACGAGCGGCAGGTCGCACATCGCGATAAGCGCCTTCACGGCGGCTGGCAGTGCTGTCGTGGCCTCCACGCCCGGCGCGCCGACGTTCACGTCGAGCAGGTGCGCACCGGAGTGCTGCTGTTGGACGGCGAAGGAGCGCACGACCTCCATCGAGTCGGCGCGCAGCGAATCGGCCAGGGCGGGCTTGCCGGTGGGGTTGATGCGCTCGCCGATGACCGCGAGAGGCGATCCTCCGCCGATGCGCGCGGAGCCGCGAGGGCCGGCGACCACGAGTCCAGCGCCCGCCGTACCCGCAGCCGTGCGCTCGCGCACCGGCAGCTCCTTTGCGAAGTCGACGATCGCCCCCGTGAACGAGGGCGACGAGCCGCAGCACGAGCCCACGAGCGACGCGCCCGCATCCACGAAGCGTGCGGCGTACGTGCCCATCTCGTCGGCTGTGCCGGGGAAGATCGTGCGGCCATCGGCGAGCCGGGGCAGCCCGGCGTTGGGCTGCACGATCAACGGCAGCGTCGTCGCGTCCGCCATCGCGGAAACGAGCGGCAGCATCTGCTCGGGCCCGAGCCCGCAGTTCATGCCGACCGCGTTCGCGCCAGCGGCCTCGAGCACGACTGCCGCGGTCGCAGGGTCGGTGCCGGAGAGGTCCATCCGCCCCGCAAGCCCGAAGGTCACGCTCGCGAACACCGGCAGGTCGCACACGCTGCGCGCGGCAAGCACGGCGCACCGGGCCTCAGCGATGTCGGTCATCGTCTCGATGATGATGGCGTCGGGTTCCTCGGCGACGAGCGCTGTGATCTGCTCGGCGAACAGCTCGAACACCTCGTCGAACGTCGCGGTGCCGAGGGGCTCGAGCACGAGGCCTGTGGGACCGACGTCGGCGAGCACGTGTTGGGCACCCGCCGAACGCGCCACCTTCACCGCCGCACGGTTGAGCAGCTCCACCTGCTCGGAGAGGCCGTACTCGGCGAGCTTGACGCGTGTGCCACCAAAGGAGTTGGTGGTCACGCAGTCGGCGCCGGCGAGCACGTAGTCGCGGTGGATGCCGCCCACGATCTCGGGCGCGGTCACGTTGAGCTGCTCGGGACACTGTTCGGCAGGGATCCCGGCACGCTGGAGCATGGTGCCAAACGCGCCGTCGATCACCAGCACCTCGCCGCCGAGCCTCATCGCGATATCGGGCATGCTATTCGGTCCCTTCCTCATGGCGCGCCTTGCGCAGTATGTCGGAGATATAGCGCGATCCCATGAAGTAGATGATGAACATGAATACGCCGAAGAACCCCACGACCTGCACCAACTCACCGAATCCCTGGTCGCGTGCGAACCGGCTCCACTCACCACTCGCCCCTGCCCAGCCAAGCGCTCCGGCGGCCACCACGATAAAGCCCCAGAGCCCGGCCCGTAGCGCGCGATACGCAGGAACGAGCCCCACGCGCGCGGCGAGCGGGAACACCAGACACATCACGGGGATCGCTATGAACGCTGCGATCACGATGATGCGTATGAACAGGTATGACTCCATCTCAAGCGGCCTTTCGCATGGTCGCCCGGCGAACCCCTAGAAGCGCAGCGTGATGGCCCTGCGCGGGCACGCAAGAACGCACGCTTCACAATACACGCACTCGTCCTTGTCGAACACGAGCGTCGCGTCCTTGACACAGAGTGTGAGCGCTCCGGGACGGCACACCGCAGTGCACAGCCCGCAGACCACGCACGCCTCCTCGTCAAGGCAGATGTCGCTCGCGGCGGGGTGTACCGCGATCCCCTCGGCCTCCAGGAACGCAATACCCGCTTCGAACGCCTCGCGCGGCCCGGTCAACTCGAGCAGCATCCGCCCCTCCTGCCCGGGCTGTATCTGCGCGCGCAAGATGTTGGGCACCAGGTCGAAGTCCTTCACCAGGTGGTACGTGATCGCCTTGGTCGCCTGCCGAGGAGGGAATGTAAGGTCGAACCGTCTGCGTGGCATCGCTAGATCGCCTCCCCGGTGCGGATCTCGAGCGGCTTGACGCCGGGCGCACCCGTCCCGGGACGCGGCAGCGCCTCGAGCGGCGGAGCGAGCGTGAAGCCGCCCTCGGCCACCCAGCGCTTAAGCTCGGCGGCGATCGCGCGAGCGACCGCGAGCGAGGAGATCGGACCGGTGGGAACCTCGCGGCCCTCGACCTGGATCGACCCGCTACGCAGCTCCGCGTAGGACACACGCGCGAGCGCGGGACGCGAACGGCGCGCGACGCCGTAGTCGAAGACGGTGGCGGTGAGATCGGCGTCGGTGAGCGCGAGGGTGGCGGCGATATCCTCGTCGAGCACAGGGATCGGGATGCCGATGCCGACGAACGCGCTCACCCCGTAGCCGGTGAACGTCGCTGCGCTGAAGTACTCGTGGCTCGCGGCTTTCAGGTCGGCGATGACCGCGAGCGTGCCGGCCGGGGCGACCGGCACTCCGTTCTCGTCGCGTTCCTGGTCCGGGTTGTGCTGCGTTCCCTGCCAGGCGACGTATCCCGGCGCGCCGGCCACGAAGCAGCGCGTACCCACCCCGATCGTGCGGTAGGTGGGGTCGTTGAGCAGCGGCGAGAGCGCACCTGCCGAGCAGTAGGTCGCATTCCCGAAATGCGGCAGCAGCGTGCCGAGGTAGGTGTAGAGCGCACGGTCGCCGCTGTTCACCGCCACCGCGTAGTTCTGGTAGGCGTTGCGCGGGTTGAAGAGGTAGGCCTGATTGAGGTCGTCGAGCGTGACGTGCGTGTCGATCTCGGTGCCCGGATAGCAGTCGGTGCCCGGCCCCGTCGCTCGCAGCCGCACCGCGCGTCCGCGCAACAGGTCCTCGATGACGTGCGCGCCTCCGTACTCGATGCCGCGGTTGCGGCTCGGCTCGGTGGCGCCGAGGTAGGTGTCGACCGCCGCAAGCCCGCCGCTCGCAGGCACGTCGTTCAGCGTGATCTCGCTCATCTTGATGGGAGGATCTGGGTGGCCGAAGTTTAGGAACGCGCCGCTCGAACACATCGGGCCGAAGGTGCCGGTCGTCACCACGTCCACGCGCCGGGCTGCCTCGCCCACTCCATCGTCTGCAGCGAGCGCGGCGAACTCCTCGGCGGTCATCACCACCGCCTCGCCGCTCGCGATCTTCGCGTTGATCTCCTCGAAACTCTTGGTCACGTCCGAACACCCCCGTACATAGATAACGCCTTCCACCCCGGACAGTCATGTCAGGGCGAAAGGCGTGAGCCTTCGCGGTACCACCCGACTTCGCCGCACCATGCGCGGCCTCATCTCGAACACGGGACCGGTGGCAGCTCACCCCGGCTGGCGGAAGATTCGCCGAGGGGGTCCGATGTTCATGTAGCCCGAGGTAACGGGGGCGACCGTCCGGCATTACTGGGCGCGATGCGCCGTTCCTCCGGATGCCTCCGGGGCCATGTTCCGCGGTTTGTCAGGCACCGGTTCGCAGCTACCCCGGCTCTCTGAAGGCCCTACCGGACCGCGTACTCATCCCCATCACAGGCAGGTTGTTCGATTGGTGAGGAGGATACGCCCGTGGCGCCGGTGCGTCAATCGAGGACGCCGCAGGAGTGGCGCAGTGTACCCTGCTAGCGGCGAACCTCTATCAGGTACTTCACCCGCCTCCACAGCACCACACCTGCGGCGACCGCTGCGACTTCGACCACGTGTTTGACCGCGATCGGGATCGCCAGATCGCCCCGTACCGCGCCGAGGTCGTGCGAGTTAAAGAACACTGCCCGCGGGATTCCGCCGAGCACCACCCATGCCAGTGCAAAGATCGCGAACCGGGTGAGAAACGGGTAGAGCCGCGCGAGTAGTGCCACCTCGTCGGGACCTCCTCGGCGGGCCTGAGTGTACAGCGCCCACATCACCACAGCGGCCGAAAGCAGCACGGCGGTCGCGACGTCGTGGAAGTAGTTGTTCATGATGATGAGGATGTCGAGCGCCATCGCCGCTACTCCTTACAGGAACCGCTTGGACATGGCCTCGATCTCGACCGGAATGCGGCCGGGGCTTCTGCTTGAAATAGGTGACGGTGACCCTCTGAGCTGGGGTAATGGTAGTTGCGACACAGCCACAGTCCCCACAAGAAAGGTCACCGTACAAGTGAAAGCTATCACGGTTCGCATCCCAGTGGAAGTCACCTGTGACGGTGAGGGTCTCACATCGCGCGCATGGACGCGACGATGCTCGCACGCGAGCGGTCCGTCGAAGCGCAGCCCGGTCTCCTCGAAGCGCCCACATGTCACGGTAGGGTTCACGACCGCGGCGCACCAGAAGAAGTCGCCGGTCATCAGCAGGCCTCGAGAGGAGCACGATGTCCATGCTCAGCGCAGGGCGATGGAACTCG
Organism: uncultured Coriobacteriaceae bacterium; assembly: GCA_964349355.1. GTDB lineage: Bacteria > Actinomycetota > Coriobacteriia > Anaerosomatales > SLCP01 > JAUVXE01. The sequence goes on along the minus strand of CAYGFZ010000009.1, from coordinate 2,388 downwards.
TAAGCATACATGAGAGGAGTGTAGCGCGATTCAGGCGCGGTATCGCCGTTACTACGGGATCATTTCGGCTCGGACACGAGGAGCCGGGAGCGCAACTCGGAGTCCGGCATGAGTTCCAACCCCGCCTCGATCTGCACGCGCGAGCGGAACGAGCACTTTCGGCACTCGTGGATCTTATGTTCCTGCGGACCGGAGGGCTCTCCCCCACACAGAGTGTCATCGACCGCCCAGCACGACCGTCCACCGTTGATCCCGCCGTTGGATCCGTGCAGTGCCTCAGCTGTCGCCACAGGACATGGTCCGTGCTCCGACTCCAGGCGCCCGCCCGGCTGTCGTTCACACCCCTGGTACTCCCAACAGTTGAGCGTCGGCTGCGGTCCCACGATAGGACGATCACTCCTCAAGCGTGGCGGTTCATGGATTCGAGCAGTTAACGCCCGTGTTTTAGCATAGAACGTGCCACCTGACCGGTTCGGGAGTATCCTGTTTGGGGTCCATCGCCCGACACCCTCGAACCGGAGCACACGTGTCCCATAGATTCGATATCAAGACGCTTCTCGCCTTTGCGGCGATGTACGTCATCTGGGGTTCGACATACCTTGCGATCCGCATCGGTCTCGAACACGAGATGCCGCCCACTCTCTTCACGGGTCTGCGTCTCGCGCTCGCGGGTCTCATCCTGCTCACTTTCGCGACGTGGCGCGGTTGGCGCATCCGACTCTCCCACCACGACCTCGTGACCGTATCGGTCGTCGGCATCTTCCTGCTGTGCGGCGGCATGTACTTCACCGTGCTGGCCGAGCAGTTCATCCCGTCGAGCCTCTCGGCACTCATCGTGGCCCTCATCCCGCTGTGGGTCGCGACCGCCGAGGGGATCCTCCCCGGCATGGAGCGCCCTACCGCCCGGGGAGTCTTCGGCCTCGTAATCGGCTTCTCGGGACTCGGTCTCCTTATGTGGCCGAGGATCATCGGCGTGCATGGTTCTGGCGTGGAGTGGATCGGTGTGGCGCTCCAGATCTTCGCGACGATGCTCTGGACTACCGGATCGCTCATCTCCAAACGCCGGCCGGTGAAAGCGAATGCGGTCGTGGCGACCGGCTACGAGATGCTGATCGCGGGCGGAGTGCTGTTGGTGCTCGGCGCGCTCCTCGGCGAGATCCCGAGGATGGGGAGCATCACCGCAGGCGGCGTGTGGGCGCTCGCCTACCTTACGATCTTCGGTTCGTGCGTGGCGTTCACGTCGTTCGTGTGGCTCCTGCGCAACGTGGCGACCTCGAAAGTCATGACCTATACCTACGTGAACCCTATCGTCGCGGTCTTCCTGGGCTGGCTCGCCGGAACGATCGGCCTCATCGCTTCACCTGAGCCGGTGGATATGTGGGTGATCGCGGGGATGGCCGTCATCGTGACAGGCGTCGCCCTCACGACGACCGCACCCACACGGCCCGCTGTCGTCACAACCGCTCCGGAGGCTGCGCTTCCCGTGGAAACGATTCCTGGCGAAATCCCTGCTTAGCACCCCACGGTGTCGACCTCCATACGAACTCCACACCCGCTTCATGCACCCTGCGCTCCAAGCGGGCATACTCGGTGTGATGCTGAACCGATCGAAGTGGGGGTTGGGGAGATGTTCACAGGGGTCATTTTGATCTCGGCACTGCTCGTCCTCATCGCGCTTGCGGTCCGCAACGGACACGCACTTCCCGTTGCGCGACCAGCCTTCGATCCCGCTCCCTCGGCAGTCGACGGAGCACTCCGTATGGCCCGCGCACGACTCGCGCGTGGCGAGATAGATATCCGCGATTACCAGCGGATCAGCGCGGTGCTTCATGGGTGAATCACACGCTTTGCCGTAGCCGGACGGCCACCTGCTTAACCCTCCTCCTTCGTGAACGGGCCCCATCCGGGGCTCGTTTACGTTGGGCGGCGGACGAGTTGCGGGTAGAATCCATCCTGCACCGTACCTGCTCCACAAAGGCCCACTCCTTCGACCCCTCGGGGAGTCCACTTTGTCTCGATCCCTTCTGCGTGCACTGCGCTTCATGCGCTCCTACCGATTCACCGCCATCGCAGCGGTATGTGCGGTACTCGCCTCCTCGGCGGCCGACCTCATCTCGCCACAACTGTTGCGGTCCATCATCGACCAGGGAATCGGCGAAGGGGACACAGGGGCGATCTGGCGCGGAGCCGTCGGCCTCATCGCAGTGGCAGTGGTGGGAGGAATCGCCAGCTTCCTGCAGGGATACCTCTCCGCAAAGGTGAGTCACGGAGTGGCGTTCGATCTGCGCAACACGATCTTCGACAAACTGCAGCGGCTGTCGTTCGCCTATCACGACCGCGCGAGCACGGGACAGCTGATCACCCGCGTGACGAGCGATGTCGACCTTG
>CAYGFZ010000008.1:0-55586 GCA_964349355.1 uncultured Coriobacteriaceae bacterium | reverse complement strand
ACCCCCCCTCCCCCTGACTACCGGAAGACGATTCGCCGGAAGTGCGCGCATCCGATCGGCGGATTGACGCTAGCAGACGCGCGCTAACGGGATCTGACCAGAATCCAAACAGCGGCGGGCCGGGGCGGTGGGCCCGCCTACACTCTCCAGGCGCTCGGCACGAACAGCCGCTCGAACATCCGGATGGCGAACCTGTCGGTCATGCCGGCGATGTAGTCGGCCACCGCCTCGGGCAACCCCTCTTGGGCCACCGCACGGTATTCAGGCGGCATCGCGTCCGGATTCTCCAGGTAGTGATAGAACAGCGAGCGAACCACCCGATAGGCCTTCGGTTCCTCGGCCTTGGCCTCGTCACTGAGGTAGACGTGCTCGAAGAGGAAGTCGCGCAGCGCCATCATCGCGTCCCAGACCTCCGGGTGCATCCGGATCGAGTCCTGACCGTGCGACGCCTCTACCATCGAGGTCACCATCGTCATGATGCGCGTTCCGTGGTTGTGGCCAAGGACCCCCGTCGGGCCGGCAGGCAGGTTCTCCTCGCGCAACACGCCCCCGCGGATCGCGTCGTCGATGTCGTGGTTCACGTACGCGATCCGATCAGCGGTCGCCACGATCTGCCCCTCGAGCGTCGCAGCACGCGCCGAGCCGCTGTGATTAGTGATCCCGTCGCGGACCTCCCACGTCAGGTTGAGCCCCTTTCCGTCGTACTCCAGCTGCTCGACGAGCCGCAAGGACTGCAGGTTGTGCTCGAAACGCTGCGGGACACCCCCCGCCCAGCGCGGATCGCCAGCAATCTCCTCGAAGCACCCGGTGAGCGCGTCCTCGCCGATATGCCCGAAGGGCGTATGCCCGAGATCGTGCGCGAGCGCGATCGCCTCGGTCAGGTCCTCGTTCAGCCGCAGCGCCCGCGCGACGGACCGGGCGATCTGAGCGACCTCGAGCGTATGGGTCAGACGCGTGCGGTAGTGGTCTCCCTCGGGAGCCAAAAAGACCTGCGTCTTATGCGAGAGGCGCCGAAACGCCTTGCAGTGGATGACCCGGTCACGATCACGCTGGAACTCGGTGCGATACGGGTCGAGCGGCAGCGGGCGGACCCGGCCGCGGGTGGCGTCGGCGAACGCAGCGCCGGGCTGCAGTCGCCGACGCTCCTCGGCCTCGTACTCTTCGCGGGTGATGATCAACGCCCCACGCCCTCCCCGGTACTGACTGGCTAGCGAGCTAACTGAACAGGCCGACCAGAACGAGAGCTGCGTACCACGTCCCTATCGCCGCGAGCGCGCCCGGAACCCAGCGAAACTTCGTCCCCCACATCCCGCCGAGCGCGACCCCGATCGCCGCGCCCACGATCACCGCGGGCACCAACACCGCCAGACCTTCGGCCCACGACACCAACGAGCCACGCAGCGCGAGGGCGAATCCTTCTCGGCCCGTCTCGGCCATCTCGTGTGGAAACGACGACGCTACCGGCCACGCGAGGCCCAGCACCACAGAGACGACATACGGCTGCCACCAGGGGCGCACCTGTCGAGACCGTCCCTGGATCAGGGGTGATCTCGGAGCCTGGAAGAGCTTCGTCCCTCTCGCCAACGCCGTCCCGCCCGTCGGTCGTGCACTCGTCTTATCGGTTGTCCGAGCCCGAGCCCGCACCCTCCTCGAGCGCGGCCTGAGCCGCGGCCAGTCGCGCAAGCGGAACCCGGTAGGGCGAACACGACACGTAGTCGAGTCCGATAGTGTGGAACACCTTCACGGAATCCGGGTCGCCGCCGTGCTCGCCGCACACTCCGAGTTTGATATCCGGATTGGTCTCGCGGCCCAGCTTGCAACCCATCTCCACGAGCTTCGCCACGCCGTCGTCGACCGTCTCGAACGGATTGCGCGGCAAGATCTTGCGGTCCAGGTAGCGCGGCAGGAACTTCGACTCGATGTCGTCGCGCGAGAACCCGAACGTCGTCTGTGTGAGGTCGTTGGTGCCAAACGAGAAGAAATCGGCCACCTCGGCGATGCGGTCGGCCATGACCGCCGCACGCGGAAGCTCGATCATCGTGCCGATGGTGATCTCGAGATCGGAGCCACACTCCTCTAAGACCCCGGCGACGACCTTCTCGCTCTCTGCGCGCAGCACTTCGAGTTCGGCGCGCACCGACACGAGCGGGATCATGATCTCGGGCTTCGGGTCAGCGCCCGCCTCGCGCAGCTGACACGCTGCACGCGCGATCGCCCGGACCTGCATCGCGTAGATCTCGGGGTGCATGATGCCCAGACGGCATCCGCGAAGCCCGAGCATCGGGTTGGCCTCGGCCATGTGGTCGATCTGGCTCAGGAGCTTGTAGCGGGGAGCCAACTCGTCCTCACTGGCCCCGGCACACTCGGCGCGCGCGATCTCGACGGCGAGTTCACGCGGATTCTCAAGGAACTCGTGGAGCGGCGGGTCGAGCAGACGCACCGTCACCGGCAGGCCGTCCATCGCCTTGAAGATGCCCAGGTAGTCCTCGGTCTGGACGTCGAGCAGCTGGTCGAGGGCAGCGGAGCGTGACGCGTCGTCCTCGGCCAGGATCATGTCTTGCACGATCGACTTACGGTCGCCGAGGAACATGTGCTCCGTTCGGCACAGCCCGATACCGGCAGCACCGAACGAGCGGCCGAGAGCGGCATCTTCAGGGGTGTCGGCGTTGGCGCGCACACCGAGGCGACGGAACTCGTCAGCCCAGCCTAAAATGGTGTCGAAGTCACCGGAAACCTCCGGCGAGACCAGGTCGACCGCACCGAGCACGACCACGCCGGTCGTACCGTTGATCGAGATCATGTCACCCTCGGCGAGCACAGTGCCGGTGCCCGAGACGACCGCACGCCTCTTGCCGGCGTCGATCTTGAGCGACTCGGCGCCACACACGCACGGCTTACCCATGCCGCGGGCGACGACCGCCGCATGCGAGGTCTTGCCACCGTGTGAGGTCAGGATACCCTCGGCGGCGATCATGCCGTGCAGGTCGTCAGGGGTGGTCTCCCAGCGAACTAAGATGACCTTGCGGCCGTCGGCAACGGCGGCGACGGCATCGTCGGCGGTGAAGACGACCTCACCGACCGCAGCGCCGGGAGAGGCGTTGAGGCCCTTGGCGATCGCGTCGTAGGTGGCGTCGGCGTCGAACTGCGGGTGCAGGAGCTGGTCGAGCTGGTCCGGATCGACCCGCAAGACAGCCTCCTCGCGGGTGATGAGCTCCTCTTCCACCATGTCGACCGCGATCTTGAGGGCGGCGCGTGCGGTACGCTTACCGACGCGGGTCTGCAGCATCCACAGCTTGCCCTGCTCGATCGTGAACTCGATGTCGCACATGTCGCGGTAGTGGTTCTCAAGCGTGGCGAACACGCCGTCGAGCTCGCGCGCGACATCGGGCATCACGTCGTGGAGCTCGGCGATCGCAGTGGTGTTGCGGATACCGGCAACCACGTCTTCGCCCTGGGCGTTGATGAGGAAATCGCCGTAGAACTCGTTGGTTCCGTCGGCAGGATCGCGCGTGAACGCGACACCCGTCGCGCTGCCCTCACCCTTGTTGCCGAACACCATCGTCTGAACGTTGACCGCCGTGCCAAGGTCGTCCGCGATGCGGTAGAGGCGGCGGTAGTCGATCGCACGCCGGTTCATCCACGACCTGAAGACGGCTTCGATCGAGAGTTTGAGCTGCGCCTTGACGTCCTGCGGGAACTCGACGCGACCGCCGGCTGCGGTGGCGAGGTCCGGGAACTCCTCGGCGGACACGTGGGCCGCCACGATCTCCTTGAACTGGCTCACCAGCTTCTTGAGGTCGTCGGCGGACAGTTCGTTATCGCTCTTGACCCCGCGTGCCTGGCGCATCGAGGTGAGCGCGTTCTCGAAGTGGTCGCCCGCGACGTCGAGCACGACCTTGGAGAACATCTGCACGAAGCGGCGGTAGGAATCCCACGCGAACTGCTCGTTGCCGGTCTGAGCGATCAGGCCCTCGACCGACGTGTCGTTCATACCGAGGTTTAAGATGGTGTCCATCATGCCCGGCATCGAGAACGGCGCGCCGGAGCGCACGGAGACGAGGAGCGGGTCGGATGGATCGCCGAGGCGCTTGCCCATCTCGGCCTCAAGCTCTGCGACGTAGGTCTCGATCTCAGCTTCGAGTCCAGCCGGGAAGACGTTGCCCCCTTTGTAGTACTCGACGCATGTCTGGCAGGTGATCGTGAAGCCCGGTGGCACCGGAAGTCCGAGCTTTGTCATCTCGGCGAGGTTGGCGCCCTTCCCCCCGAGAACGTGCTTCATCGAAGCATCACCCTCGCGGAACGCATACACACGCTTGACGTCAGACACTATTCAATCTCCCTTGTTCACGGACCTGACACGACCCGCCCAAAGCGCGTATACGACACCGCACCGCGCCCCCGGGCGTGGGTTCACTGCTCAAGATAGCGGATTATCTCCTGTGCTGTCTCCTCGATCGCGCGGTTATCGGTACGGACAACGATACAGCCGAGAGTGCGCATCAGGGAGCGGGCGGTATCCAGTTCGCGCTGGACCGCCTCCCGCTCGGCGTAGGCCCGCGCGTAGCTGCCCAGCTCGACGAGCCGCTGGCTGCGGATGGATGCAAGCAGATCGACGTCGCTGACCAGCCCGAAGACCCGTCGCGGGTCCACGTCGAAGAGTTCGGGCGGCGGCTCGACCTCGCTCATGAGCGGTATGTTGGCGACCTTGTAGCCCTTGAACGCCAGATACATCGACAGTGGCGTCTTGCTCGTTCGCGACACGCCGATCAGCACGACCTCGGCCTCGGCGAGCCCCTCGGGATGGCGGCCATCGTCGTGGCGCACCGCGAACTCCATCGCGTCGATACGCTGGAAGTACCCGCGGTCTGTCTTGCGGATCGCACCTGCCTCGCCAGTCGGACCGGCGCACGCGGTGTTGCCGAGGGCTTCGACCGCCGGGCCGAGGATGTCGACAGCGCCGAGTCCGAGCTCGGTCACGAGCACGTGCATGCGATCGCGCATCTCGGGATCGGCGAGCGTGTAGAAGAACACGCAGCCCTCCTCGGCAGCTGCGCGGACTGCACCCTCGAGCGAGCCTGGCGACGCAACCTTGGCGAGGCGCACGATCTGAAACGCCTCGCGCGGATACTGGCTCGCAGCCGCGCGGGCGACAAGGTCTGCGGTCTCTCCGAGTGAGTCGGAGAGAACGAGTATTTTGACGGTCCCGTCGGCGCTCACGATGTCTTCGCCACCCTAACCCACGAGGCGGCTGAAATCCGCGTAGCGTGCGAAGAGCGCCACGAATCGGTTCAGCAGCCTAAGCCGATTGTCGCGCAGCTGCTCGTCGGGGTCCATGACGAGCACGCCGTCGAAGAACGCGTCGATCGGAGCGCGGAGCGAAGCGAGTGTCCCGAGCACGGCCGGGTAGTCGCCGACATCAAACGAGAGTGCCGCCGCCTGTTCGGCTGCGGAGAGTGCATCGGCGAGTGCGGCTTCCTCGGCGCCCATCAAGTCGGGATCGGCGTGCACACCAAGATCGGGTTTCGCGAGGTTCTTGGCACGCGTGAAGGCGACCGAGAGGTTCTCCATCACGTCGCTCTCGGCGCGCATCGCGCTGAGAGCCTCACAGCGCGCGAGAGCGTCGGCGGGGTCGTCTGCGGCCACCGCGAGCACGGCGGCGACGGTGTCGTAAGCGTGACCGCGATCGCGCAGCATCCCCTCGAAGCGCCCGGCGATGAACGCGGTGACCGCGCCGCCTGTCGCATCGAGATCGAAGTCGAGCGTGTCGGCGTAGCCGTCCAGGGCGGCCGCGACCGCCTCGATGAGCGTGAGCTCCAGACCGTCGACGATGATGCCGAGGATGCCGAGTGCGCCCCGGCGAAGCGCGTAGGGGTCTGCCGAACCGGTGGGAGCCATCCCGGCAGCGAAGATGCCGCACATCGTGTCGAGCTTATCGGCGACTGACACGAGCTTGCCCGCACCCGTCGCGGGCAGCGCGTCTCCGGCGAACCGGGGCTGATAGTGCGCGGGAATCGCGTCGGCGACGGCCGGGCTCTCCCCTGCTGCCAGCGCGTAGTAGCGGCCCATGACGCCTTGCAGCGACGGGAACTCGATCACGACGTGCGTGACGAGGTCGGCCTTGCACAGGTGCGCCGCGCGGATCGCCTCGGCGGTGGTACCGGGATCGGCGTCGGCGATTGCCGCGAGCCTGGCGGTGAGGCCCTCGATGCGCTCCACCTTCGCGCCGAGCGTCCCGAGCTTCTCCTGGAAGACGATCCGCTCCAGGTCAGACGTGTAGGACTCGAGCGAGCGGGCAAGGTCCTCGCCGTAGAAGAACGCGGCGTCGGCAAGGCGTGCGCGGATGACGCGCTCGTGACCGGCGACGATCCCGCCCGTGTGCGCCGGGTCGCCGTTGTGCACCACCACGAAGGCGGGCAACAGCTCCCCGTCAGCGCCCTCGAGCGGGAAGTAGCGCTGGTGGGACTGCATCGCAGTCGTCAGCACCTCGCGCGGAACCGCTAAGAACTCCTCGTCGAAGCGGCCCACGGCGGCGGTCGGGTGCTCGACGAGGTTCACGACCTCGGCAAAGACCGGCTCCGGCACCACGGCACGCGCGCCACCGTGGGCGTCAGCGGCCTCGTCGATGCCTTCGCGGATCACAGTAGCGCGACGGGTGTGGTCGTAGAGCACGAGCCCGCATGCGGCAGCCTCGTCGTAGGTGGCCGCCGAGGAGACCTCGATGGCACCGGGTGCCAGGAATCGATGGCCGAAGGTGACGCGACCGGCAGTCAACCCGGCGAAGGTGACCGGCACGACCTCGCTGCCAAACAGCGCGAGCATCCAGCGCACGGGGCGCGTGAAGCGGGTCTCGCCGCTCCCCCACCTCATCGACTTGGGCCAGTCCAAGCCCGCCACAAGTCCGCCGAGAAGCCCGGGCAGTACCTCGGCGGCAGGACGGCCCGGCTCGTCGATGACCGCATAGACGTAGGAGCCGGCATCGTCCTCGACGCGCTCGAGAGTCGCTACATCGACGCCCTTGCTGCGGGCGAAGCCCATCGCGGCCTTCGTGGGGTTGCCCCCGGCGTCGAACGCGGCCTTGATAGCGGGGCCCTTCACGCGCTCGAAGCGGTCGGCCTGCTGCCCGGCCAGGTCGGTCACGCGCAGCACGAGGCGGCGCGGTGAGCCGAACACGTCGACCACGCCGTACGTGAGGCGCGCCCCGGTAAGTGCAGCCTCGGCATCGGCCTTGAGCTGACCGATCGCGGCGTAGAGTGGCGCCGACGGGATCTCCTCGGCCCCGATCTCGAAGACGAGCTCGCGTACCTGCGTCACGATGCATCACCGCCTTGCGCGTCAGCGGAGGCGAGCGAGGCGACGTAGGCCTCGCAGCATCCCTTCGCCAGAGCGCGAACGCGGCCGATGAAACTCACGCGCTCGGCGACCGCGATGGCGCCGCGGGCGTCGAGCAGGTTGAAGGCGTGCGAGCACTTGAGCACGTAGTCGTAGGCGGGTAGCGGGGTTCCTGCGTCCAGGATGCGGCGGCACTCGGCCTCGTAGGTGTCGAAGAGGCGGTAGAGCATCGCGATGTCGGCGATCTCGAAGTTGTGGCGAGAGTACTCGTACTCGTTGCGCTTGAAGACGTCACCGTAGGTGTAGCCGGGAGTGGTGTCATCGCCCTTTACCCACACGAGGTCGTAGACGCTGTCCACGCCCTGGATGTACATCGCGAGGCGCTCGAGCCCGTAGGTGATCTCTGCGGGGACGGGACGACAGTCAAAGCCCCCGACCTGCTGGAAGTAGGTGAACTGCGTGACCTCCATGCCGTTGAGCCAGACCTCCCAGCCGAGCCCCCATGCGCCCAGCGTCGGCGACTCCCAGTCGTCCTCGACGAGCCGCACATCGTGCTCGGCTGGCTCGATGCCGATCGCGCGCAGCGAATCCCAGTAGAGCTCGAGCACGTTATCGGGGCTCGGCTTCAAGATCACCTGGTACTGGTAGTAGTGCTGCAGGCGGTTGGGGTTCTCACCGTACCGGCCGTCCGCGGGGCGGCGACTCGGCTGAACATACGCGGTCTTCCACGGATCCGGGCCGAGGGACTTGAGCGTGGTCGCGGGGTGGAACGTACCCGCTCCGACCTCGGTGTCGTAGGGCTGCAACAGCACGCAGCCCTGGTCGGCCCAGTAGCGCGAGAGCGCGAGGATGATGTCTTGGAATGTCGATCCCTGCATGTGAGGCCTGTCTCCTCTCGAAGGCGTGGCCCGTATCTTACCGCAACGACGTCCTCTTTCCGCGGGCCGGACCGAGCTTCTCGCCGAGGAGTGCTTCGAGCGCAGAGCGTGTGTGCTCAGGCAGCGGCTCGACCGGGACGACGAGGTAACGTGTCCCCGTCAGATAGAGCAGGATGTGGCCGGTCGCCTCTCGCCAGCGCGACAGATCACCCCACGGGATCTCACCGTCGCCTTCGGGCGACTCGAAGCGCATTGCATCGTCATCGAAGAAGTAGCGGACCGGTACGTAGAGCGGACGCGACGAGGGTGAGCCGGTCAGCCACGTGAGATAGCCCCACAGCACTATCGGTATGGCGATGAGGGCCCCGAACAGGCCTAGAGCCTCCGTGCGGTATCCGGAGCCGTAGGTGAGCATCCCCGCAAGGCCGAACGCCAGCGGGGCGAAGCGTAGCCGCAGGGCAGCGAGGTGGAGCAGCACGCCGCGGTACCCGCGCTCGGTGAGCTGGGTCTCGATGACGAGTGCCTGCCCCCCGGGCGCCGTCATCACGAACCCGCTCCGGCAGCGTAGAAATCGAGTGCTTTGACGCGGGCGGGCAGGTGGTAGCCCACGAACGCGCGCACGAGAGCGAAGCCCTCGGCGAGGGGGCGGGCCGGCAGGTCCGCAGCTGCGACCTCGGCCATGGTGGCGGCGAGCAGACGGCCGATCAGGTCGCGGGCCGCGGGCGAGAGCTTCGGGACCGCGCCGGCACCGGTCCCGCACGCCGGACAGACCACGCCTCCGGCTTCGAGCGAGAAACCCGAGGTCGCGGACGTCTCGCACGCGCAGGAGACGCACGAGTCGAGGTGCGGCCGGTAGCCGTGCATCGCCATCGCCTTGACGAGGAAGGCCGTCACGACCGCGCGGATGTGCGCATCCCCCTCGGCGGACTCCAGTGCAGCCAGCGTAGCCTGCGCCAGGCCGAAGAGGCGCTCCTCGGCCTGCCCCTCGAGCGCCATCTTGTCGAGAACGTCGAGCACCACCGAGGCCGCGGTCGAGCGGTCGTAGTCGTCGCGAAGAGCCGGGTGCAGGTCGACAGAGCGCGCGTCGCTGATGATCTCCAGAGAGCGCCCCGTGTTGAGCATGAGGTCGGCGACGCTTCCCGGCTCGAGACGGCCCGCGAAGCGCGAGGTCGGCTTGCGCATCCCCTTGGCAACCGCTCGCACGATCCGTCCGTCATCGGCGAGCAGGTGCAAGATCAGATCCGTCTCGCCGAGCTTGGTCTTGCGCAGCACGAGCGCGCGCAGCGGATAGGAGGGCACGGCGGCCCTACCTGCGATGCTCGAACGCCTCGAGGATCTCGAGCCCTGAAGACGACCCGAGTCGACTCGCCCCCGCGTCGAGCATCTCAAGCGCGGTCTCGAGATCGCGTATCCCGCCGGCCGCCTTGACGCCCAGATCGGGGCCCACCGCCGCGCGCATGATCTCGATGTCGCGCACGCTGGCCCCCCTCGGCCCGAAGCCGGTCGATGTCTTGACGTAGTGCGCACCGGCGTCGGCCGCCAGATGACTGCCGCGATCGATCTCGCTCTCGCTCAAGTGACCGGTCTCTAAGATGACCTTGACGAGTCCGCGGCCCTCAGAGGCGCGCTCGACCGAGTCGACGACCGCGCGGATGTCTTCGAGAACGAAGGTGTCCTCGCCCTCGAGCAGAGACGCGACGTTCATCACCATGTCGACCTCGATGCAGCCCAGCGTGACGAGCAGGGCGGCCTCCTCGGCCTTGGTCTCGGTGTTGGCATAGCCGAGCGGAAAGCCCGCGACCGAGCAGACCTGCGTGTCGGTTCCGGCGAGCTTCTGCGAGGCGAGCGGGACGAGGAACGGCGAGACGCACAGCGTCGCGAACCCCGCGTCGCGGCAGTCGTCCATCCACGTAGCTGCCTCGGCGAAGCCTGCCGTCGGCTTCAGCAGCGTCTGATCGATCGCACGGGCAAGCGTTGCCATGTCCATCACTGCCTCAGAGCCCCTCTCCGTAGCCGAAGCGGCGGATCTGCGACGAATCGCGACGCCAGTCCCGTTTGACCTTCACCAGCAGGTCGAGATAGACGCGCGAGCCCACAAGCCGTTCGAGGTCCGTGCGGGCCTCGCTCCCGATGCGCTTGATCATCGCACCGCCCTTACCCACGATGATGCCCTTTTGAGAGTCTCTCTCCACGAAGATCGTCGCCGTGATACGGGTGAGATCGGCTTTTCGGTCGAACTCCATCTCCTCGATCGCCACGCCAACGGCGTGCGGAACCTCGTCGTGGGTAGCGACTAAGATCTTCTCGCGGATGAACTCCGCGACCATGACCTCGATCGGCTGATCGGTCTCCATGTCGCGCGGGAAGTAGCGCGGACCCGGCGGGAGAAGGCGTGAGACGGTCTTTAGGAAGCCGTCGACGTTAAACCCTTCGACAGCCGAGACGACGACAACATCGACGAAGTCCGCGAGCTGACGCGCGGTTGCGATCTGGCGCTCGACGGCCGCCTGGTCGACGAGGTCGGCCTTGGTGATCACGAGCACCTTCGCGGGCGCCGAGGACTTCGCAACGTGCTCGGCCACCCAGCGGTCCCCGCCTCCGACCTGCGCCGCCGCATCGATCACCAGGCACGCGACGTCGACGTCGGACAGCGCCATCAGACTCGAGCGGTTCAACTCCTCGCCAAGGGCGTCGTGCGGCTTGTGAAGGCCAGGGGTGTCGACTAAAACGACCTGGGCGACCTCGGTATCGACGATCGCCCGGAGCCGGTGACGGGTCGTCTGCGGGGTGTCTGACGTGATCGCGACCTTCGCGCCGACAACGGCGTTGACGAGTGTCGACTTGCCCGCATTGGGGCGACCGACGAGCGCTACGAATCCGCTGCGCACGAGTGGTGTACTGCTGCCGGATGTGCCAGCGTCGTTCACTCCGTGGCCCCGGGCTCGTCCTGGTCGAGATAGCCGCGGACAAACGCCTCGGGCAGGAGTTCTTCGAGGGTCATGACACGGACCTCGTCTGTCCTGCTCCCCATGATGACGCGCAGGTTCGGGTTGAACTCGGCAAGCGCCTGGCGGCACGCGCCGCACGGTACGGTCGGAGACTCCGAGTCGCCAACGACAGCGATCGCGTCGATCTCCCGCTCACCGGCGGTCACCGCTGCAAGCAGCGCACCGCGCTCGGCACACAGAGTGGACCCGTACGCAGCGTTCTCGACGTTGACGCCCTGGAAGATCTGGCCGCCCGCGAACACCGCCGCTCCGACCCGGAAATCGGAGTACGGGGCATACGCGTTCGGTTTCGCCTCGCGTGCGAACGCGAGTAGGGCGAGGTCGGCTTGAGTGAGGTTACGCATCGAAGCCCTCCTTGCGTTCATGTGATGCCGAAGCGGCGGTCACTGTGAGTTTCATGATACGTGTTCCTTGCAGCTCTTCCACCGTGAGGCGCAATCCCTCGATCTCCACACTCTCCCCGACTTCAGGAATGTGGCCTGCAACCTCGGTGAAGACGCCGCCCACGGTATCGGCATCCATCTCGATGGCTGTATCGAAGCGCTCGTTGAGATCGTCGACGGAAAGGCGCGCATCGACGAGCAAGCGTCCGTCTCCGGCCTCTGTTATCAGCGCCACATGCGCGTCGTACTCGTCGAATATCTCGCCGACGATCTCCTCAAGGAGATCCTCGATCGTCACGAGCCCGGCGGTCCCGCCGTACTCATCGGCGACTATCGCGATATGCGTCCGGGAACGCATCTCGACAAGCAACTCCTCGACAGGTTTCGTCTCCGGGACGAAGTACGCAAGACGGGCTATGCTCGCGGGAACGACGCCTGAGTCGCGCACGATAGCTGCGAGAAGGTCTTTTGCGTACAGGACACCACGAATGTCGTCGACGGTCTCGTGGTAGACGGGCAGACGTGAGTAGCCATGCTCTGCGATGAGCGCGATCGCCTCGGCGGCTGTAGCGGTGTCAGGCAGCCCCGTCATGTCGGTGCGGGGCACCATCACCTCGCGCACGACCTTCTCGCCGAACTCGGTGACCGCCTCGAGAAGTGCGTCGGCAGCCTCCTCGTCGCGTGCGTGCTCCTCTTCCTCGGCGGTGCCGTTGGTGCGCATCTCGGAGTCATCGGACCATGCAGAGGTGGTAGCTCTCTCGCCGACGGCCAGCTTCATCGCCCACGTCCACGGCGACGTCAGCGCCCGGGCGAACGGATAGAGGAGCAGGACCATACGCGAGGCCACGGGAGCGAAAGCGAGTGCTACGCCTTCGGGGTTCTGCGCCGCAAGCGTGCGTGGCAGCGCCTCGCCAAAGGCGAAAAAGAGCACGAGTCCGATGGCGGCGCCGATCAGGGCCGCAACCGAGTCAGGAAGCGCGTCGTAGGCGAGCAGAACGGCGATAGCCGAGAGTGCGGCGGCAACCGTGTATGCGAGAGCGGAGGCCATCGCCGCGGCACCGTGCAATCGCGCAGGATGCTCGAAGAGGCGCATCAGCGCACCCGCGCCCTTGCGCTCAGACTCGGCGAGACGGACGACCCGGCCCCGCGAGATATGTGACGCAGCCGCCTCTTCGGCGGACATGATCGCCTTGAGCGCCAACAGTACGGCGATCGCGGCGATGACTAATGGTACGGCCAACAAGTTCTCCTGTACGACTCAGTGGTCAGACAAAGAATACCTGAAAGAGCAGTGTGGTGATGAGCAGGCCGGAAAGTGCGCCGACCCCTACCTCGGCGATCGTGTGCGTCTCGTTCTCCAAGCGACTCTGTGCGACCAGCGCCGCGATGAACAGAGCCAGGACCGCTGCGGCGGAGTTCTGGGTCGCATATCCTACCGCGGTCGCGGCTGCCGTGGCGAGTGCCACGTGTCCCGACGGCCACCCGCCCCGCAGAAAGGTGCCTGTGCGCGTGTAGGCCTTGGCGGCGATCACTGCCAGCCCCGTGAGGCCGAGCGCTATGACGGTGAGGTGCACCGGCGAGCGCTGAACGAACCCGAACCCCGACTCGGCCAGATCGCGTGCCCGGTCGAAGAAGACGACATAGCCGACCGCGACCGCGATGAGTGCGGAGATCAGCACCCCTCCGGCCGCAACGTCCTTGGCCACCTTTGCGAGCGGGTCGGGGCGGTCCACCACGAGGTCGACCACCGCTTCGATCGCCGTGTTCACCAGTTCGGCGGTGAGCACCAGTCCGATCGCGAAGAGGAGCGCGATCATCTCGAGACGCGAGATGTCCAGCACCACCGCCCCGGCCAGAACAGCGGCAGCTGTGAGGAAGTGCACCCTCATGTTGCGTTGCGTGCGCAGCGCGTAGACGATGCCCTGGATCGCGTAGTTGAAGCTCCACAGCAGCGACCGGCTTCTCACCGGTTTCTCCTCACAGTCCCTCGGCGTATGCTTCGAGCAGCATCTTCTCGCGCGCCTGCATCGCGCCGGCGCCCTCTTCGCTGTCGTGTTCGTAGCCGAGGATGTGCAAGATGCCGTGGACGAGCAGCAGGTTGAGCTCCTCTTCGATCGTATGGCCGAGCTCAGCAGCCTGATCGGCCGCTACCTCGGGAGAGATGACGACGTCACCCAGTGTGAGAGGCTCGTCGGCGCCCAGGGGGCACGGGTCGTCGCACGGGAACGCGAGGACGTCGGTGGGGCCCTCCTTGTCGCGGTAGTTCAGGTTGAGATCGGTCATCTCCTCGACACTGATGATCGCGATGGAGAGCTCGCCTTCCTTCGGCGCGTCCTCCCGGTCAAGCACGAACTCGGCAAGCTGCACGAAAGCAGCGAGATCAAGCGGCTCGGGGTCTCTATGCGTCGTGACCTGGATGGGCATGCACGGGCCTCCTCGATGTGGACTCAGGGTACTCGATACGCGGGTGGTAGATGCTCGCCAGCATCTTGGCGTAGACGCGGACGATTCCCTCGATGTCAGCGAGTGTTAGGCCGGAGTCGTGAAGCTGGTGGTCGGCGACCTTGCCGTCGACGATCGAGCGCACTGTGGCCTCCACCCGCGGAAGCGAGGGTTGCTTGATTGTGCGTACCGCGGCCTCGGCGCTGTCTGCCAACATCACAAGCGCCGCCTCACGCGACTGCGGTCTGGCGAAGGTGTAGCGGAAGTCCGACTCGGCGACGGGTCCTTCGCCCGCGGCGGCCTTGTTGTAGAAGTAGGCTACAAGCGAGTCGCCGTGATGCTGCTCGATAATGTCGACGATCTCGCGCGGCAACCGATACTGACGGGCAAGATCGAGCCCCTCGCGCACATGAGCGGTGATTATGATCGCCGAGAGGTTCGGAGTGGTGGCGTCGTGCGGGTTCTCGACTCCTGCCTGGTTCTCGACGAAGAAACCCGGACGCGTCATCTTGCCGATGTCGTGGTAGTAGGCCCCGACGCGGGCAAGCAGCGGGTTCGCTCCGACAGCCTCTGCGGCCGCCTCCGCAAGATTGCCGGTGAGCACAGAGTGGCTGTACGTTCCGGGCGCCTCCACCATGAGCCTTCGCATGAGTGGATGACCGGGACTCGCGAGTTCGAGGAGGCGCACGTCCGTCGTCACGCGGAAGAGATACTCGAAGAAGGGTAGCAGTCCGTAGCCGAGGACCGCGGCGAACAGGCCGCCCAGCGCACCGTTCGCTGCCGCACTCAGTGCCTCACCCGGCCGAGCGCCACCCGCGACCGTCGCAAGCGACGCCAGGGCGGCGCCGGTGCCGACGAGGAAGATGCCGACATAGAAGAGGCGCGCGCGCTCCGTCATGAACGACACCGCGATGACCGAGAGCATGCTCCACACGAGCATCGCAACCACACTCGCGCCACCCGAGAAGCCGAGGAGCACTCCGCCTATGACCGTCAGGACAGCGGTGAGCAGTCCCACCCTGGCGTTCACCAGAACAGTCGCAAGCATAGCCGCGAGCGGAACGGGCAGCAGATAGAGGGAGACCTCGGGGAAAAACCACAGGATGGCGCGGGTCGCCCACACCGCGCCGAGCACCAGGGTCGCTATGATCGCGAGATCACGCGTGCTGCCAAACACCCCGTCGTCGAATCTCCACAGGTAGACCGCACCTCCGATGACTGCGATTGCAGCGAGGGCGGAGAGTGCCGCGAGCGAGAGAAGAGAGCCTCCCTGGTCGAGAAGGCCGAGCCGACGGATGATCTCGAGGTGGTCGGCGGAGACGATCTCACCACGCTGCACGATGTTCTCGCCAGCCTGCTTGATGATCACGACAGGATCGACACCATCCGCCGCTGCCGTTCGCGCCGCCTCGGTCGCATCGGGGTCCACACCGAGCGTGGGCTCGATGGTGAGTTCGACGATTCCCTCGATCGCTTCGCGAGCGGGGGGATCGAACGGAAGGCTGCTCGCGCTCTCACGCATCTGTTGGACGACAGCGGCGAGTTCCTCGGCAGTGAAACGGCGCGAGAGCACCGTTGTGGCAAGCTGCTCGGCGGCGCGCGCGGCGCGGCCGAAGGTGGCGTCGTCGAGAGCGAAGAGCGCTGCGATCCATGCGGGCTCGAGCTCAGGCAGCTGGGCCTCGAGTGTTGCAAGCGCACCCTCGATTTCCTCTACCTCGGCCCCGCGCATTCCGCGGATCGTATCGAAGATTTGCGAGACGTCTCCGCGCGACTCGGCGAGTACCTCGGCATTGAACATGGTGACCGGCTCGACCGAGGCTGCTGCCTCCGCGCGGACCCTCTCGGTCGCGATCTCGTCGACGAACTGAACGGTACGGTTCGCCCGGAAGGTACGTGGAGCGGGCTCCCCCTCGGTCAGTCCGACAGGCGGCGCCTGCAGCACGAGGGGCGTCGTAAGGGCGGCGAGCATGAGCACGGCAAGAATCCCCCGGGCCAGCCGCTTGCTCCGGCGTAGCCTCGCTACAGGGACGACTCGTCGTGAAAGGTCGGAGAGCCTACCCATTGCCGGCGCCCGCCTTCGCCTCCTCGTACACGTGGTAAGCGGTCACGATCCGTTGAACCAGCTTGTGCCGGACCACATCGCGAGCACCAAGCTCGCAAAACGCGACACCGGGGATGTCGATGAGGATGTCACGCACCTGCTTGAGGCCGGATGCGCCCTTAGGCAGGTCGATCTGGGTGATGTCACCGGTGATCACGGCTCTGGACCCGAAACCAAGCCGGGTCAGGAACATCTTCATCTGCTCGGGACTGGTGTTCTGCGCCTCGTCGAGGATGATGAAGCTGTCGTTGAGTGTCCGCCCCCGCATGAACGCGAGCGGAGCGACCTCGATCACGCCGCGATCCATGAGTTGCTGGGACTTCTCGACATCCATCATGTCGAAGAGCGCGTCGTAGAGCGGGCGTAGGTACGGGTCGACCTTCTCGAAGAGCGTGCCCGGCAGATAGCCGAGACTCTCCCCCGCCTCGACCGCCGGCCGTGTGAGAATGATGCGCCCGACCTCGCGCTTCTTGAGCGCGTCTACCGCCATGGCCATCGCCAGATAGGTCTTGCCGGTTCCCGCCGGGCCGATCCCGAACGTCACCGTGTTGGTGCGGATTGCGTCGACGTAGCGCTTCTGCCCGGCGGTCTTAGGACGCAGGGTCTTACCCTTGTGGGTCAGAAGCACGTCGGAGTACAGAGCGCTCGGCGAGCCATCACCGCTGCGCATCATCTCCATGGAACGCTCGAGGTTCTCCGGGGTGAGCCTCTCGCCCTTCTCAACCAGCGAGATCATCTCGGTGAACAGCGACGAGACCGCCTGGCCCTCGGCGGGTTCGCCCTCGATGGTGATCTGGTTGCCGCGGACAGAGATCGCGGACTCGAACTGGGCTTCGATGAGCCGCAAGAGGCCGTCGCTTTGGCCGAGCAGGTCGATCATGTTCAACTCTGGCGGGACGACGAGTCGAATCTGAGTGGGTTCCACCTGGTCATACACCTTCTGTCGATGTGGGAAGCTATGCGTTCTGCTCCCGGGATGCTACGTGCATCCCATCAGGATATTCTACCACGCGGCCTTGGTTCTCACGCGCTCAGAGCGCCTCTCCGATGAGTGTGTCGCCAAGGAGGTCATCGAGGCGCACACTCGCGATCTCGCCGGGACGAAACCGCCGGTCACCAGGGGAGATCCGCACATTCAGATAGTCGCCTGTCGTGCCGCTGGCACCGCCGTCTTCGGCGGGCGACTCGACCAGCACGTCGACGATCTCGCCGAGGCGGCTTCGGGCGTGCGCCTCACGCATCCGCGCGTCAAGCGTGCGCAGTACGGCAGCGCGCTCGACAGCGACCCCGGCCGCGACCCGATCGGGCATCGCGGCAGCTGCGGTACCCTCGCGTTCCGAGTAGCGAAAAACATGCAGCCGGACAAAGCCGGCCTCCTCGACGGCAGCGCGCGTTATCTGGGCGTCGAGGTCACTCTCGCCCGGGAAGCCGACGAGCACGTCGGTGGTGACCGCGAGCCCGGGAATCGCCGCGCGGGCAGCTGCGATGCGGCGCGCGAACTCGTCTACCGTGTAGGAGCGGCCCATCGCGCGCAACACGGCATCGGACGCTGACTGCAGCGGGACATGCAGGTGCGGGCAGATGCTCGGCGTGGTGGCGAGAACGCCGAGGAGGCGGTCGTTAAGGTCGAGTGGCTCGATGCTTGAGATGCGCATCCGGGAAACGCCGGTCCGGGCCACGGACTCGACGAGCGCCGCGAGGTCAGCGCCGTCGGTATCGGCGTACCGGCCGATGTTGATGCCGGTGAGCACGACCTCGCTGACCCCTGCGGCCACCAGCCGCTCGACCCCGGCGACGACATCGGCACGCGGGACCGAGCGCGGGAGGCCGCGCGCGTACGGGACGATGCAGTAGGCGCAAAACGCGTCGCACCCGTCGGCGACCTTGACCGCCGCCCGCGTGCGAAAGCCGTCCCCGCTGCGCACCGCCGGACCGGCCGCGCGCCCCTCACTCACGCCGAGGAGCTCGGTCACGCGCGCGGCCACGTGCTCTCGCTCGGCCTCGACGATCACCCTGTCACCGAGCGCTGCGAGCGACTCCGCGCCGGTTGTGGCGAGGCATCCCGTCGCGACCACGACCGGCGCGTGCGGGAGCGCGAGTGCGTGGCGGACGGCTTTGCGCGCCTTGCGGTCGGCCTCGGCCGTGACCGTGCAGGTGTTGATGACGACGACGGCCGCGTCTTCCTCGGGCGTGATGCGCACTCCGGTGCCGAGAAGGGCCGCCGCCGCGTCCTCGCTCTCGACCCGATTGACCTTACAGCCGAAGGTGCGGAACGCGACAGTGAGCGGACCGTTATCCACGAGGACGGCCGCCGAGAGAACCGAGTTCGTAGAGGGTGAGCGCCGAGGCGACGATCCCCGCGGTCTCCGAGCGCAACACAGTGTCGCCAAGGGTGACCGCGCGCGCACCGGCTGACTCCAGCGCGTAGACCTCCTCGGCGGTCAGTCCGCCTTCGGGCCCGACGACCACAGCGACCGTCGAGCCGGGTGTCGCATCGGCCTCGTCGAGCGCCGGCCCGATACCCGTGCCGGTCGCAGCTGCGCCCTCCCACGCGACGAGAACGACGTCGAAGTCCGCGAGCTGCCCGGCGATGAAGGTGGAGAGCTCGCCGGGATCGGAGACGCGCGGAACGCTGGTGCGCTGCGACTGCTTGGCCGCCGCGGCGGCGACGCGACGCCACCGATCACCCCTGGCGGCGGCCTTCTCGGCCGTGAGGCGCACCACGGAGCGCTCAGTCAGCACGGGGATGACCGCCTCGATACCGAGCTCGGTCGCCTTCTCGACCACGAGGTCGACCCTATCACCCTTGGCGATGCCCTGCACGAGCGTGACGTGAGCGAGCGATGCGGGGGGCAGACGCTCGAACCTGTCTGCGGTCACACCGTGATGGTCCGCCGCCAGCACATGCGCGCGCCACGCGGCGCCGTCGGGCTCCACCACCACGATGTGCGTCCCAAGACGCATCCTCAGGACCGTCACTGCATGATGAAGGTCTGTCGCTGAAAGCGGCAGCAACGTGCGGCCATCCTCCGGCAACACGTCCAGGCTCTCCGTCAGAAAGAAGCGGTGTGCGGACACGGGTGTCCTCCCTAGCCGGTGAGCCAGTCCTTGAGGCGGTCGAGCGGCGTCGGGCGTGCATCCTCGCCGAAGGTCTCTGCAAGTTCGCCGAGGATCTCGCGCTGCCGCTTGGTGAGTTTCTTGGGTATCTCCACCGAGGTGTGCACGATCATGTCACCGCGGCCGCTGCCCCGCAGCCTCGGCATGCCCTGCCCGCGGATCCGGATGCGGTCTCCGTGCTGGGTCCCGGCTGGGACCGCCACCTCGACATCGTCGTTGAGTCCCGGTGCTTCGACCTCGGCGCCGAGCGCGGCTTCGGTGATCGTGAGCGACATCCGGGCGTGCAGATCGGCCCCTTCGCGGTGCAGGAACTCGTGCGGCGCGATGCGTACCGTCACCAGCAGGTCGCCTGCGGCAGATCCCCGAAGGCCTGCCTCGCCGTGATCCGGCACGCGTATCTGCATTCCGTCCTCGATGCCCGCGGGCACCTCGACGGTGATGTGATCCCGGTCGGGAACGCGGCCCTGACCTGCGCACTCGGAACACGGTGTCGCAACGACCCGACCGGTCGCTCCACACCCGTCGCACGGGGTCAGGGCCTGCATCGTACCGAGGATCGTCCGACGCTCGGTGCGCTTCTGTCCGTTGCCGTTGCACAGCGGGCAGGTGCTCGTCCCGCTCCCGTCGGCCGAACCGCTCGCATCGCACTCGTCACACGGGACGAGCCGGTTGACGGCGATGTCCTTGCTCACACCGAAAGCAGCTTCTTCGAGCGTGATGACCATCTGCACGCTCATGTCGCGGCCCTCGGTCCGAACGCGCCGTGCGCCTCCCCCGCCTGCCACTCCTCCGAAGAACGCGCTGAACAGGTCGTCCATCCCGAACCCGCCACCGCCGAACAGGTCGCCGAGGTCAGGACCGGCACCTCCGCCCATCCGCGGATCGACGGTGCCGTACCGGTCGTACATGTCACGCTTCGCAGGGTCGGAGAGCACGTCGTAGGCCTCGTTGACGGTCTTGAAGCGCTCCTCGGCGTCTGAATCGCCACAGACGTCCGGGTGGCACTCCCGCGCCTTGCTCCTGAACGCCTTCTTGATCTGGGCCTCGGTCGCCGAGCGCTCGACACCAAGCGTGGTGTAGTAGTCGGTGGTACCTGTAGACACTAGTCATCCTCCGTGGCGGTCCGTGCGGTCAGGGTATCGGACAATCCTTCGGCGGCGGCGTGAACCGCCTCGATGGAACGCGAGTAGTCCATGCGGGTCGGGCCGATGACGCCGACGACCCCGTCAGCGTCGCCCGTGCCGTACCGGGCGGCCACGACGCTCATATGTCCGAGCTCACTCGGACGGTTCTCACTGCCGATGCACACCGTGAGCTCGCCCGTCCGCATGAGATCGGAGAGCGTCTCGAGCAGGCCGAGGCCGTCCTCGAGCATCATCAGCAGCGGTCGTGCGAGCGATGCGTCCGCGAACTCGGGGAGGTTCAGCAGCTCAGGGACGCCTACGTGGTAGAGACGGTCGCGGTCGGCCTCCTCGAGGCAGGCCAAGACGGAGCCCATCACCTCGGCAAGAAGAGTGTCATCGGGCGTGGTGTCGCGGACCGCGTCGTGCAGCGTACGAACCTCGGCGGCACGCTTGTCGGAGAGGGCGGCGTTGAGTGAGCGCTCCACGTCGGCGAGACGCTCTGGCGAGGCCTCGGCAGGCAGATCGATGTGGCGGTTGACGACCTGGCCGCTCTCGGTGATCACGACGACGAGCGCACGGCGCGGCGCCATCGACAGCAGATCGACGCGGCGGATCCGAGCGAGGTCGAGAGTGGGCGCGGTGACGACGGCGACGTAGTGCGTGAAGCTGGAGAGCATCGCCGAGGTGTGGCGCATGAGCTGGTCGACCTCGTTGGCGAGGGCGAGATAGTCCCTGCGCGGCGTGAGGGTGCCCGGACGAGGCTGGGAGGCTTGCGACTGAAGCAGGTCGTCGACGAACGCCCGGTACCCGGTGTCTGTGGGCACACGTCCGGACGAGATGTGCGGCTGATAGACGTAGCCCGTCTCCTCGAGCGCCGACAGCTCGTTGCGCACGGTCGCCGGAGAGCACCCGAGGTGGTAGCTCTCGACCAGATGCTTCGAGCCGACGGGTTGTCCGCTCGCTATGTACTCCTCCACCAGCGCTTTCAACACGCTGCGCCTGCGGTCGTTCAACATGACGTCCTCATCCCTGAAACGTGCAGCGGCGCCCCGGCCGACAGTGCGGCTGGCACTCGATTATAGCGAGTGCTACGCCAGACCGCGACGTGCGCCGGCGTTCCAAACCGCTGCGAAGACCTCGTTGCCGAGGAGCCACCCCGTCTGTGTCACGCGCCAGCGGCCTTCGGTGCACTCGACAAGCCCCTGCCCCGCGAGAGTAGAAAGCGCCTCGCTGGCGCCTGCGGATTCGGCAAGCACGGTCGTGATCCCCTCGGCGAGACGCAGGCCGAGCATGGCATCCTCGGCAGCCGCCTCGGCGACGCTCAGGAACTCGACCTCCTCGGGCGGCCCGACCGGCTTGCGCAAGAACGCGACGGTGTCGGTCGAGTGGGTGAAGCGGACTCGCGAAGCAGTCGGCGGGACCTCGTCGACGGTGCGCCCCACCCCCGCGACACCCGGATCGCCCCACGTCTCACACGCGATCGCCGATGCGAAGGTCGCCGCGGGAACCATGCTGGCCGCCGAGGGGCCGATGCCGACGTAGGGTCGTCCGGTCCAGTACCCGGTGTTGTGCAGCGCTTGCTCGCCCTCACGTGCGTAACTCGCGACCTCGTAGCGCGCCATGCCCGCGGTCGCGAGCAGTTCGGTGGCGAGTTCCATCATCTCTGCCGCGAGGTCGGGGTCGGGATCGACAAGCTCGCGCGCCTCGACTCTCTTGGTCAGCAAAGTGCCCTCCTCGAGTGCGAGCGGGTAGACGCTCACGTGCCCGGCCCCGGTGGCAATAGCCCGCTCGAGAGTCTCGCGCCACGAGGAGAGTGTCTGACCCGGGACTCCGCACATCAGGTCAAGCGAGAGTCTCGCGCCCGTGGCAGCGAGCTCGCGCGCGGCTCTCTCGGCACGGGCGGCGTCGTGGCATCGGCCTAAGGTCAGCAGCACATCGTCATCGAAGGACTGCACGCCCAGCGAGAAGCGCGTGACGCCGGTCGCGGCCAGGTGCATGGCTGTCACGGGATCGGTGGTATCCGGATTGCTCTCGACCGTGACCTCTGCTCCCGCCCTGACCCGCGCGCAGTCACGAACACCGTCGAGAAGGGTGACAAGCGACCGGCCGAGGGTGGTGGGCGTCCCTCCGCCGACGTAGATGCTCACCACGTCGTCGAGCGCACCGAGCGCCGCCCAGTGCGCCGCACCCTCGGTCACCGCCCAGGCGAAATGCTCGGAGATGCCGGGTTCGGCAGGAATAGGTGCCGAGTGGAAGTCGCAGTACGCGCACTTCATCACGCAGAACGGAACGTGGACGTAGAGCGAGACGGGCGCCTGCCCCGGTTTCATCGCGCCGATGTCGGCCCGCTCACTCATCGACCTTGAGGATCGCCATGAAAGCGTCCTGGGGAACCTCGACGTTACCCACGTTCTTCATGCGTTTCTTGCCCTTCTTCTGCTTCTCGAGCAGTTTGCGCTTTCGGCTGATATCCCCACCGTAGCACTTGGCAAGCACGTCTTTGCGCTTGGCACGCACCGTTTCGCGCGCAAGGATCTTCCCGCCGATGGCCGCCTGGATCGGCACCTCGAACATCTGCCTCGGGATGATCTCGCGCAACTTCTCGGTGAGCACACGGCCACGCTGGTAGGCCTTGTCGCGATGCACGATGAAACTGAGGGCGTCGACCGGCTTGCCCGCCAGCAGGATGTCGAGCTTGACGAGTCTGCCCGGCAGGTAGCCGATGAACTCGTAATCAAGACTCGCATACCCACGGGTCCGGCTCTTGAGCTGGTCGAAGAAGTCCATGATGAGCTCGGAAAGCGGGATCTCGTAGTGCATCTCGACGGTGGTGGCCGAGAGGTACTGCATATCCTTGAAGGTCGCCCGGCGGCTCTCGGAGAGCTCCATCACCGCGCCGACGTATTCCGGCGGCACGAGCACGGTGGCCTTGAGGTACGGCTCCTCGATGCGCTCGATGGCGCTGGGCTCGGGCATGTCCTGCGGGGAATGGACGATCAGCTGCTCACCCGCGGTGGTGTAGACGTGGTACTCCACACTCGGAGCCGTTGCGAGCAGGTCGAGGTCGAACTCCCGCTCCAGCCGTTCCTTGATGACCTCCATATGAAGCAGGCCGAGGAACCCGACGCGAAACCCGAACCCGAGCGCGTGGCTCGACTCGGGTTCGTAGATTAGTGCCGGGTCGTTGAGTCGCAGGCGATCGAGAGCATCACGCAACTCCGGGTACTGGTCGCCATCGATCGGAAAGAGGCCGGTAAATACCATTGGCTTGACCTCGCGGTAGCCGGGAAGCATCTCTGTCGCGCCGTTCCTGGCGAGCGTGATGGTGTCACCGACCTTCACGAGTGCCGGGTCCTTCAAGCCGGTGATGAGGTAGCCGACCTCACCGAAGCTGAGTCGGTCCACGGGCAGGTTGGCGGGCCTGCGCACACCGACCTCTTCCACGTCGGTGACCGTCTTGGCCGCCATCATCCGGATCTTCTCGCCCTTCGAGATCGATCCGTCGATGATGCGAACGAGCGCGACCACGCCCCGGTACGTGTCGAAGTACGAGTCGAAGATGAGCGCCTTGAGCGGCGCGTCCGGGTCACCCTCGGGAGGCGGGACCCTGCGGATGACCGACTCGAGCGCCTCACGCACGCCTTCACCGGTCTTGCCGCTTGCCAGCACGGCCTCATCGGCGGGGATCGCGAGCCCCTCTTCGATCTCGTGACGGACCCGCTCAGGGTCGGCCGCCGACAGGTCGATCTTGTTGATGAGCGGGATGATCTCGAGCTCGGCGTTCATCGCCATCATGGCGTTGGCGACGGTCTGTGCCTCGACACCCTGGGCAGCGTCGACGACCAGGATCGCCCCTTCGCATGCCTGCAGCGAGCGGGAGACCTCATAGGTGAAGTCGACGTGTCCGGGCGTGTCGATCAGGTTGAACTGGTAGATCTCCCCGTCATCGGCGGTGTAGAGCACGCGCACGGCCTGCGCCTTGATGGTGATGCCGCGCTCGCGCTCGATATCCATCGAGTCGAGGACCTGTTCGACCATGTCGCGGTCGGCCACGGTGTGTGTCAGCTCTAAGACGCGGTCCGCGAGCGTGGACTTACCGTGGTCGATGTGCGCGATTATCGAGAAGTTCCGGATGTGTTTGGCCTGGGTCATATCTGCGAAAGTGTAACAGGGTGTGCGGTGCGCGGGAACGGCACCCTTATGACGATGTGGTGACAGTCCTTATGCAAGCGCTTCCCGGGCTGCGGCATTCCGGCAGATAATGAATGGATGTGGTCCAGACGGTTCATAGGTCGCGGGGTTGCCGTGACCGCACTCGCGCTGGCGGTCGGCATCGCGCTGCTTGCGTGGCGCGACACGCGAGTCCCCGTGCTTTACGAAGTGATCGTGCCGGTCGAAGGCCTTCGCGCCGAGGTACGCGTGCTCCACGCGAGCGACTTGCACTCATCGAGGTTCGGCCCCTCGCAGGAACGCCTGGCAGCCCTCTTGCCCGCTGGCGAGCGCTTCGATGCCGCTGTGCTCACAGGCGACCTGGTCGTTCGCGACGCCGAGGATGACACACGCCGCGCTCTCGAACTGGCCGACATCGCGCTCTCGCGCGCCGATGCTGTCTTCTACGCTCCCGGGAACCACGATGGGGATACGCTCGGGACCGCGCTCAGTGCGCGCGGCGTCATCGACCTGACCGGGGCGCCTCCGGCTACCACGATCGCTCCCGGGGCCGGAACGGTGCTCGTCACTTCCCCGTGGACAGCCGATGATCGTTCCGATGTCGACCTGCTGATCTTGGCCTCGCACTACCCGTTCGAACCCGAGACTCTCGCGGAATTCGCGACATCCAGCCGCACGACGGCAGTACTTGCAGGGCACACCCATGGCGGACAGGTGCGTCTCCCGCTCATCGGGGCACTCGTCGCCCCGCGACCGATCAGCTGGACGGAGAGTGACGCGAGACGCCCCGGTCACACAGACTGGCTCTTCCCGGACCTGCGCGGCCTTCACGTCGAGGGCCTCTACGAAGAAGCTGGCGTGCATCAGCACGTCTCCGGGGGTCTCGGCACCCATGCGGTGCCACTACGGTTCGGCGCGCGAAGCTCCATGACCGTGGTGCGGTTCGTGCCCGCCGACGAGGCAGGAAACGGACTCTGACAGGCGCCCCTTCTCGGGCGCCCTTCTCGCTTCGCGCCCTCTTCCCGCCGGGACCCGGGGTATGCTAGACTCTCACGGTTCGTCGAGACCCCACTGCGACGACTGCACCAATACAGATTCGAGAGGAACTCTACCTGTGGCCAACATCAAGAGCCAGAAGAAGCGCGTCCTGACCAACGCCAAGGCGCACGAGCGCAACAAGGCGGTCAAGTCAGAAGTGAAGACTGCGATCAAGAAGGCCGACGCGGCCATCGCCGAAGGTGACGCCATTGTCGCCAAGAAGGCCGTCGAAGATGCCGCCCGCCTGCTCGACAAAGCTGCGAGCAAGGGTGTCATCCACAAGAACCAGGCTGCGAACCGCAAGTCGGGCCTAGCCAAGCGCGTCGGCACGGTTGAGGGCTAAGCCCCTCCGCACACCTCCACGATCCAGCGTTCGAAGACGAGTCGGGGATCCCGGCTCGTCTTCATCTGTTCTTCCGCCTCTGCGGCCTTGCGCAGGGCGTCCACGAGTTCACCTGACCTGAACCTCCCGGCCTGCTGCGCCAGATTTCGCGCTTGCCAGTCGAGGATACCGATCTCGCGGGCGATCCCCGACAGTGACTGCGACGACTCCCGCGCTTCGAGCGCGCGCAGTGAGAGAAGATTGCGGACATGTCGAACGGTCAGCGCATGGATCCCGTGGATGGACTCCCCCTCGGCGACCAGTGCCGCGAGTAGGCGAAGGGCTCTCCGCGTGTCCCGCGACCCGATGGCATCGAGGAGCTCGAACACCGACGTCGGTGCCGTTGTCGACATGACCTGCTCGATCTCGGTGCGCGAGAGCGTGGACTCCTCGCCCGTGTAGGCGATCACCTTGTCCATCTCGATGGAGATCCGACGCAGATCGTAGCCGACCGCTCGCACCAAGACCTCGGCGGCATCCAGACCGACCCGCTTGCCGCGCTCGGCGAACATCTTGACCACCGTCTTGGGGTAGTCGCGCTTCGCGGGCGCACGGTACTCGGCAACACCGCCGAGAGCATCGATCGCCTTGTAGATCCGCAGGTTGCGAGCGATCTTGGTAGCGACGAGCACCAGGGTCGTCTCCGGGTTCGGGTCGGCGGCGTAATCGGCAAGAGCCCCGAGTGCGTCGGTGGCCATGCGGTCGGCGCGGCGCACGATCACGAGCCGGCGCTCCGACATGAACGGCAACGTATTGGCCGCAGCGATGACGTCTGCCGCCTCAGCCTGTTCTCCATCGAACTGGTCGAGGTTGAAATCAAGGTCGGCTACCGAGGAGAGCCGCTTTCTGAGGCGGTCCACGGCCTGCCCGAGCAGCAGGTCTTCGCTTCCGTGGATCAGGTAGACAGTTTTGAGGTCTGCGAGTTCTGAGGTGGACATGGTCTCCCGGTCTACTCGGTATGTCGAAACGCCCCGCATGGGCCACTAGCCCATTATCGCCGAGGGCATACGGGATTGTCGCACACGCGCTCTGCCGCACACTACGTCGCTGCCCGTGTATCCGGAAGTTTCCCGCACGATCAACGTCGACCTCGAGGTCGCCGAGCAGATCGGTGCGCGCGACAGGGATCCCTCGGCTAGAGAGGAGTTCCATGATCTCGGGTGACGGATGCCCGAAGTCGTTGTCTGCGCCCACGCTCACGAGGACCGCCTGCGGGGCCCACGCATCGAGCGCGTCGGCAGTCATACCGTTACTGCTCCCGTGATGCGGCGCAAGCACCACACTCGCTCCGCCGAGCGCATCGTCGCGAGCAAGAGTGTCCCATACCACCCCTTCGGCATCACCGGCCAGGACCGCAGAGAACGCTCCACGCGTGAGGTGAAGGACGACGCTGGTGTCGTTCGTCGAGAGGCCGGGGTCGGGACCCCGCGGCCACAGGACCTCCAGACGAGTGCTGCCGAGTTCAAGCACGTCCCCGGTCACGAGAGGATGCACCGGTGAGGCACCGGGTGAGTCCGGTGAGATGCGCGAGAGAGTCGGCACGAGATGAGCGAACGCGCCGGGATCGGCGACCGCGGGGCCGAACACCCTACCGACCCTGGCCACACCGACGATCCCGCTCGTGCCGCCGGTGTGGTCCGCGTGGTCGTGGGTGTATAGCAGCAGATCGATGCCACGCACACCCGCCCGCGTAAGCGCCGAACGGAGCAGCCCCGGATCCGGACCCGTGTCGATAAGCAGAGTCCTCCCCCCGTCCCGTACCAGGACCGCGTCCCCCTGCCCGACATCGAGAACAGTCAGAAGTGGCTTCTCCCGAAGACCCGGTACCCCGACCGCGCCGATGATCATGAGTGCACACAGGACCGCCGCCACTCGCCGAGGCGCGCGGGACCCTTCACGAGGCACGGGCCATGCGATCCACACTGCGAGCGCTCCGATGGATGCGACCGCCCCCAGCAGTGCCGCAGACACCTCGACACCCGGTGCCGCTCCGGGCAGTGACGCCAGCCGGCTTGCGGTCACCGCAATCACGCGAAGTGGCACCGCGGCGGCCGTGAGCAAAGGTGTCGCAACGCCGGGAATCGCGAGCCCCACCATGCCCGCTCCCAGGCCCGCGCCAAGAGAGAGTGTCAGGAGTGGCAGCGCGACCACGTTGGCCAGCGGTGCGATGAGAGAGAACATCCCGAAGACCGGGATCGCCACCGGTGCGGTGGCCGCCTGAGCGACAAGAGTGAGAGCGAGCATGTCGCCGACAGGCCGAAGTGCGCGGGCCACCGGTCCTCCTCCGATGGCTGCGCGAATCCATCCGGTCACCAACGGCCCGAAGGCGACCAGGCCGCCGACAGCACACACCGATAACCGGAACCCGATGTCGAACGCGACAGCAGGATCGGCGACGAGCATGCCCCCCGCAGCGACCGACAGCGCTGCAAGACTATCGCCCCTGCGTCCTGACAGCGCCGCCAGACCGACGATCGCACCCATCCCGACCGCGCGCAGCGACGAGGTCTGAACGCCCGTGAGCACCACGTAGGCGAGTGCTGCGGTGATCACCACCACGACGCGGGTCCTGAGCCCACGGCGAGCGCGTGCGACCGCACGGGCCACCACGAGCGACACGATCCCGAGGTGGGTGCCGGAGACCGCCATCAGGTGGGAGAGGCCGCAGATGCGAAAATCCTCCTCGGTGAGAGTGTTTCGCAGCCGTGTCCGGTCCCCGAGCAAGATCCCCTGCAGAAGGTCGCCTCCTACCCCTTCCACCTGCGCGATCAGCTCGTTGACGCGGGCTCGCAGCGGACCTGCCGCGCCGCTGGGCGTACGCGACCAGCCGACGACTGTTGGGGCACGGATGCTCACGCTTCCCGCCTCGACCCGTTGATGGGCCCGGCGCGACCACTCCTCATCCAAGTCCACCGGCGCTATCCGGCCTGACAGTGCGATCACCTCGCCGAGGCGCGGTGGCGGAGCGTCGGCAGGTAGCATGGTTCGCACGCGCACCCCGGGCGCGTCAAGCGGCCGCACGATCGCCGTCCAGCCGAAGCGCCCCTCGACAGGATCGCGTATGACGACCCCGGGAAGGTCGGCTCCGTGCGGGACGCCAGCCCCCAGTGTAATACGCGTGTCATGCCAGCCCTGCCAGCGCACCGAGCCGACACTGATTCCGACGCACACGCACAAAAGTGTCACGACCAACAGAGCTGCCGGACCTCCTGTGAGGGCGTGCGAGCCATCCAGCCGACTGCACGCGTAGAGACATCCAAGTGCGAACACGCCTCCGACGAACAGCGCCAGCAACGCTACTGTGCGAGGAGGCAGGCCGCCGGCCGTCGCGCACCTCCAGGAGAGGTCCTCGGCGATGATGATCCCGGTGAACAGTCCGATCGCAGCCCACGCCAGGAGCGGTACCGAGGTCCGGGTGATCCGCGACGAACTCATCTGGCGACGATCAGATCGCGCATGGCCTCGAACTTATTCTCAGCGATTCCTGCGACGCGCATGATGTCCTCGGGAGTGGCGAACGGTCCGTTCGCCTCCCGGTCCGCAACGATCTTCGCCGCAGTCGCCGGACCGACGCCCGGAAGAGCGACCAACTCCGCCTCGCCTGCGGTGTTGATGTCGACCGCGGATCCGCTTTCTGCCGGAGCGGCGGCAGGCCCACCATCGAAGCCGGGAGCGGCGGCGGGCACCGTGCCTGCGTCCACTTCGGCGCAGGTGGGGACGTAGACCTGTTCGCCGTCGGACAACAGGCGCGCAAGGTTCACCGCGTCGAGCGCCGCATCCGCGAGTGCCCCGCCGGCTGCATCGATTGCCTCGCCCACCCTCGCGCCCGCAGCTACCTCGTACAGCCCCGCCTTCCCGACAGCACCGGCGACGTGCACCCACAAGGTGGACGCGACACCTTCACCAGCCAGGGCATCGTTATCTGCCCCCGGCTCCGCTCCGCTCCCCTGACCAGGGGCCTCCGCCTGGCCCGCAGCCTCGAACACCACGTCGCCAACTCCGTCCCGGCCCATGGTCGCACCGAGCCGCCATCCGGCCACGAGCAGAGCGGCTATGGCCAGGACGGCAACTCCCTTCAACACCGCAGGCGACACACCCGAAAGACCCGCACGTTGCAGGAGTGACGAGAGCGCCCGGGACTCCCCGGTCTGAGTGTTGACAGGATCCTCGTACATGGCAGCGCCCCCTTCACGCGTGGCGGAGGAGGCACCGTCGATAACGTGTCGATCGCAGAGCTATTCAGTGAGCCAGACCGCGCTGGACGTGAGCGAGCACATCTAAGCACGGGACCGCTAACCGGGTCTTGCAGAAAGCTAACCGGGATCGCGCCGCCCGGGCGGTTCACCGGTAACCTGCCGAAGGAACCTAGCGCACCACGAGATTCACGAGTTTGCCCGGCACGATGACGGTCTTGACGAGCTCCTTGCCGCCGGTGTGTGCCGAGACCTCGGCCAGAGCAGCAGAGAGAACATCCTCGTCGCCGAGGTCGGCCGGAACGGTCACACGACCGCGCACCTTGCCGTTGACCTGCACGACCACCTCGACCTCGTCGGCGGCAGCAGCCGCGGCGTCGAACGCGGGCCAATCGTGGCGGTGTACCGAGCCGTCCTTGCCGAGGACCGTCGTCCACAACTCCTCGGCCATGTGTGGCACGAATGGCGCCAGTAGCAACGTGAGGCTCTCGGCCACCCCGGCGAGAAGCGTGACATCGCGCGAGCCGGGCTCAACGGCGTTGCGATAGTCGTACGCCGCGTTAGTGAGCTCCATCATCGCGGCTAGTGCGGTGTTGAGGTTGAACCGCGCGATGTCGCCGGTGACCTTACCGATCACCCGGTGCATCTCCCGGTGTAGCGTCTTTGCGGCCGGATCTTCGAACGGCACGACGCCGCCTGCCGCCAAGACCTCCTCGGCGGACTCGTTCACGAGGCGCCACACGCGACCCAGCCAGCGGAACATGCCGTCGAGCCCATCGAAGGACCACTCGAGATCCTTGTCGGGGGGCGCCATGAACAGGATGTATGCGCGCAGCGCGTCGGCACCGTACTCGGCGATCATCGCCTCCGGGGCCACGACGTTGCCCTTCGACTTGCTCATGACCTCGCCGTCCTTGCGGACCATGCCCTGGGTGAGCAGGTTGGTGAACGGCTCGGCGAAGTCTACAAGGCCGAGGTCTCGGAAGACCTTGGTGAAGAAGCGCGAGTAGAGAAGGTGCAGGATGGCGTGCTCGATCCCGCCGATGTACTGGTCGACAGGCATCCAGTACTTGGCCTTGCCGGTGTCCCAGATCGCCCCGGCATTGCGCGCGTCACAGTAGCGCAGGTAGTACCACGACGAACACGTGAACGTGTCCATAGTGTCGGTCTCGCGCTTGGCCGCACCGCCACACTTCGGACAGGTGGTCTCGTAGAACTCGGGATGGTCGGCGAGCGTCTCGCCTTTGGTGATGTCGACGTTGGCAGGCAGGCGGACCGGCAGGTCGCTCTCGGGTACGGGGACGAGACCGCACACCGGGCAGTGGATCGCGGGAATCGGATTGCCCCAGTAGCGCTGGCGACTGATGAGCCAGTCACGCAGGCGGAAGTTGATCGAGAAGCGCCCCGCGCCGTTGTCTTCCAACCAGCGCGTCACCGCACCGACGCCGACGCCACCTTTGCCCGTCGGCATCCCTGTGAAGGGCCCGGACTGCACCATGATGCCGGGACCGTCGTAGGCGCACTCCCAGGTCACATCGTCGATGACTCGCGTCTCGGCGCCGCGGAGGGACTCGAGCGCGGGATCATCCTCGGCAAGCACGACCGGCGGGATCGCAAGGCCGTACTTGCGCGCGAACTCGAAGTCGCGCTGGTCACCACACGGAACAGCCATGACCGCACCCGTGCCATATTCCATGAGCACGTAGTCGGCGACCCAGACCGGAAGCTTCTCACCGTTGACGGGGTTGATGACGTAGCGCCCTGTGAACGCTCCGCGCTTCTCACGCTCCCCCATCGCACGCTCAACAGACGTCTCTTTGGCGGCCGCCTCGACGACCTCGAGGACCGGGCCGGCATATTCGGTGCCGTGAACGAACTCGTGCACGAGGGGGTGCTCGGGTGCCAGCAGGAAGAACGTGGCCCCGAAAAGCGTGTCCGGGCGCGTCGTGAAGACGGTGATCTTCTCCTCCGTCGGCTCACCTGCCGCGTCGCAGAGCACGAAGTCGACCTCGGCACCTTCCGAACGGCCGATCCAGTTGGCCTGCATCGTCTTGACGCGCTCGGGCCACCCGGGCAGCTCGTCGAGGTCGTCGAGGAGTTCCTGCGCGTACTCGGTGATCTTGAAGTACCACTGCTCGAGTTCACGCTTCTCAACGGAGCTCTTGCAGCGCCAACAGACACCGTCGCCGAGGACCTGCTCGTTGGCCAGTACCGTCTTGCAACTCGGGCACCAGTTGACCGGACTCGACTTGCGCTCGACGAGTCCTCGCTCCCAGAATTTCACGAAGATCCACTGGCCCCAGCGGTAGTAGTCCTCGTCACACGTCGCCAGCGAGCGGTCCCAGTCGTAGCTAAAACCCATCCGCTTGAAGGAGTCCTTCTGCCGCTCGATGTTGGCGGACGTCCACTCGGCGGGGTGCGTGTTGCTCTTGATCGCAGCGTTTTCCGCGGGAAGTCCGAACGCGTCCCACCCGATCGGGTGCAGCACCTGGTGGCCGGTCATGGTGAGGTGGCGCGCGAGCACGTCACCGATGGTGTAGTTGCGCACGTGCCCCATGTGGATGTCACCACTCGGATACGGGAACATCTCGAGTACGTAGTAGGCCGGCCGTGCGGGATCCTCGGTCACGGAGTAGAGCCCGTCGCGCTCCCAGGACTCCTGCCACTTCACCTCTATGTGGTGCGGGTCGTACTTTCGTGTCACGACAGATCCTCCAGGCACGAGGGGTCAGATGCGTCCTCCGCATGATAGCGGGTCGGCGGCGGCTACGAAACCTGGCCGAGGAGGGCCAGTTCACGCGCCCCGCACTACTCGCTCTCGTAGGCGATCGCGTGCTCGTCCATGAACGCCCTCAGCGAGTCGACGTGTGCGGCACGCCCTACGTTCAGGAACTGCCGCTCGACCACCGTCTCCCCCTCGCGCTCGAAACTCGCGTCGAATCCGAGGTCGAGGTGGGCGGTGTGCGACTGCAGGCCGCAGACACGGCCGCGGACGTCGAGGAGCGGTCCGCCGCTTTGACCCCGCAGGCCCGGTGTGGAAGTCTCGATGAAGCTGGCGGGCTCCTGTCGGCCCTCCACGCGCAGTGCGTGGAACCGGGAGACGATCCCGTCGAGTGCGAAGCGCGGGATCGGAAACCCACTCGTGATGTCGAAGGACTTGCGCTCCTCGTCGAAGGTCGCCTCTACCGAGTGGAAGGGATAGCCGAGCCGGCAGACCGAGATTCCCGGTAGCACCGGGTCCTCCGGCGCGCGAAACACCGGCCACCCGTCGATCGCTCCTGCTTCGAACGGCTCGATGCGCACCGCGGCGATGTCCGCCCCCTTGTCGACGTGGTACTCGACGACCCTCGGATGAGAGGCTGCGAACCCGGGCAGCGCCCATATCTCGATATGGTGACTGAGAGAGGAGTCTCGCTTACGCTTGAGTTCGGCAGCCTCGGCGCTCGCCTTGCGGCGGCGCGCGGCAGGGATCTCCTCGGCGAGCTTGTCTGCGCCACGGATTGATGCCTCGGCGCGCGCGATCTCGTCAAGCACGTGTGCGGAGGTCAGCGCCCATCCTTCCCGATTCACCACAACGATCGATGCAAGCGTGGAGAACACCACGCCGTCATGCTTCCGGCGAAGTCCGACGTAGGGGAAAGTGAACCTCCCGGCGATCTCAAGTGCGGTACTGAACACCGTGGATGCCCCCCTCACAGGTAGCGAGTCTTGAGACAGTGTACCCTTCCGACCATAGGGAAAGGAGACGCCATGGGCGTCACGATCGAGCGGTTCGCCCCGGCACGACACGACGCGCGGACCGTCGCACGACTCATCTACCAGGCTGACCCCTCGCTCATGCATTTCGTCTTCGGTGATGAGAGCGCCGCGGAACGGACCATCGCCAAGCTCGTGGGCATGGAGCACAACGAGTACGCCGGCTCGCGCGTCACGTGCGCCGTGCATGACGGCGAGGTCGTCGGAGTGATCGCCGGGTTCACCGGAGCGCAGAAGAGTGCGACCCGTGCTGAGAGAGGCCGGGAGTGGGGTCGCGCGCTCGGCGTGCGAGGCATGGTGCGGGCTGTCAGGTGGGGCACCAAACTCGCGAGCGTCGCCACGTCCGAGGTCGGGGAGGACGAGTACTACATCAGCGCGCTGACGGTCGACGAGCGCTTCCGTGGTGAAGGAATCGGTTCGCACCTGATCGAGTCGGTCCTCGCGGACCACACCACGGTCATCACCGACGTCAACATCGCCAAAGACGCGTCGATCCGCTTCTACGAGCGTCACGGGTTCACCGTGGGAAAGCAGCGCACCTTCGACCACAAGGGCGACAAGCTCGGCAACTACCAGATCCGCCGAGGGTGAACGCTACACTTCAGTCCACTGAACCGGTCCGGATGCGCGAATAGGTGTGATCGCAGAACCTGTCCCCCGTCCCGATCTGATGGTCACGCCGAAACGTCCAGGCCCCGGTGTTGTCTCGCGCGACCACCCAGTCACCCTCGCACACGTACATTCCGAGATCGCCCATGCCGGTGGCTTGCAGCACCTCACAGAACGGACAGTTCGTCAGCTTAAGAGCAACGGTGTCCTCGGTGGCCTCCTCCGCCGCGACGTCGAAGAGGGGCCTCCAGAGCCATAGCTTGCGCCTCATCCTCGGCCAGAACTCCCCGAACTCTTGAGCTCCGCCGAGCCGGGGGACCAGGAACCATCTCAGAGCCGCCGCGGACACCCTCGTCACAGACGGGCCTACCATCTCGACGGCTCGCGTTCTCCCGACAAACAGCGACAGGAGATATACGCCCATCACCACCGGACCGATGAGCACCGCCACACATGAGTTGCGAACGGTTCCCTTCATCACGGACTCCCCCTCCGAGACGTCCCCTCGCACCCATTCTACCGGCATGCGAACGAGGATGCCCTCACCCGTTCCGTGACTTGATCTCGGAGGTCCCCGAAACGCACGGAGGACCCGGCGTGATGCCGGGTCCTCCAGTCATATCCTTGGTGGAACTTCCAGCGGTTGACTCTGGTAAATGGCCAGCACTTCTCGCACACACCGCATCCGTGCGAGCCGGGGTCGCACCAGTCCAGCTAAAGTCCGAGAAGTACATGTGCACCGGCAAGTACGGTCAGAAGCAGAAGTGGCTGCAGCCGGAAGAGGTCGATGAGCTGGTGGATGCGTACACATCAGGTCTGACCGTGTACGAAATCGCCAAGAGGTTCAAATGCCATCGCACGACAGTGAGTGGGCACCTAAAGGCGCGCGGGGTGGAGATGCGGAGAACGCCGATGACTGAAGCAGACGTCGATCGTGCGGCCGAACTCTACGAATCGGGATTATCCTTCGCCAAGGTCGGCCAGATGCTTGGACGTGATGGCGAGACGATCAGGCAGAGACTAATTGAACGCGGAGCGAGGATCCGTGATTC
Organism: uncultured Coriobacteriaceae bacterium; assembly: GCA_964349355.1. Classification (GTDB taxonomy): domain Bacteria; phylum Actinomycetota; class Coriobacteriia; order Anaerosomatales; family SLCP01; genus JAUVXE01. The sequence goes on along the minus strand of CAYGFZ010000008.1, from coordinate 20,004 downwards.
CCACGGCAGGGTGCGGAATGCCGCTCCTAACCCAGCGACGTTCACCAGCGGACCTAGAGCTTCCTGTAGCGGTAGCCCGCCTTCTTGATTCGGGCGTCTAGACAGCCACCGACGCTCGGGGCGTCCAGCAGGGCTGCATACTCTGACGCTGGCACATCGAAGTACTGATAGACCCCACCGTGCTTGAACTCAACCTCGAGAGTCCTTGTGGTTGCGTCATAGCCGACCGACGCACAGTTACTGCTCGTGACCGGAATGCGCCGCATCACTCAACCCCTTCCTATTCCTCGAGTGAGTCTGTCTTCTCCAGCTCCGCGAACTTCGCTGCCATAGTCGGGTTGCCGCGTGTCAACTTCTTGATCGACACATCCTGGGCCTTGTTGTTGGCCAGACGGAGGTTGTTATCCGAACCAATGAGTTCAGCCTTCGTCTTCTCAAGACTCTTGATGGTCTTGTCAATCTCGGCGATGGCGTTCTGGAACTTCCGCGAAGCCAAGTCGTAGTTCCTAGCGAAGCCTGACTTGAACGACTCCAGATCGTCCTCGAAGTTGGTGATATCGATGCTCTGAGCCTTCACTAGTGCAAGCTCCGACTTGTACTTCAGGGCGTTCTGGGCGGCATTGCGGAGCAAAGTGATCATCGGAATGAAGAACTGTGGACGTATGACGTACATCTTCGGGTAGCGGTGCGATACGTCAACGATGCCTGTGTTGTAGAGCTCATTTTCCGGCTCCAGCAGAGAGACGAGTACAGCGTACTCGCAGCCCTTCTCGTTGCGGTCCTTGTCGAGCTCCTTGAAGAAGTCCTCGTTCTTCTTCTTGGTCGCGGTGGTGTCGCACTCGTTCTTCATCTCAAACATGATCGACACACACTCGGTGCATGCCTCGTCGGAGTCGCGGAATATGTAGTCGCCCTTACTGCCGCTGCGGGCATCATTGTCCTTCTCGAAGTAGGCGCGAGGGAAAGCAGTAGCGCGGATCTTGTTGAACTCGGTTTCACAGTGTTGCTCTAAGGTCTCGCCGACCAACTTGGTGGACAACTTGGCCTTAAGGTCCTTCAGGCGTTCGATGGCGTCGTCGCGATCTTTGATTTGGGTTTCGTACCTCTCCCTTAGCGACGATTCGAGCAGTTTCCTCTCAGTATCCTTTGACTGAAGGTCTCGCTTAAGATCGTCGCGCTCCTTCTCAACCGTGCTGAGCGCTTCCTTCAGCGCAAGCTGATTGGCGACACCTGCCTTGTCGAGCTCTGCATTCAGCCGAGCGATCTCTGTGTCCTTCTCGGCAGCCTGGTCCTTCAGCTTTCCCATCACCTTGGCTTGGGCAAGCTCTGCGCTCGACTTGAGCTCGGCCTTGAGACGCTCGATCTCAGCATCCTTCTTTGAGGCTTCTCTCTCCATCTCGCTGGCGACCTTTGTCTCCGCGAGCTCAATCGCGGACTTCTTGTCTTGCTCGGCAAGCGCCAACCGCTCGTGCAGCGCCTTGTCGAAAGCCTCGTCGCGCACCTGCTTGAGGATGTCCGCATAACCGGCCTCGTCAATGTTGAATGTCTTGCCGCAATGCGGGCATTTGATCTCGTGCATATCTACACCTCCTCCACTTCCGTTGATAATTGCGCTGCCACGTCGGGGGCTGTCTCCTCCGTCTTTATGATCGACGCGTTGAAGAACGAACTGATCACGTCCACCGCTACGCCGAGCGACGCGGGCATATCATCAAGATCCGCATCAAGGACTGCCTCCCTGTAGGCCAACAGATTCTTGCAGCGGAGGCTGAATCCGCTTGCCGCCAGTGCTGCGATGAATGATGGCCAAGACTGAAGCTCTGACTCTATGTCGTTGTTCCATATGGCGTACTTCGTAGAGATCACATTCGGGTCACCGAAACCGTACGGAACGTTGCCGCTGACTGCCGCGGCGTCGTTCGGAAGCCAGTTCACCAACTTCTCCGTCGCGCTTTGATGTGAGTTGTGCGCCTTCTCCCGGTCGGTCTTGTTATCCGGCTTGTCTGCATCTCGCGATTGTGGGTACTTCAATTCAGCGTTCAGGTAATCACCGTCGCAAACCACATAGACCGGAACTCCGAGCTGAGTCATGATCGCATGCGGTACAGCGATTGCAGTCTTGCCTGAAACGTCAATCAAGCAGACCCCGGCAACATCGAAGGGCTTGCCCTTCTTCTCTGCGATTGCAGTCAGCACCGCGACGTCTGTGTCGCCTTCCATTAGCACTGCAGCGTCAGCAAAGAAGCCCTCGGCGAAGATTGTAGGAAGACGCTTCTGAACAATCTTCTCAACCTTGTCCTCCGTGCATTCAGCTATCTTGGCCACATCCGAAAGCGAAGCAGCGCACGTAAACGTCTCACAACCCGACAGGCAGAATCGGCGGACTCCCCCGAACTGATCTGGACGTGTGAAATACGGGCTATGGGTGGCCATGATGATCTGGACATTCTGGCTGCTAGCTAACTCGGATAGCACTCGAGCGAAAGCTCTCGCCCTAATTGGGTGCTGGTATATCTCCGGTTCCTCGATACAGATGAGGGTGTGCGGGAGATCGCTCAGAGCGGCCTTCAGTCTCTCGTCAGCGTCATTCTCATCCTCGCCCTCCTGCGGCCCATGACCGGCTTTGACCAGAGCTTCATCTGGCACCAGCGCATGAAGCATCGCAATCAGAACGGCGCGCTGCACTCCGTGGCCCTGACGAGAGACATCATTCCTCAAGCCGTCAATCGTCACATCAGTGCGTACTGTTGCGCTTGGAGTTGGAGTCCAGTCCGGAACCGTCGCAGTGAACTCCACGAGTGAGTTCGGAACGAGACTCTTCAACTTGTCGTTGACGCGGTCAGACTGCAAACCAGCGGAATCAAGAACGCTCGTGCTCATTGACGTCGCCAGTTCAGCTATGGCCTCAGAGTGCTTCTCAGTCCATTCTGCTTTCGCTTTCGTGGTAGCTGCGCTCATCAGGGTGCCGATCAAGTCATTCAAGGTCGAACCTTTGCTGACGCCGTTGACCTGATCAGAGATATCCGTGGCAGCCGGAACCAAGACCATCTGGACACATTGGCGGATGACCGAAGAACCCGTGAAGCCAAACATGTGACTGGCATCGTCCGCGTCCACTGATATCAGCTTGGCCCTATTGGTTGTGTCGTTCTCCCAGCCGACCAAAGCGTCAACTACTTGGTCCTTGGAGGGTGACGCGCCCAGATCAGGCAACTCAGGCATGGTCTCGCGCAACGTCTTGTAGGCTGGCCGAAACTCGCCGACCTTGCTCATGACACGGATATCTGCGAAGCCGGGACCTTGTAGCGCATTGCCGACGATCTTGTCCTTCGCGGCCTCTAAGCTCCATGAGCGCTTGAAAGTCGCATCGCCACCGCGCCCGTAGCGTTCCAGGCGTTCACGATCACGCTGGGACAAGTCAATGAAGCTTATCGCCACCTCAACGACTGTCTCGGGGGTTGGCTCAATGGTCTCGCCGGACTTAGCATCCACTGAGCGATGCACGTCGCTGACTTCCAACGGTCCACCCTTGAAGAACCAATCGAGCGCATACAGAACGGCAGACTTCCCAGCTCCGTTGGTTCCGATCAGAGCGGTGTAGGGTTCCACATCTATCACAACGTGTTTGATGCTTCTGAAGTTGCTGATCTCAATCCGCGAAATACGCACTGCCACTCCCCCTGCCGCTATGCATCGTTCTGCCCCTCGGTTGAACCAATGCGCTCCGTCCGTTCAACTGCCATTCTTGCCTCTCTATCCTCGCAATTAGGTGGGCGGCCGACCATCACAGCCCCCAGCTTCCTGGGACGCTAACGGCGTAGCCGGGCACAGTTTCAGTGCCGATGCCCAGTTGCTTGAAGTGCTCCGTGGCGGCCTTGATCTTGGCGTTCTCGGTCGGACGACGCTTGGACTCGTCCAGCGTGCTCTTGGTCTCGCGAATCATGTAGATGCGGTCGTTGCCATCCTCGTCCTGCTTGATAATCGCCCAGTCAGGGTTGTACGGCCCAACAGGCGTCTCGATCTTGAACTTGTCGGGCAGCTTCATGAAGAACTTCACGTCTTCACGCGAGTCCAGCTTCTCGGCGAACTGGCGCTCCGGTGCGTCCGCACCATCTGAGTCAATCTGGATATAGTCGAAGTCCGTCTTGTCGGTGTGCTCGACCTTGTAGACCCGGTCGAGGAATAGGTCCCGCGCCTCGGCTCCGTCAGCCTGCAGTTCGCGCAACTCGTAGACGTAGCCGCCGATCCTCTCGTACTGAATGCCCTCTTGAACGGCAGCGGCCACCACGTTCTGTAGGTTGCGCTTGACCATCGCGATGAAGTCATTCGGATTGCCGATGAACTCGCCCAACTTTCCCGAGCGTGTCAACACATCGACAAGTGTCCTGCGGGTGAGCGAAGTGGCTTCCTGTAGTTCGCTGATGATGTCGGGCAGCTGATAGGCTCCCGCCAACTCAGCCGAACGGGTCGCAGTCTCGGAGGTCTTAGTGCCGCCACGCACTAGCTTCAAGCCAGCGCGGGTCACCTGCACTCGCAGCGGTTGGATGGGCTGCTCGGCCTTGATCTTGTTGACTGCGTTGTCGATGACTTCGTCACGATTGAGAGCAACGCGATAGGTGGTCTTCTGCGAGATCGTGCGCCAGAAGTCCTCGAACCACGGCGATGTGTAGATCTCCTTGTTCAGCGTACGGGCCACACGTTTGCGCTGCGTCTTGACGATGCGCTCGATACGACAGTTCAGCATCACCTGGACGATATCCTCTTGTGGCCAGAAGAAGTCCGGCGCTGGGCCAAGTGTGAAGCCGAGTGTTTCGGGCCGGAAGTTCGCGGTGACTTTGCCTTCTTTGTCGATGAAGCTGCGGTCGACCAGTTCATCCCATATCAGCTTGGAGCCCTGGAAGCCCAGACGTCTCTCCTCGCCAGTCTCTTCAATAACGATGGGGATCTTGGCGAACTCACCGGGGCGCACCAAGCCGATGCTGACCCCAGAATCGCGGTACTCCTTCTGCAGGCTGTCGGCGAACTCGCGGTAGGACTCATTGGCCACGACCGTGAGCTGAGCGATGCCTTTGTCGGGCACGCGCTCACCAGACTGACTGACCGGCAAACGCAATCCGCGCCCGATAGTCTGGCGCCGCTCCGTCGATGCACCCATCTCACGCAGGGCACAGATCTGAAAGACGTTGGGGTTGTCCCAGCCTTCACGCAGGGCGGAGTGACTGAAGATGAACCGCACAGGTTCGCTTTCATCCAGCAGCCGCGCCTTGTCGCGCATGATCAGGTCGTAGGCATCATCATCGGCCTTGGAGGTGCCGCTGGTGTCCTTGAAGGTGTCGCGCTGACCCTTCTTGCCCTTGATCGCCGAGAAGTAAGCGCGGCGGTATTCAACTGGGTCGAGAGGCAGAGATTCCGCCCATTGCTGGCTCTTGGCGCGTTCTTCCCTGAACAGCTCATCGAACCACGTCACGAAGTCGCCATCAGCGGTGTCGTTGTTGTAGCCCTCGCCGAGAAAGCTCGCGACCTTGTCAACGAAGAACAAGCTGAGCACCTTGATGCCGTGCGATCGAAGCATCGTCTCCTTGCGCAGATGCTCACGAATGGTCTCGCGAATCATCTCCCGGTAGATGGAATCGTTGGAGCCACCGATGGTCTCACCGGCATGAAGCCACCCATGCGGAAACAGCTCGACTGATTCAGGCTCGATACTCAGCTCGTTAACCAGCCAGCCTTCATAGGCGGAGTTGTCGGTAACCAGAGCGAGGTCTTGACCGTTTTTGACATACACCATCTTGCGTTGAATGGTGCCGTCCGATTCCTTACGCACAGCCAGTTCCATGCGGGCAAGAAAGCCTTTGTCATTGCGGACAGACTCGAGTTTCATATACGGCGCTGCATCAGCACCTTGCTGCAGGGCCTCGGCCACGACGATCTGTTTGACCAAGCCGAGATCGTGGGCGTCGACGGGGTCAAGCCGGTACACAACATTGCGGGCCTTACGGTGTGTGGCTGAGTAGCGCAGAGTGCAAAGCGGGTTCAGCTCGCCCACGGCAGACTGACTCAGCAAGGACTCCATATTCTGCGGCTCATCCATGATGACCACCGGATGCGTAGCCTTCAGGTAGTCGATTGGGCGCAGTCCATTGAGCTTGTCGCGGGTCTGGTGAATGACGCGGGTGTTCTTGTCACCGCGCAACGAGTCGATGGTCATCACCATGATCTGCACGCTCGTGGAAGTGGCGAAGGAGTGAACCTCTTCCGGTGTACTGCCGCTGTAAACGAACGAGTCGAACGGCGTGGCGTAAAGTTCCTGGAAGTGTTTGGTCATCAGTCTGATGCTGGTGGTCACACCCTCGCGGATGGCGACGCTCGGTACGAGGACGATGAACTTCGTGAAGTTGTAGTTCTTGGCCAGCTCGAAGACGGTGCGTAGGTAGACATACGTCTTGCCGGTGCCGGTCTCCATCTCGATGTCGAAGTCCAGCGATCCCCCGGCCAGTTCACCCACTACTTCGAGGCCGTTGCGATTCTGCACAGTCTGAAGGTTCTGCAAGATGGTCGCTTCGTCGAGAAGCAGGTTGTTGCCGACCGCACCAACTTCACCGACCATGTCGAAGGCACTCATCTGATCGCCAGAGTCGGGCACTACGCCCTGAAGCGTGGACGCCAGCGCCACGACATCGGCAGGCTGGCCCTCGAGCACGTCAACAATGGCAGCGATCGCATCCTGCTGATACTCCTGATGGGCATCGAACTTGAACTCCATGTTAGGCCGTCCAGATCTCTACGCCGCGCGACTTGCACTCCTGCGCGAGGTTGGTCTTGAGTTCGTCGTCGCCGTGGAAGGCATCTTCCAGAATCACAAACCGGGCAGGCTTCTCGGCCAACACCGCGCGCAGTTGATCCACAGTTGGCTTGGTGTGCTCGTCGAGATAAGCAAGCACAAGGCCCTCGCCTACGGTCTTAAGCTTGAGGCCAGAGACCTCGGTGTCACCCATGTGCTCCGAAAGTGAATAGCCCTGCTTGAGCAAGATCTCAATCAGCAACGCCTCTGGTGTCGCAGAGTCAGAGGCACTGTCGCGGAGGTCGAGCAGATGCTGTTCGAGAGTAGAGGCATCGGTGTCACTGGCTATCCGCCACTTGGAGAAGCTGGTGTCGGCGAGTTTGAAGGCTCGGAAGCCAACGTCCGGCGATTCGAGTCCCCTGGACGCAACAATCCGCTCCCCAACAACGTCAATGCGCTTACGCGAGATATCTGCAATCGTTGCGAATCCTGCTCTTCGCGAAGCTGAATCTTCCGCAGTAGGTTCGGGCAGCTGGACCATGATGAATCTTCGATTGCCGCCGTCCTCTGCATTCAGCTCCATAACCGCATGCGCAGTTGAGCTGGTTCCGGCGAAGAAGTCGAGAACGATGTCGCCCCCGGAAGTCATCGACTCGAGCGTTCGCTTGAGCATCTTCACGGACTTCTGGCCCTTGAACTCGTCGCCGGTATCGAGCAGCTTCGAGACCTTCTCTCCAGAGAAGGAGACGATGGCTATGCTGTTGAGGTCGTCGTACTCGTTGCTGTTCCAGGTGTCCTCGATTGGATACCGGTCTGGTCGATTATCGTGATTGATAAAGCGCAATAGGTCCTTCTGCGCCTTATCGTCTAGGCCAAGTTCCTTGAACTTTGAAGTAACCTCAGCGTCCTTCTTCACAAGGGGCTTGAAGTCGGAGTTCTGAATGTACTTCTTGATGAACGAGAGGAAGCTGTGGTTCTTCGAGTAGAAGAACATTGAATCGTGGTTGCGGATGAAGTTGTCGGCCATCGTCTTGTAGCCGGATAGCCAGCCGATTCGCCAGACAATCTCTCTCTGGAAGTTCGACTCCCCGAAGATCTCGTCCATGATCTTCTTGAGGTTGTCTGCCTCGTTAAAGTCAATACTCACGAAGATGGCGCCGTCGTCAGCGAGCAGGTTCCGGGCGAGCTTGAGTCGCGGGTACATCATGTTCAGCCAGTTGGAGTGGTAGCGCCCCTCGGTCTCGCTATTGGTGCTGACCTTCTTGCCTTCTTCGTTAACTTGGCGGGTCCACTCGAGATAGGTGTCCAGCCCCTCCTTGAAGTTGTCGGGGTAGACGAAGTCGTTGCCGGTGTTATACGGCGGATCGATGTAGATCATCTTGATCTTGCCGTGGTAGTGCTTCTGTAGAATCTTGAGCACTTCGAGGTTGTCACCCTCGATGAAGACATTCTTGGTAGTGTCCCAGTCCTTCGAGTTCTCGAATTCGGGCCTTAGTGTCGCCGTGGTAGGCTCCTGCGCTGCACGCAGAGCACGCTTCTTACCCGGCCAGAACAAGCCGAAACGCTCACGGTCGTCACCCGCGTCGTCACCGAGGAGTTCTTTGAGCTTCTCGACGTCGACCTTGCCATCGGCAATGGCCTCAGGGATCAACTCCGAAATGTGCGCCGCAAGCTCCGTCTTAAAGCTCGGTGTAGTGCTTGGGGTTTCGTAGATGTCCTGTGTTGAATCGTCTTTGCTCATTGAATGTTTCCTCTAATCATATTACCAAATATTGCATATTCGTACAGGGCGTTCATTAGGCGACCACCTTCCAACGAATGGTGAACAAGTGCTCTACCTCTTGAGTCCCTTTGAGGGCTTGCTCGATCAACTCGAGGTAATGGTCCGCCTCTTCACGCATCTTCTTGCGGGCCATGCGTGCCTCTTCGTCTTCTTCCTCGGCACGCTCTGACCAACGGCGAGCTTCCTTCTTGAATCTTAGCTGTTCCATCGGATCATCGGTGCCCTTTGCGGCCCTGCGGGCTTCCTTCTCCTTGACCTTGTACTCACGGATCTTGCCTTCGGACTCAGCGCGGCGGTCCTGCTGGTTGCGATAGAGCAGTTCTTCCTGCTGGTCGTAGTAGCGGGAATTGCGAACCTGAACTTCCTTCTCCAAGTGCCCGCGACGTTCCGCCAGATACTTCTCGAACTTGGAGTAATCGACAGTGGCTTCTGGGCCTTCATCGACGCAGGTCAGATCGAGGAGATCGGCAGCGTATTCGTGGTCGAGCCAATGGCCGTCGTCGGTAAGGGCACCGGCGAGCATGTATGACTCGCTGATGTCGTCGTTCTTAGCCGTCATGGAGAACGTGACGAGCTTGACGGTCAGCTCACCGGACTTGCCTTGGAGTTCCTTCACTGCGGTGCTGGCACGCTCGGACTGACCGAGGCTGAAGGTCAGCTCCCTGCTTGGGGTGTCGGCGGTCTTGGATGACTCAACGACATAGCGCGCGAGATCACTGTCGAAGCGGTACTGGTGAGCGTTCTCAAGTGGCTCGGACTTGAAGTAGTAGCGGCCCGTCTTGGCGTCTTTGACCGGGGCCTCATTGAGCATGAAGCGGCAACCATCGCCCTCGAATGTCGCGTACGGGTCGAGCTGCAACTTGGTGATCGCCAGTAGCAGGCGCTCGAACTTGTTGAGCACTTCGCCAGACTGCGAGTCATACGTCTTCAGGCGGTCTTGCACGTTCGGATCAAGGTTGTCGAATACCTTGGCTTTGGCGGCAGCCATCTCGGCGGTGATCTCGGTGGCGTACTGCTCTTCGAGTTCCTTGAATGCTTGGTCAATATCAGCGTCACTGCGAGAACCGCTCAGGATGCTGTTGATGGTCTTCTCGAAGTCGAAGCCGTCCTCGATGGCACCGAGCACTTGATCACTGGCACCGAAGACGGACTCGAACAGGTGGAACTTGGTGGCTAGCAGTTCGAGGATGCGGGCCTCGGCCACGTTGCCCTTGTTGGAAAAGTTCACGACCACCACGTCGTGCTTCTGGCCGTAGCGATGACAACGTCCGATGCGCTGTTCTACACGTTGGGGGTTCCACGGCAAGTCGTAGTTCACGACCATCGAGCAGAACTGCAAGTTGATACCTTCAGCAGCCGCCTCGGTGGCAATCATGACGGTGCCGTGGTCTCGGAAGTAGTCCACGAGCGCCTTGCGGCGGTCGGCTGCCGGAATACCTGTTATGACATCGCCGTCCTTGTTTGCTTCCAACCAGTTCTTGTAGATCTCGCTGCTTTCGGGCGAACTATTGGAGCCGTTGAATAGGACCAAGCCCTCACCACGACCGGCCTCACTGAGCGAACGGGCGATGTACTCCTGAGTCTTGGTGGAGTCGGTAAAGATAATCGCTTTCTCTGGCGCGCCGAGTTCACGCAGGCGCCCAAAGCCCTTGTCGAGAGCTTCGTTGAGTTTCACGGCCTTCTGATTCACCGTGATACTGCGAGCCAACTCAGCATAGCTGCGAAGCTCTGCGACCTCGGCACGCATGGCCTCGAGGGTCTCGCTACTGAGACGCTCGCTACAGCCGGGGCCGAACTGAGTCCGCTCGGAGGAGGGACCGCCACCTTCTTCGAGCTCCTCAAGCACCTCATCTGTGAGCTCGTCGTCCATGAGGTCGGCCGCGACAAAGCCACCACGGCTGTCACGGCGAACACCAGCATCAAGCTCGGCTTGGAGCCGGTCAGCGATCCTTCCCAAAGTGCTGGAAACGGCATAGGTGGATGAGCCGAGACGTTTGCGGATGATCAGCGTCGTCAGGTGGCGCTGGGAGTTGCCGAATGCGAAGAGATCTTCGCGCCGCAGGTAGTCGTTGACCCGCTCGTAGAGTTCGATCTCGTCGGGACTTGGCATGAACTCCACGGTGAGTGGCAGGCGCTTGGTGAAGTGGATGTATTTGTCAGCATCCCTGCGCAACGTGCGCTTGCTGATAGCGGCGACTCGTTCGACGAGGTCGTCGTTGTCGCCGATGCCCTTAGTCTTGACGTAGCGCTCACGAAAAGCATCAAGGGAGTAGAAGTAGTCGGGGTCAAACACGCTGACCAGGCCGTAGAGCTCTTCGAGACGATTCTGTAGTGGGGTCGCCGTGAGCAGTAGTGTCTTGTGGGCTTCACGGACGATGCGGCTGATGGCCTCTGGAGCCTTGTTGTGTCCGGTGTAGAAGTTGCGCAGGCGGTGGGCCTCGTCGCAGATAACCAAGTCCCATTGACGCAGAAGGCTGGCCTCATGACGTAGCGCGAACTCGTAAGAGCAGATCAGCACTTCGGCACCACGCTGGGCAGTGCGCGCGAGTTGTTGATCCTTGAGTTTGGGGTCAAGCAGTTGACTGGGGATCAGGAACTTCTCGTGCAGCTCCTGTTGCCACTGTTGGCGGAGGCTCGAGGGCGAAATGATCAGTATGCGGCGCTTGCGCTCTGCCCAGTACTGAGTGATGACGATACCTGCCTCGATAGTCTTGCCAAGGCCCACCTCGTCGGCGAGGACTACTCCGGGCAGGTACGGGGTTTGTAACGCAAAGAGAGCCGCATCAATTTGATGCGGCTTCGGTTCTACCTGAGCGTCAAAGAGGAGGCCTGCGAGCTTGCCGACGTGGTCGTTCGCGTAGGAGCGCTGGAGTTCGTAGGCGTAGTACTTCGCCTGATAGGCAGTGAGGCTCATCGACACCCCGCGCTACCGAGTGGCACTTGATGATTGCCCCTCAGTTCATCAGAGGCATTCCACAGTCGCCATACAGGTGTCTTGTCATGCTTCATCTCGCTCGCGCGCGCCATTTTCACTTCTCCATTTTGTTAATCCGGGATGAGATCCCCGGCGCCGCCGCACCTTCAGCCATCCCCCTTGATCATAAGCTCAGCCGCTGACATGCGGGCGTGAGAATCCCCTACACCTGCAATGAATGTTGAGATAGGCGGCGCATCACGATACAGCGCTTATACCTGCTTCCAGAATATCACATGCATACTCCGTCGGACAATCTGCATATCTCCCCATCCATGCGATGGTCGCGCCGTTCTCCAGCCTAGTCGAACACTAACTGCCCGTCATTGAGCGAGAGACGGCATTGAAGGTGTCCCAGCCGTACTGTGGCCTGCAGCCTCATTCCCTCGCCTCCCTCCAAGACTGCCGTGTACGTTGCAGGCTTCTCGCCACGCCACTGCAAGTGAATCCCGACCGGAAGATCCTCTACCGCGACCGAATCTTCGAGTTGTGACCGGTAGCGCTGTTCTTCTGAGCAAAGTTCGACCACAGGAAGATCGACGGCAATGTCTCGCCCGTCGATACGAAGGACGGGTCGTCCCATCAACATGTTCGGCGGCGCGCGCTACTCAATTTGAAGCTGTACCACTGACCCAGCCGACGACAGCACGAGGACTGCACGGGCTGCAGCCGCGGGTCAGCGCCCACCAGCAACACGGCCAGCTTGTGAATCCCGGCGTCACTCCGCCTTCGCACCGTGCGCTGATCCACGTCATGGAGACTGCCGAATTCATTCAGGCGCTCAAGCGCGCTTGCGCCGCTGCTGTCCCAGCCGATGCTCACCATCGCCGCAGCGATGTCGCGGTCCTCTCCGTACTCATCGACCAGCGAAATCAGCCGCTCAAGTGCAACGTCTGCATCCCCATCACCAAGAGCTCTCACGAGCAGCCGCGCACGACAGAGGCTTGAGGCCGAGAGCGCCTGCCGAGACTTGCGCAGCCCTCGCAGCTCCGCGATTCAAAGCAGTTCAACCAGGTGTTCTTCAGTCGGATTCTTGTCCATGCGGACGCCACGGTCACACCAGAACTAGCTGAACCGTTCAGCACGCTCTTGAGTCCCGGCCTCCAGGCCGCATGTAGGCCAGATTCACCTGCAAAGGCCACGGACGCGAAGAAGCCCACTCTCTCAAGTGGGCTTCTTCCTCAAACTAACAACTCAAACCGTAGTGCTTGGTGCCGTATGGCGTCTTTTCTCACACAGGGTTTGAGTAAGACTCTTTTGGTGGAGCCTAGGGGGATCGAACCCCTGACCTCATGGCTGCCAGCCATGCGCTCTCCCAGCTGAGCTAAGGCCCCACATCTAATATCCGCTTGCGCGGCAGGCGTTAGTATATCAGGCGTTCACTCGCGGTCAACCGCTGCATTCGCCGGCTCGACGACCGGCACCGGGATGCCTTCCAGGCTCGGCTCGTGGACCACACGATCGCCGACGCCCTTGGGCACACCGACGAGTTCGGCAAGCACCATCCCGCCGAGAATGAGCGCGCTCCCGGCAAGGCCGCCGATCCCGAAGTAATCCCCTGCCAACCAGCCGAACAGCCCGCCGAACGCCGGCTCCATCACGAGAATTAGCGCGGTCTTCGTCGGAGAGATGTAGCGCTGTGCGTAGGTCTGCACGGCGAACGCCACCGCCGAGGCCAGGACACCGGTGACTACGAGCGCCACCCATACACCGCCGTCGGGAGGCAATCCGGGTCGCTCGAACGCGAGCGATATCGCCCCGCACGAGACCGCGACAGTGAGAAGCTGCGTGAGAGTGAGCGCCCCGACGTCGTGACGGGTCCCCAGGCTCCCCAACACGATCATGTGAGCGGCGTAGGCTGCTGCACAGATCAGCACCCGCGTATCACCGGCGGTCCAACCCTCGGCAGAGGCGCCCGACAGGAGCCACAACCCCGCCACAGCGAGTGCGACACCTGCCAGCGTCACCGCGCGTGGCGGCATCCGGAGGACAACAGCCTGCATCAAAGGGGTGATGACGACGAACATCCCGGTGATGAACGCCGCCTTGCTCGCGGTCGTACCCTGCAATCCCCACGTCTGAAAGATGTAGCCGACAGTCAGAAGTGCGCCGGCCAGTAGGCCGACCTGCAGCGTTCCCGGACGAAAACGAACGAAAGACCGGGGGAACAGCGCCGAGAACGCCACGACGGCGATAAAGAACCGCAAGCCGAGGAACCCGTAGAGGGGGTAGCGCTCGACCGCATCTTTGACCATGACGAAAGTACCGCCCCAGATCGCCGCCACGCCCACGAGGGCGAGGGTGATCCAGAGCCGTCGTGCACGCGGGGTCACGATCCGTCGGCCCCGGGACCCGCGACGCTCTCGGGCAGTTCAAGGTGCTTAGCCTCGCCCCATAGCTTCTCGAGACGGTAGAACTCCCGCTCCTCGGGCTGGAAGACGTGGAGCACTACGTCGACGAAGTCGACCAACACCCACTTACCCTCTTCAGAGCCCTCGACGCCGATCGGCGCGAGACCGGCGTGCTTGAGCTTGAGCTCGACCTCCTCGGCGATACTGCGCACCTGTCGGTCGGTGCGCCCCGTACAGATGACGAAGTAGTCGGTGACCACAAGCAGTCCTCCGACGTCCATCACGATGATGTCCTCGGCCTTCTTCTCGGCGGCCGCCTCTGCGGCCAAGATCGCGAACTCTTTCGATTCCAGTGCTCTGCCCTGCTTTCGTCCCGTAGGTCTGTATCAGCCGCTCACGCGGCCGTCCGTCCGTGCCTGAACGCTTCTATGGAGCCGGTTTGGACGTGGCGTAGTCGGCTCCGATGATGATGATCACGTCGGCGACCTCCTGCTCCGCAGGAACATCGACGATCTCTCCCACGCCGAGGACCTCGCGCACCAGCTCCCCCGCCTCCGCATCCCCGCCCTGAACGACGATCTGCGTGGTCGCATAGTCGAAAGTGTCCGCATTCTTGGTGTCGACCACCCGAAAGCCAGCACGGATCAGTACCTGGGCCACCTCACCGGCGACTCCGGGCTCGCCGGATCCGTTATAGACGATCACCCGCGTCGCGCCATCCTCGGCGTCGATCGTCACATCCCACCATGAGGCGAGCAAGTCGGCGATCTCCTCGCGCTGTGGCTCGAAGTAGGTCTGGTCGCCGACGTTGACCGGTTTCACCGGCATCGGCACCAGCGCGACATTCGCTACAGGGATAGCAGCGAACACCTCCCGCCATCTGTCGGACTCCTCGGCGGAGAGGTTGCTATCCAAGACGTTGTCGAGAACTCCCGATACGTCCTGGGTGGTGAGTGCCCCCTGGTAGTCGCTAGAGTCGACCACGACGTAGGAGTTGAACGACACCGTGAAGAAGTTCGTGACCGTTGACAGAGAAGTCTCGGGGCCGTCGGAGAAGCTCTCACCGATCCGGTCGAAGCCCTGCCCCGGTATCTCGACGAACGCTCCGTCGGGTATGGCGATGCCGAAGACCTGCTCTTGATCGGGTACCGCGCGCAACACCAGAAAGCCGGTCGCCCGGCCTTCGGTCACGCCGATGAGCAGCAGGTTATAGCGCGCACGCTCCTGTTGCGCCTCAGGCGAGGCTTCGCGCTCGGCAACACGAACCGCGTTCCAACGGGCGACGCTGTTGACGACTGTGGCGATGAGAAGCAAGCCGACGATGGCCACCAGTGCGATCCCGAGAACCCTCACGGCGACAAAGACCGCAGCCTGCACGCCGCTCTTCACGCCGTCCGCGACCCCGGCGACCCGCTCGCGGACCCCATGGATGGCCAGTTCGCGCTCGGCTCGTTTGCGCACACCCGAACTCCGGCGCGAGCCGCGCCACCCGGAGGGCATCTCTGGCGCCTCGGCGGGCCGGCGTACGCGACGGCGAGAGTCGCTCGCGGGCCCGTGAGAGCGGCGGCGTCGCGGAGGCGGCATGGCGTCACGTCTCCGGGCGCTCATCGGTGCTCCCGGCTCTCGACGACGGCGTTCCATGCCGCGAGAGTCTGGGGGTGGAGGTGCTTTCTCCTCTTGAGCAGGTGCAGGAGCGAGGCCGTATAGGCCTGCGCGTACAACTCTTCCAGTCCGAACCGGCCGATCGCACCGCGCAGCTCCTCCATGCCATCGAAGTCGCGACCCGGTTCGAGCATGTCGGCCAGGTAGACGACCATATCCAGATCGCCCATGCCGGATGCCCCGGTCGTGTGACGCTCTATGGCTGTGGTGATGCGTTCCGAGAGCCCCGGAAGCGTGTCGCGTACGGTCAGTGCGCCGACCCGTGCGTGCAGCAGGTAGGGTACCGCCCGGTCGACATCGGTGATATCGACGCCGAGAGCCTCGGCCTGGGCAAGGAGTCGATCCGATCCAAGCTCACGCGCCCAATCGTGCAACAATCCGCCGAGGTAACCTTCGGCCGGGTCGATGCCGTAGACATCGGCGAGCCGAGACGCGGTCTCGGCGACCGCGACACTGTGCGCGTACGCGCCGGCGCCGAGGCGCGCGGCGAGTGCGGCGCGGGCCTCGGCGGCGGTCACGGTCACGACCGGCCCCCCTCACGGTAGAGCCGGTACTTGTGGATGTAGGAGGCGACCGCCTCGGGCATGAGATAGCGGATCGGACGGCGCTCGACGACGCGAGCGCGTATATCGGTCGACGAGATCGCCAGGGCGGGCACCTCGATGAACTCGATCCCCAGGGCCGCGAGCTCCTCGGCGTGCCCGGTGCGTGCTGTATCGAGGTCGTATCCTGGTCGCGTGGCCGCGATGAAGGTCGCGAGCCCCCGGAATCGCTCGGCTTCCCTCCACGTCACGATCTCCCACACCGCATCGGCGCCCGTGATGAAGAACAGTTCCGTCTGCGGTCCGTACATCTCACGGAGCGCATGCAGGGTGTCGACGGTGTAGGAGAGTCCCGGCCGGTCGATCTCCATGCGCGAGACGTCGAAGTCCGGGTTGGCCGCCGTCGCGATGACGGTCATAAGGTATCTGTGCTCCGCCGAGGTAACGGCCTGGGAGGTCTTGCGCGCAGGACGTCCTGTCGGCATGAAGAGCACGCGGTCCAGGTTAAACTGGACGAGCGCTTCCTCAGCCGTCACGAGGTGTCCGAAGTGGACGGGATCGAAGGTCCCGCCCATGATGCCCAGGCGCGTCGTGGTCCTCACTCCCGGATCTGTCCACTTCCCATGGCGATGAACTTGGTCGATGTGAGCGCCGCGAGACCCATCGGGCCACGGGCGTGCAACTTCTGTGTGGAGATGCCGATCTCGGCACCGAGGCCGAACTCGCCGCCGTCTGTGAAGCGCGTCGAAGCGTTCACATACACCGCCGCGGCGTCCACCTCGGCGAGGAATCGCCGAGCGGCCGCGTAGTCGCCCGTCACGATCGCCTCGGAGTGCTTGCTGCCATAGGTGTTGATGTGGGTGATGGCCTCATCGAGTCCGGAGACGACCTTCACCGAGATCTTCATGCCGAGGTACTCCGTACCCCAATCCTCCTCGGTGGCAGCCTCGATACGCATGACAGCACCGAGCGAACGGACGTGCTCGTCGGCGATGATCGTCACGCCTGCCGACTCGAGCTCTCGCAGGATCGGTGGCAGGACTCGCGCGAAGACCTCCTCGTCGACGAGCAGGCTTTCCGCGGCGTTGCAGACCCCCGGTCGCTGGACCTTCGCGTTCACGACGATCCGGCGGGCCATATCGGCGTCGGCCGCGCTGTGCACGTAGACGTGGCAGTTTCCGACGCCGGTCTCGATAACGGGCACCTTCGCATTCTCCACCACGCTGCGGATCAGGCCCGCACCGCCGCGAGGAATGAGGACGTCGATGTGGCCGTGCAACCCCATGAGCTCCTCGGCAGCCTCGCGCTCGGTGGACTCCACGCTCTGGATGCTGCCATCGGGCATGCCCGCCCCACTGGCCGAGTTCGCCAGCACGCGCGTGAGTGCGAGGTTGGAGTTCACAGCGAGCGACCCGCCACGCAGGATCACAGCATTGCCCGTCTTGATGCACAGCCCCGCCGCATCTGCGGTCACGTTGGGACGCGCCTCGTAGATGATCGCGACGACACCGAGGGGGACGCGGATCTGCGTGAGCTGGATCCCGTTGGGGAGCGTGTGCCCCTCGATGACCTCGCCGATGGGGTCCGGCAGCAACGAGAGCGCCTTGAGCGACTCGGACATGGACTTCAACCGCCCCGGAGTCAGCTCGAGCCGGTCGAGAAGGGATTCGGCGACGTTCTTCGCCCGTGCCGCCTCCATGTCGGCCGCATTGGCCGCAAGTATCTCCTCTTGGCCGTGCATGAGTCCGTGCGCCATCGCCAGCAGAGCACGATTGCGCTGATCGGTCGAGGTGTTGCCGAGCCTGCGGCTCGCCACCCTGGCCCTCCGAGCGAGATTCATCACTTCCGACATCCGTCGATTCCTTCCCGTCACACTCCGTGCCCCGCACCGTTGCGGGACCAGCCAACTCCTTAGAGGATCACCAGGTGGTCCCGGTGAACGACCTCCATGCCCGCAGCCTGCGGAAGAATCTCGGCGATGCGTGGCGACGTCATGCCGCGCACCGACTCGAGATCGACCGAGGACAACCCCGCAAGGCCCCGTGCGATCACCTCGCCCGACAGGTCCTTCAATACTATCGCATCACCGGCCACGAACGGACCTTTCACACTCACGACACCGGCCGGCAGCAGACTCTTACCACGCTCAAGGAGAGCCGTCCGGGCCCCGTCATCGATCACGACCTCGCCCTTCGCTGCGCCGCCAAGAGCGATCCACAGCTTCCGTGCACCGAGTCCGGCCTTTCCTCCGGCGAAGAGGGTGCCCACAGGCATACCGGCGACCGCATCAACTACCACGTTTTCGCGTCGGCCGTCACACACCACCATCGGGATCCCGGCCCGCATCAGGACCTTGGCCGCTTCCACCTTCGTCGCCATGCCGCCCGAACCGGCCGCCGAGCCGGTCCCGCCCGCTGCGGAGAGCATCTCGGGCGTCAGCTTCTCGACGTGCTCCAGCAGACGCGCCCCCCCGTTTTCGCGGGGATCTGAATCGTAAAGGCCCGCGATGTCGGTCAGCAGCACCGCCAGGTCGGCTCCGACCATCGTCGCCACGAGCGCCGCGAGCGTGTCATTATCGCCGAAGCGGATCTCGTCGACTGCGACGGTGTCGTTCTCGTTGACGATCGGCACGACACCCAGACTAAGCAGCCGTTCGAGCGTGTCGCGTGCATGGAGGTATGCCTGCCGATGTGCGGTGTCATGGCGCGTGACGAGTACCTGACCAACGGTCATCCCCCGTGCGGCGAACAGTGCTGCATACATGCCGAGGACCTGCACCTGCCCCACTGATGCCGCCGCCTGAAGCGTGGGCATGTCGGTGGGCCTGGTCGCAAGATCGAGTGACTCGATCCCTGCGGCAATGGCCGCGGACGTCACGAGCACGACCTCTACCCCGGCGGCGCGAACTGTCGCGATCTGCTCGACGAGAGAATCGACGAAGACACGGTCGAGCCCCTCACCCTCGGGGGCGAGAGTCGAACTCCCCACCTTGATCACTACCCGCCTTAGGTCCGCCATCTACCCCTCCCCCTGCGACCGCTGTCCCTCCGGTTCATCCGCCACCTCGACCGACCCCGGCTCTTCGGGCTCAGCGGGTCCTTCAGGCTCCGGCTCCACGTCCTCGGCCTTGGCCTCGGGATCGGATGCGAGCACCCCGGAGAACTCAAACGTCACGCCGGCGATGGTGATCTCATCGCCATCGAGGGCCCCGGCCTCTCCCAGCGCCTTCTCGACGCCCGCTTTCACGAGACGCTTCTGGAGAAATGCGATCGCTTCCTCGTTGTGTATCTCGGTCATGATGACCATGCGCTCCACGCCGGTGCCGATGACCTCGAAGCTGTTCTTGCCGGTTCGCTGCACGTGGAAGGTCGCGCGCTGCGGCGCCTTTACGGAGTAGACCTGCTCGACGGCCTTCTCGGCGGCAGCCGTGCTGCGCAACTCATGCACGATGCCTCCGACGGCGAGCACGAACCCGTCGACCCCCTCGCCGGTCACCGCCGAGACGCCATAACACGGGATCTCGAGTTCTTCGGCGTACGCGGCTACGCGCGCATAGTTCTCCCGACCGCCCTCGGTATCGATCTTGTTGCAGACGATCACCCTCGGACGGATAGCGAGCTCGGCAGCGTGCATCTGAAGCTCGCGGTCGATCACAACGATGTCTTCGAGAGGATCGCGCCCCTCCCATCCTCCGGACATGTCGACGACATGAAGGATGAGTGCTGTTCGCTCGATGTGGCGGAGGAATGCGTGACCCAGTCCGACCCCTTCGTGGGCCCCTTCGATCAAACCCGGTACATCCGCGACGACGAAGGAGTAATCTCCCGCGCGCACGACTCCGACGTTGGGAGTGAGGGTCGTGAACGGATAGTCGCCGATCTTGGGCCGGGCAGCGCTCATCCGGGCGATCA
>CAYGFZ010000007.1:46804-57167 GCA_964349355.1 uncultured Coriobacteriaceae bacterium | reverse complement strand
TACAAAAGGTGTATTATCGCATGATTGCGGGGATCGGATGAAAGGTCGACGGATGGCACAGTGTTGGGAGCAGCGCCCATGTGACGAGGAGATGCAGTCACGCTGCCTCCATGTGACGACTCTGCGGGACAGGTGTCCGGCGAAGTGTGCGTTCGCGATATGTGATCGACCTACCTTCAAAATCACTTCGGATCCTGCGCTGATATTCGACCCCTACATCGATCGCGCTGCGGCGATCAACGAGTCCTGTACCTACTGCGTTTTCTTCCTTCGCAAAGGGCCTGTGGTCAGCGAAGCGGGTACACAGGAGTAAGGCCAGGTGTGCAGAGAGGGATTCCTGTCTGAGCCGACGCCCGATTATCAGTCATGACCGAGGGGGGTCCGCATGTGCCCCATCTGCGATTGCCGCGAGACGGTCGGTTGTTCAGTGTGGGAGATCGCCAGGGACGTCTTTTACGCACTTGCGACCACGTGCATTCTCTATGCTGCCCATAGAGCAGCGAACGGGCTGCTTCTCGAGTCACGGATATCGGCACTTCGCGAGGCCGGGGCGGCATATACGCCCGAGGAACGAGAGGTTCTCATCCACCGGATCAAGCGCAACTCGCTGCGCTACTGAGCCTGGCGTACGTCGTGGATTCGGATCCCCTCGCAGTCGACTCGCACGCTCGCCGGAATCAGGGTGAGGCGGATCCCGTGGGCTGCGAACTGCTCGCCTACGGCAGAGAGCTCGAGCGCGCGGGAGCTGCGCAGGTGGGCGGTTCGTTCTCCGGCGACCCGGCTGCCGATGCCCTCATCGAAAGTGTCCCCGAGGCGTTCTTGCTCGGCATCATCTTCACGCAGGGTATTCCGGCGGAGCGCGCGTGGAAGGGTCCCTGGCTACTGCGCGAGCGTTTGGGTCATCTTGATCTTGAGCGACTTGTCGACGACCCTGAGGCGGTTGTGGACGCGGTCCAGCGATCTCCGATGCTTCATCGCTTCAAGAACACCGTTCCGCGTTGGATCTCCTCGGCGGCTCGGCGGCTCCTAAAGGAGTACGAAGGCGACGCCACGGCGATCTGGCCCAGCGGCAGCCATGTGTTGGATGTCACCGAGAGGCTCTCGGCGTTCGACGGCATCGGGCGGAAGAAGGCCGTGATGGCGGTCGAGATCCTCACCAGGCGTTTCGGCGTGGAGCTTGCCGGGCGGGATTGTGGTCAGGTCGCCTATGACGTCCAGGTAAGACGAGTGTTCTTGCGTAGCGGACTCGTCGAGCGCGACACCCTTGGCGAGATCGAGGCAGCCGCGAGGCGGACGTGCCCGGAAGCACCGGGGACGCTCGACCTCGCAGCGTGGCTTGTGGGCCGCGAGACGTGTCGGCCGAGATCGCCCCGGTGCGAGGAGTGCCGATTGGGAGGTGTGTGTCCCCGACGGACGTGGCTCGATGTCGAGGGAGTCGGGCAGCGCCGTTTCGCTGCCCGTGACTCTGAGTAATCGACTCGTCTTTAGTCCATCGCGCGCACGACGAGGCCCGAGAGCAGCTTCGGGTAGAAGTAGGTGGACTTCTGGGGCATCGTCTCACCTGCGAGTGCGACCGCGCGCATCTGGCCCATCCGGGTAGCGCGCAGGACAAAGGCGGCGTCATGGTGTTCAGTGGCCGCTAGCGCATCGGCGGTATCCTTGACGAACGAGAGGCGGTCGAGTGTCTCGCCACGATCAGGATGGATGTCGAAGAGCGGGTTTAGGACGAGCTCCTGGAGGATCGCGACGTCAAGCGACTTCCACTCGCGGGAGCGATCGAGCGGTATGAGCGCGTCGAGGTCGGCATCCGGTTTGAGTGCGGCGAGGAACGGGGTATCCGCCCCCCGGAGCGCTGCGACGAATGCCGGGCGGTCTGTGGAAGCGAGGGCCTCTTCGGCAGAGGCCGAGGATGGTGCAAGGTCGGACAGCTCAAAGGCGTCGGCCAGGGCCGCGCGTACACTCTGCGCGTCGAAGGATGTGCGCGAGTCGGCGACACGGTGCGTCGGGAGGACGATCAGGTTGGGGTCGTCCATGTTGACGAGGGCCATCATGACGTAGTCGTAGTCGGGGTCGACCGGCGTGACTCCTGCCGCAGCGTCGGCACTCCGGCGCTCATCGCGGTAGGCGAGGGCTGTCGTGTAGCGGTGGTGCCCATCGGCGATGAAGACCTGCTTGTGTTCGAGTGCCCGGGACAGCGCATCGATAGCGTCGGGATCGGCGAGGGTCCAGACGTTGCTGACAACGCCGTCGGCGTCGGTGGCCGTCATCGACACGCGGCCCTCCATCGCCTCCTCGAAGTAGCGGTCCGTGACTGCGCCGGGGTCGCTGTACAGGCCGAAGACCTGGCTGAAGTTGGCAGCACACGCGCGGGTGAGATTGAAACGGTCGCCGAGGGCCTTGGGAAGGGTCCGCTCGTGAGGAAGGACGATCCCTTCTTCGAAGGCGTGCAGGCCGACCTCGGCGATGAACGCGCGACGACGCACCTCCCGCCCGTCGATTTCGTAACGCTGTTCGAGTACGTAGATCGCGGGTCGGCGGTCACGTATGAGGACGCCTGTGTCGCGCCACTGCTGCAGGCGCTTGCGCCCCGTCTCGTAACGGTTCCCGGGGGCAGCGGGATCGAGCGGCCCCTCAGGCAGTTCGAGTGCCACCACGTTGTGCGCATTTCGTGCAAGCAACGTAGCCCTCTGCCTGTCGGAGATGACGTCGTACGGCGGTGCCGCGAGGTCGGATATGTCCGAGGAGGTTCGAGCGTAGGTGTACCCCTTGAATGCGCGGACACGGGCCACGGCGGCATCCTCTCATCGAGTGTGGGACGGGTGTAGTCTGCCCCCGGCGGCGTTGCCTGCCGTCGAGGGGCCCGGGCAGTCAGTCTAGCGGATGGCCCTCGATGCGACCAGGGTCAGGAGCGGGTCGCGGTTGGCCGATGACGCTCGGTATGCGTGCGTCATCCGACGAGTGCGCGCGCCGCAACGAACAGCACCATGCCGGAGGCCGTCGAACCGAGGAAGCTTCGCGTGTACCGGTACACCAATGCGGTCGGGATGGCGGCGAGGAGGAAGGGGTTGGCCGGGGTGATCAGGTATTCGCCGCCGGGGCGTAGCACCTCTCCGGCGACGAGCGCCCCCATGACCGCTGCGGGCACAAAACCGAGCCATCGCATCACGGTCTCGGGCAGATCGAGCCGGGAGACGAGCGCGATCGGTGGGAAACGGACCGCGAAGTTGGCAACAGCCATGAGTGCCACAACAGCCCATACGTAGCCCGGGCTCATCGGTAGATCACCGCCCCGATCGTCGCCGCCCCGATTGAGGCGGTGATGATAAGCCAGCTGGCGGGAATCACGAGCCCGAGAGGGGCGAGAGCGGGGAGACCGATCGCGAGCACCGCCGCGATCGCCGCTACTGCCACGTGCTTGCGCTCCTCGGCCAGGGCGACCAGTAGTGCGGTGAACATGGCAGGCATCGCGAAGTCCATGCCCCACCGGGACGGATCGCCGATCCACGTCGCCGCAATCGCTCCCAGCGCAGTGCCTGTCACCCAGCCGACCCATGCGATAGCACCGACCCCCGCCATCGATGCGCCGGTGGAGCTGCCTGTTCGGCGATCGCTGACGTTGATCGCAAAGGTCTCATCAGTGAGCGTGAATGCGAGGAACGCCTGCTTTGCGGGTGACATTCCTCGCAAGTACGGTGAGAGGGTCGCGCCGAAGAGTACATAACGCAGGTTCACGACCGTCGTGGCTGCGACGACAGCCAAGATGTCGGCCCGATCCTTCATCAGGTTGAGCGCGATGAACTGTCCAGCACCTGCTAGTGCCGTGGCCGAGCAGATCACCGCCTGGATCGCGGTGAAGCCGATGGTGGTCGCCAGCACGCCGAAGGCGATCCCGACAGGCATGTAGCCGAGCAGGATCGGAAGTCCGAGTCGCGTCCCGCGGGCGAAGCGGGTGAGGCGGCTGTCTGTACGGGAGAAGGTCGCGTCGTCTGGCATGCACGAGATGGTAACACCGGGAGGCGTGAAGGTGGCGTGTTTCTTGCGGAGGTGTCGTGGTGAGCGTACCCCTTCACGATGGGCGTCGGCGCGTTACAATGGTCTTGAGAGGGAACATCCTCCTTGAGGAGGCGAGTGCGGTGCAGTTCGTTATCGAATGTCCGGTGGACGGTCCTGTCGAGGTGTCTCTTGAAGACATCGACACGGTCGTGCTGCGCGAGCCCGAGAACGCAGACATAGTCTTCGCATGTCCGTCCTGCGGGTTGGAGATCGAGGTCACGGTGCGGGTTCCTTCATTCCTGTTGTCCGCGATGGAGTCACTTGCTGAAGAAGCCGGGGGGCATATGGCTCCGGTGGCGGGCATGATGGCACTGTCGGTCGAGTTCGAGGGGCACGATGAGTTCGACCAGGATCATGAAGAGGCATACTGCGAATACTTCCGCAGACAGCTCGATTCTGTCGGGTGTGTCGAGGACGTGCTTCACGAGATTGATTCCGAGCGCTAATCAGGCGGCGATCGCCTGAGCGCTTCACCACTCCCGTACCTCACCGCCAAGTCGTGAATCGCGACTGTCTGGCTCCGCTCTTCTTCCTTCGGCGACGTCTTCTCTCGGCGAACCAGGCAGGGAGGATGAGGAGGAGGCCGGCAACGAACCCGCCTACGTGTGCCCACCACGCGACCCCACCTGTTGTCGCCCCGGGCGATATCGAGCCGACCCCTTGGGCGACCTGCATGAGGAACCAGAACCCTATGACGAAGGCTGCCGGCACCTTTGCGAGTTCGATGATGAAGAAGATCGGGATTAAGACGACGACCCGCGCCCTGGGGAAGAGCAGTAGGTAGGCCCCGAGTACACCCGCGATCGCGCCGCTGGCGCCGAGAAGTGGTATGTCGCGGGGGCCGTCGATCGCGACATGTGCGAGGGACGCCGCGACTCCGCTGCCGAGATAGAACGACAGGAACCGTATGCGGCCGAGCCGGTCTTCGATGTTGTTCCCGAAGATCCACAGATAGAGCATGTTCCCGCCGAGGTGTAGCCACCCGCCATGCAAGAACATCGCAGTGAGCAGGGTCAGGAGAATCTCTGGTGACAGCGGATCTGCCACCAGGCGGGCAGGGTTGAGGGCCCACCGGTCGATCAGCTCGATCAGCGCTGCATCGGGAAGCGACACCTCGTACGCGAACACCGCTACGTTGATCACGAGGAGCACGATCGTGAGTAGCGGGAAGCGGCGCGTCGGGTTCTCGTCGCGGATAGGAATCATCGGTGTGTGGGTTCTGCTACCATCTTGAGCGCGAGTGTATCGCACCCGACGCGCACCCGGGGACCACAGGTGGTGCGGATCGAGGATCGAGGAGGTCCGATGTCAGAGTTACTCGGGTTGATGCTCTGTGGTGTGCCGGCCATCTTCGTTGTGCTCGCGATCGCGGTCATCGTGCTCTACAACCGTCTTGTCGTGCTGCGCAACCGCGTAGACAACGCCTGGTCTCAGATAGATGTTCAACTGAAGCGTCGCTATGATTTGATCCCGAATCTGGTCGAGACGGTCAAGGGTTACATGACCCACGAGGCCGAGACACTGCAAAAGGTCACCGAGGCTCGCAACATGGCGATCAACGCGCAGTCGGTCAAGGAGCAGGGCCAGGCGGAGAACATGCTCTCGTCTACTCTTAAGAGCCTTTTCGCCGTAGCCGAGGCGTATCCGGATCTCAAGGCGAACCAGAACTTCATGATGCTCCAGGAGGAACTGTCTGGCACCGAGGGCAAGATCGCCTACGCGCGGCAGTTCTACAACGACTCCGTCATGAGCTTCAATACAGCCATCCAGTCGTTTCCGGCGAACCTGATCGCAGGGATCCTCGGCTTCGCCCAGCGTGACTACTTCGAGATCGAGGTCGAAGCGCGCGAGGCGGTCCAGGTCCAGTTCTAGTCGCCCGCAGCTGACGGGCTTCGGTGCCGCTCTGTGCGGTACCGGGTCCATGGCCGCCGACACCCCCGGAGACCATGTACGATCAGATATCGACGAACAAGCTCAAAAGCGCCGCCCTGGTGGCGGTCTTCGTGCTGCTCGTGTTAGCCGTGGGGTGGGCGTTCGGTATGGCAACCGACTTGGGGTATGGCGGGCTCGTGCTTGCGCTCATGGTCTCCTTCGGGATGGCGTGGGGCTCGTACTGGTACTCCGATCGTATCGTGCTCTCCATGAGCCGTGCGCGACCGGTCGATCGTGACCGGGAGCCCTACCTCGTCAACCTGGTTGAAGGACTGTCCATCGCGGCGGGACTGCCGCAGCCCAGGGCGTACGTGATCGACGACCCGGCGCCCAACGCCTTTGCGACGGGGCGCAACCCGGATAACGCGGCCATCGCCGTCACCACCGGGCTGATGGAGAAGCTCGACCGCGCAGAGCTCGAGGGCGTGGTCGCCCACGAGCTGGCACACATCAAGAACTATGATACGCTCGTTCAGACTATGACAGCGGTCCTTGCCGGAACCGTGGTGCTTCTGTCGGACTGGATGATCCGTTCGTTTTGGTGGGGGGGCGGACGAGGGCGGAGCAGCGATAGCGGGGGCGGCGGAGCTCAGGCCATCTTCGTTCTTATCGGAGTCGTGCTCGCGGTCCTGGCGCCGTTGTTCGCCGCGATGATCCAGATGACCATCTCTCGCAAGCGCGAGTACCTGGCCGATGCGAACGGCGCTTTGATTACGCGCTATCCGCCCGGGCTCGCTAGTGCTCTGCGGAAGATCGCGGGAGACTCCAACAGGCTCGCGGTGGCGAACAAGGCGACCGAGGCTCTCTACATCTACAATCCGCTCCGCGACTACGGCGGGGGCCTGAACTCGTTGTTCAACACGCATCCTCCGATCGAGGATCGCATAGCCCGGCTCGAGGCGATGTAGCGTGGCGGCGCTGACCTACCCGATGATCGATCCGATCATCTTTGAGATCGGCCCGTTCGCGGTCAGATGGTACGGGCTGGCCTACGTGGTGGGCTTCATCGCCGGTGCATACGCGATCCATTTGCTCAACAAGCGCTGGGACGCCGGGCTCTCCGACGACGACGTCCTCAGTGCGTTTCTGTGGGGCTCGATCGGTCTGGTCATCGGGGCCCGGTTAGGGTACATGCTGTTCTACATCCCAGGGCAGTTTCTCGCGGACCCGCTATCGGTGTTCCGTACTACCGGGGGGGGAATGTCGTTTCACGGCGGCCTCGCCGGGATCGTGCTTGCAGGTATCCTGTTCGCGCGACGGGTCGGAGTCCCGTTCCTGCGAATCGCTGACATGGTCGCGGTCGGAGCACCTGTCGGCATCGCGCTGGGGAGGCTCGCCAACTTCATCAACGGAGAGCTGTGGGGGAGGGTGACCGAGATGCCATGGGGCATGGTGTTCCCTGGCGGCGGCCCGCTTCCGCGACACCCGTCTCAGCTCTACGAGGCCGCGCTTGAGGGCGTTGTGTTATTTATGGTGATGCTGTGGCTGGCCCGTCGCCGCAGGGCCGATGGGTTCATGCTCGGATGGCTGCTCACTGGATACGGGATCATCCGCTTCATGCTCGAGTTCGTGCGGGAGCCCGACTCCCATCTCGGTACCGTCTTGGGACCGTTGTCGATGGGCCAACTGCTGACGGTCCCGGTTCTGCTCGCCGGGGTCTGGCTGGTGTTGAGGGCAGGCCGGAAGTCTGAAGACGAGCAGACCCGGATCGTGTAGCGGCCACCTGTCTGCGCATGTGCCTTAAGGCGGGCAGATGGAGCCAGCGGGCTTCCAACATGGCTCATCCCGGTCGAGGCATCGGATGCTCTCCCCAGGGCGAAGAGCGGCGGGTGGGGTGCAGTGCGCGCAGAAGAACCTCGGCATGGATCCGACGAGGTCTTTGAGATCCACGTCGTCGTAGGGGCTCGGGTCCGGCTGCTCGACGATGTGTAGGAGGTAACATGGCATGGACCCACTCTATCCTCGCGGCGACGGGGAGGCAACGCGTGCGGACTACGCGTTGACCGGTGGTGGCAGCGTGCGTATCCTTCGTCGAGGATACCGAGGAGGCAGCGTTGAAGTCACTCTGGGCCGAACACAAGAAGAAGATCCTCATCGCACTGGCCGTAGCGGTCGTCGTAGTGGGTGCCGCAGGCGCCTGGTACCTGGGCACACGCCCCGCTGATGAGCCTCAGGAGATCACCTCGGCATGGCCCTCGGCACAGAGCGAGCGCGTCATCGAGCAGCCCGAGGAGCCAGTGCGCTGGCCGCTGACGGGTGAGGATGCGACCTCGCCGGAGGAGCCTGCGAACACACGCGTCCTCTCGGTAAAGATCGAGAACTCGCCCTCGGCTCGCCCCCAGAGCGGGCTGGACCACGCGGACATCATCTACGAGTCACTTACCGAGGGCGGGATCACGCGGTTCAACGCGCTCTTCCATTCACGCGTTCCCGAGATCATCGGTCCGGTTCGTAGTGCTCGCATGTCCGACACACAGATCATTCCGCAGTACTCCGCCTTGTTCGCGCACTCCGGGGCGAACACCGGCGTGTTGAGCCGTATCCGGGATGCGGGGCTGGAGGTCGTCGACCACTCCTCGGCTCCTGCCGCATACCGGCGTGTCTCCTTCCGATCCGCACCGCACAACCTCTATCTCGACCCCGTACGAGTTCGTGAGATCGGGGTCTCCCGCGGCTACTCCGCGACACAGGAGCTCAAAGGACTTCAGTTCTCGAGTTCCGTCGACTCCGATCAGGCGGCGACCGGGCTTACTGTTCCGTTCTCGCCAGCCAACAGGGTCACCTGGGACTACGACGCGAACAGTGGACTGTATCTGCGGTCGAACAACGGCCAGGCGCATCTCGACCGGGAGTCTGGTGCGCGCTACTCGGCGCGAAACGTCGTGGTCCTCTGGGCACAGACGAGCGCCACCGGCCCAGCCAGGACGCTCGAGATCGCACTCGTCGGCGAGGGAGAGGCCGCGATCTTCCGTGACGGGGTTCGAATCGACGGTACGTGGTCAGCGGGGGCGAGCGCCCCGCCGGTGCTCAGGGACTCGGAAGGTTCGCTCATCAGGCTCGCTCCGGGCAACACCTGGTTCCAGGTCGTTCCGCCGGACGTGAGCATCGACGTTCGCTAGCCGGTTTTGAACCGTACCGCATGCGTGCCTGTACCTCGTCCTTGAGCGCGGGTACAATCTAAGACCGTTCAATTCCCGGATGGTGCGACCGCGCTGTCCGACTGTGACCGTGAGGAGTCCCGAGAGTGACTGAGGAAACCAAGCAGACCGGTACTCTGCGTGTGAAGACGGGTCTTGCGGAGATGCTCAAGGGCGGCGTGATCATGGACGTCGTGACTGCTGAGCAGGCCCGGATTGCCGAAGATGCGGGTGCGGTCGCCGTCATGTCGCTCGAGCGCGTGCCTGCCGACATTCGCGCCGCGGGTGGAGTCGCCCGGATGGCCGACCCGACCAAGGTCGCCGAGATCGTCGAGGCTGTCAGCATCCCGGTGATGGCCAAGTGCCGGATCGGACACTTCGTAGAGGCCCAGATTCTTCAGACTCTCGGCGTCGATTACCTTGACGAGTCCGAGGTGCTCACTCCGGCCGACGAGCAGTATCACATCAACAAGTGGGACTTCACCGTACCGTTCGTGTGTGGTGCGCGAGACCTGGGCGAGGCGCTGCGCAGGGTCGCCGAGGGTGCGGCGATGGTTCGCACGAAGGGTGAGCCGGGCACAGGCAACGTCGTCGAGGCGGTCCGTCACATGCGGACGATGACCGATGGGATCGCATGGGTTGCCGGGCTTCGCAGCGAGCAGCTGTTCGACGCGGCGAAGAAACTCGGGGCTCCGTACGATCTGGTGCAGTGGGTTCACCAGAACCGTAGACTCCCGGTCGTGAACTTCTCGGCCGGAGGAATCGCTACGCCGGCGGATGCCGCGTTGATGATGCAGCTTGGGTGCGACGGCGTCTTCGTAGGTAGCGGGATCTTCAAGAGTGGCGACCCCGAGAAGCGTGCTCGTGCAATCGTGGAGGCGACCACGCACTTCGAGGACGCCGACATCATTGCGAGAGTCTCGCGCGACCTCGGCGAGGCCATGGTCGGAATCAATATCTCGGAGATTCCGGACGCCGAGCGGATGCAGGAGCGGGGCTGGTAGCGTGCGAATCGGCGTGCTCGCCCTCCAGGGGGCGTTTCGCGAGCACATGGTGATCCTCGAGGCGGTCGGCGCCTCTGCGACCGCGGTGCGTCTGCCCTCGCAGCTCGCAGAGCTCAACGGACTCATCATCCCCGGAGGCGAGTCGACGGCCATCGCGAAACTCATGGTGACCTACGGCTTCTACGACGCGATACGTCAACACCATGCGGCCGGGCTCTCCGTCTGGGGAACCTGTGC
>CAYGFZ010000007.1:0-46704 GCA_964349355.1 uncultured Coriobacteriaceae bacterium | reverse complement strand
ACGACGCGATACGTCAACACCATGCGGCCGGGCTCTCCGTCTGGGGAACCTGTGCTGGTGCGATACTCATCGCGAAGGAAATTCACGACGCAGTGCCCGGTCAGGAGAGCCTGGGCCTGATGGACATCGCCGTTCGCCGCAACGCGTTCGGACGCCAGGTCGATTCGTTCGAGGTAAGCCTCGACTTCTCGCATATCGGAACTCCCTTCAACGGCGTGTTCATCCGCGCACCATGGATCGAGGAGGCGGGTCCCGGAGTGGAGGTTCTCGCGTCGCACGAGTGCATGGCTGTCGCAGCACGCCAGCGCGGCCTTCTCGCGACCGCGTTCCATCCGGAGCTGACAGGAGACCCGCGGGTCCACAGGTTCTTCATCGAAGAGGTCGTAGGGTCTTAAGTTCCGTCCGAAAGGAAGAGCGATGTCAGGCCACTCTAAGTGGGCGACGACCAAGCACCGGAAGGCTGCACAGGACAAGAAGCGCTCGGCTCTGTTCAGCAAGTTATCCCGGGTGATCACAGTCGCTGCCAAGACGGGGGGAGACCCCAACCCCGAGAACAACGCTTCGCTCGCGGCGGCGATCGCGAAGGCCAAATCCTACTCGCTTCCCAAAGACAAGATCGAGACTGCGATCGCTAAAGCGTTCGGGTCGGGTGAAGCGGACACCTTCGAGGAAGTCATCTATGAGGGTTACGGCCCAGCGGGTGTGGCCATCTACGTTGAAGCACTCACCGACAACCGCAACCGGACCGCTGCTGATGTGCGCAGCGCGTTCGCACGGTCCGGGGGCAACCTTGGCACGGGGGGATCTGTCGCGTTCCAGTTCGAGCGGCACGGTCAGGTCGCCATCGAGGCTGACGGGGTGCCCGACGAGGAAGAACTGATGCTGCTGGTCGCTGATGCTGGCGGCGACGACCTCGAACGTGTCGACACTGAGTGGGTCGTAACGACTGCTCCTGCCGAGGTCATGGCAGTGAAGTCCGCGCTCGAGGGGGCAGGGCTCGCTGTCAAAGGAGCTGAACTCGTCATGGAGCCGGTGAGCGAGACCACTGTCGATGTCGCGGACGCGAAGAAAGTGCTTCGCCTGGTCGACCTGCTCGAAGACCACGACGACATCCAGAACGTCTATCACACGATGGAGCTGACCGAGGAGATCGCAGCCGCGCTCGAGGAGTAGCGGGTCGCCGATCGAGTCACGGTGACTCGCACAGTGGACGATGACAGAGGCTCGGGCTATCCTGAACGTATGTTCGATTCAGACTCTGCGGCGAAGGGGTTTCCGGTGGTCATCCTCGGCATAGATCCAGGGCTGGCGAACACCGGCTGGGGGGTTGTCGAGCAGCAGGGTTCGCGTTTCCGCTGTCTCGGATACGGATGCGTGACCACGGCGTCTGACACGCCGCTCGCCGAGCGGCTGGCGCAGATACACCGCCAACTCGGTACGGTGATCGCGCGATATGCACCGGCGACGTGTGCGATCGAGAGCGTCTACTTCGGCACGAATGCCAAGACTGCGTTTGCGACGGGACAGGCGCGCGGTGTCGCAGTCCATGCGACAGCAGACGCGGATCTTGCGCTGGGCGAGTACGGTCCCGGCGAGATCAAGCTTGCTGTGGTGGGCAACGGGTCGGCTGATAAGCGCCAGGTGCAGTACATGGTCCGCACGATTCTCGGCCTCGACCACGATCCATCGCCCGATCACGCCGCGGACGCGCTCGCAGCCGCTATCTGTCATGCCCACATCGCCCGACCGGGTGTCACGGCTTCGGGGGGCCGCCTGTGATCACCTTCCTGACCGGCACCGTAGCCGAGCGCGGACCGTCGCACTGCGTTCTCGAGGTCGGTGGCGTGGGCCTGCGACTTGCGATGTCTACGACGTCGATCTCGGCGCTCCCGCACGAGGGCGACACTGTCCGCGTCCACACGTACCTCCACGTCCGCGAAGACGAACTCTCGTTGTTCGGGTTCGTCGCCGTCGAGGAGAAGCGCCTCTTCGAGCAGTTGATAACCGTCAGTGGTGTAGGCCCCAAGGTCGCACTCGCTGCACTCTCCTCGTACCCGCCTGCAGTACTTGCCGAAGGGATCGCCGCCGAGGATCCGGCGCTCGTCTCGAGTATCCCGGGAATCGGGACGAAGATGGCACAGCGCATCATCCTCGAGCTGAAAGACAAGGTGGGGATCGCCTCCGGTGCCGGAGCGGCCCCGTTGTCCTCGGCAGGTCTCGCGGGCGAGGCCCGGCAGGCTCTCGTGACGATGGGCTTCTCATCAGCGGAGGCAGCGGCAGCTCTCAAGGGAGCGTCGCCGGACGCCACACCGGCGCAGTTGGTAAAACACGCTCTGAAGAGGCTCGGAGGTGGCTCGTGAGCACTATCTGGGAGCCGACCGACGGATCCGATCCCGTGCACGATGACCCGGAGCGCCTCGTCTCGGCGGACTACACCCCGGACGACCTGGAGATCGATCGTTCGCTGAGGCCGCGCTGCCTGGATGACTATCTCGGACAGGTGCGCGTCAAAGAGAACCTCGGCGTACTGATCGATGCAGCGAAAGGGCGCGATGAGTCGCTCGACCACATCCTGCTCTCCGGTCCTCCGGGACTCGGGAAGACCACGCTGGCTGCGGTGATCGCGGCTGAACTCGGTGTGCAGTTCAAGACAACGAGCGGGCCGGCGATCGAGCGGTCTGGCGATCTGGCTGCGATACTTACCAACCTCGAAGAGCGAGACGTGCTCTTCATCGATGAGATCCACCGACTGAACCGTGCGGTCGAAGAGGTGCTCTATCCGGCGATGGAGGACTTCGCGCTCGATATCGTGATCGGCAAAGGTCCGGCGGCGCGAAGTCTTCGCCTCGACCTTCCGCGTTTCACGCTGGTGGGCGCTACGACCCGGACGGGCCTGCTCACCGGCCCACTTCGGGACCGGTTCGGCATGGCGTTCCGGCTCGACTACTACACGGCCGACGAACTCGCGCATATCGTTCGCAGATCGGCAGGTATCTTGAGCGTGAGTATCGATACCGAGGGCGCCGCAGAGATCGCGAGGCGGTCGCGTGGGACGCCGCGGTTGGCGAACCGGCTACTCAAGCGCGTCCGTGATTACGCTCAGGTGCGTCACGAGG
Organism: uncultured Coriobacteriaceae bacterium; assembly: GCA_964349355.1. Taxonomy (GTDB): domain Bacteria; phylum Actinomycetota; class Coriobacteriia; order Anaerosomatales; family SLCP01; genus JAUVXE01. Next base: position 43,588 of record CAYGFZ010000007.1, on the reverse strand, counting down.
GACGTATCACCGAAGACATCTCAGCCGAGGCACTCGCGTTCTTCGAGGTCGACCATGTCGGGCTGGATACGATGGATCTCTCTATACTTGAGACGCTGGTGCACAGGTTCTCGGGTCGCCCTGTGGGGCTGAACACCCTGGCGGCAGCTGTCGGCGAGGAGCCTGCTACTCTCGAGGATGTCTACGAGCCATATCTGCTGCAACTCGGGTTCCTTGCGCGCACGCCCAAGGGGCGACAGGCGACCCCGCGTGCCTATGAGCACCTGGGAGAGGCGGCGCCTCAGGCGACCGAGGTACGCCGAGGCCAGGACGGGCTGTTCTGAGGACGCCCGGACCGGATGAAGGGCGAACCGGAGAGCGTCGGTGCCCTGCGGAGGTTTCGCTCGTGTTGGGCATTCACTTGTCTTGCCGTGGCCGCCCGGTCTGCGGCGAACTTGTAAGCCAGGAGCCACAGCGTCAGACGATCGGCGAAGGTGCCGGTCAGAGCGAACTCTTCGAGTACGCAGCCGGGTGTCCTCGTGCCGTGCCCGGGGTCCGGCTCTCGCCAGAAGACACATGTCTCGGCTTCGCAGGCCGCGGGGAAGCCGACGAGGTCCTTTAGTCTGCAGTGCACCCGTACCACCCCCGCTCGTCGACGGCCTCTATGGAGATTATCGGTAGATAGGGAGATGATAGGTCAGACAAACCTGACGAACGGTCGGAGGCGACGCGATTGCACTCCTCGGGTAAAATGTGGGGGCGGCACTGAATCGAAGAGTGCCGGAACTGTCCCCGACCCGAGGAGAACATGAGCGGCAATCATATGGACTTTCAATCCTCGGCGGTGCGTGGTGGTGGACATCCTGCTCGTCGAAGTACCCCTGTACGCGATGTGACCCGACTGGCGCGCTTGTCGCCGACAGAGCAGTCCGCACTGGGTGAGGTGACTGTGCGGTACTCGTTTTGCGCCACCGAATACTATCTGGGCCTCGTCGACTGGTCCGACCCATCCGATCCGATCCGCACACTCATCGTCCCGCAGGAAGCCGAACTCGAGGAGTTCGGGACGCCGGATGCGTCGAACGAGGCATCCAACACGGTGGTTCTACACCAGGTACCATCGCACGAAGAACCCGGCCGATGAGGATCGATTGATGGTCTGGCGCAGGGATGACTCGGCCCTCTGGCTTGACGACCTGGAGCGCATCTCCTAACGGGCAGAGCCTCTCAGGCCTCGATCTCTGCGGCCCACAGGCCGTGCAGATTGCAGTATTCGACGGCCCGGAGCGTCGTCCCCGCGTCTACGGCAACGACCACGCCGACGTCGGGATCCGTTGCGACCGGCGAGAGATCGAACCGTGCTATCGGTGCCCCATCGGCGTAGAGCTCGATCCACTGGATGTAGTGATCCGGCTGGTTAGGGTGCGAGACGTAGTGCCCCACCTTTATCCGCACCTCGACATGCTCGCCGTCGCGCTTGGCGGCGATGTGGGGGGTGTGCTTGCGCTCGAAGTCACTGGCTGCGTCAAGGTCTGTGATGTTGTTCATCGGGCCGAGGATAGGTGCATCGCTCATTGTCGTCCTCCGTCTGGAATCGGTGTACGGGTGCCCGCCTCGGCGGACACCGTGTGTATACCCACGCAGAGCGTCGTCCTCCTGTAGAATCGACACGATCAAACGAGAGGAGTGGTGATGCATTCAACCGCACTGAGTCGAGTCGAGCGAGATTCGTTCGCACTTGTCATCATCGACATCCAGGAACGTCTAGCTGACGTGATGCCCGACAAGGAGCGCGTCGTCGCGGCAACCGGCAGGCTCGCCCGGGTCGCCGCGATGCTGTCAGCCCCTGTGATCCTCACGCGCCAGTACCCCCGCGGCCTTGGCTCGACGGTTCCCGAGCTTGAAGGGCTGCTGCTCGAACTGGCCGAGGAGGGCGCGAATGTGCAAGGGGTCGACAAGATGGCGTTCTGTTGTGCGAAGGAGCCTGATTTCTCCGAGGCGCTCTGCGCTACCGGGCGCAGACAGGTCGTCCTCGTCGGCATGGAGACTCATATCTGTGTCACCCAGACCGCGCTCGCGCTGGCCGAGGAGGGCTATGTCGTCCACGTCGCAGCCGACGGGTGCTGCTCGCGAGATGTCGCGATGCATGAGCTCGCGCTCGATCGGATACGCACGGCTGGTGTGATTGTGACGAGCAGCGAGTCGGTCATGTACGAGGCGGTCGGTCGAGCCGGGACATCTGAGTTCAAGAACCTCCTCAGCATCGTCAAGGAGTAGTACACTGCACGCCGTTGTGCCCGCGCACGTGTCGCGCTAGGAGGGGCAGCCAGGTGCTCACCGACATCGAGATCGCCCACCGGTCACAGTTGCGCCCGATCGTCGATGTGGCGACCGAATCGGGGATCGATCCTGACACACTTGAGCTGTACGGACCCCATAAGGCCAAAGTGGACGGAGCGAGAGCTGCAACGGGCGATGGTGGGGCGCGAGGTCGCTACATCGTCGTTACTGCGGTGACGCCGACCCCGCTTGGGGAGGGCAAAACGCTCACCGCCGTCGGCCTCGGACAGGCACTCGCGAGACTCGGTCACCGGGCGTTCACGTGCATCAGGCAGCCATCCCTGGGTCCCGTCTTCGGGGTCAAAGGTGGTGCAGCCGGTGGCGGTTACTCCCAGGTCCTGCCGATGGAGGACCTCAACCTGCACCTGACGGGAGACGCGCACGCTGTCACCTCGGCCCACAACCTCGCTGCGGCGTTCCTGGATAACCATCTGTACCATGGCAACGCCCTCGCTATCGATCCGCATAGCGTTACCTGGCGGCGGGTGATGGACATCTCCGATCGGGTGCTGCGTCAGAGTGTCGTCGGCCTCGGCGGGCGGACCAACGGCGTACCCCGCGAGTCCGGGTGGGACATCACCGCCGCCAGCGAACTCATGGCGATCCTCGCCCTGGCCGGGAGCCTTGCCGACTTAAGGGTCCGGATCGGGCGGATCGTGGTCGCCACAACTCGCGATGGACGGCCGGTCACGACCGAGGACATCGGTGTGGCAGGTTCCATGACGGTTCTGATGCGTGACGCTATCAAGCCCACGTTGATGCAGAACCTCGAGGGCGGCCCTGTACTTGTCCATGCCGGCCCCTTCGCCAACATCGCCCAGGGCAACAACTCCATAATCGCTGACCGTGTCGCACTCGCGCACGGCGAGTACGTGGTGACGGAGGCGGGTTTCGGTGCGGATATGGGTGCCGAGAAGTTCGTGAACATCAAGTGTCGGGAGTCGGGGCTTGCGCCCGACTGCGCAGTGCTCGTGTGTACCGTGCGCGCTCTGAAGGTGCACTCCGGGCGCTTCGATGTACGCGCGGGCTCGCCGCTGGACCCGGCACTCGCGGTCGAGGATGTCGATGCGGTACGCGCGGGGCTGGACAATTTGAGGGCACACATCGCGATCATGAGAGGGTTCGGTGTGCCGGTCGTCGTAGCAGTGAACCACTTCCCGGCTGACAGCGATGCGGAACACGCGGTTATCCGCGAGGCGGCGATAGCTGCCGGAGCTGTCGGTGCGACGACCCACAGGCTCCATACGGAAGGCGGCGCCGGTGGTGAGGAACTCGCCGAGGCGGTCGTCGCTGCGTGTGACGGACGAGAAGCGGACCCGCTCCGTTTCACATACGATGAGGAAGATGCGCTTGAGATCAAAATCGAGAAGGTGGCCACCGGGGTTTACGGGGCCGACGGGGTCGAGTTCTCCCTTTCGGCTCGTCGCTCGATAGACCTCCTCGCTGACATGGGGTACGTTCGTCTCCCGGTATGTATGGCAAAGACGCACCTCTCTCTCAGTCACGATCCGACCCTCAAGGGGCGACCGCGCGGCTGGACTCTTCCTGTCCGAGACGTACGTCTCTCGGCGGGGGCCGGGTTCTTCTATGCTCTGTGTGGCGACATCCTGACGATGCCGGGTCTTCCCGCGCGCCCCGCAGGTGAGGGAATCGATATCGATGCTGACGGCACGGTGAAGGGACTGTTCTGACTATGGCGCTCATTCTGGATGGAAATGCGGTAGCAGCCGCGGTCAAAGCCGAGGTAGCCGGCGATGTCACCCGACTCGCCGATGCAGGCGTCGTTCCGGGGCTCGCTGTCGTGCTGGTGGGCGACGATTCGGCGTCGGCCACCTACGTGCGCATGAAGGAGCGCGATTGTGCGCAAGCGGGGGTGAAAGCGGTCGACTACCGTCGTCCGGCTGACATCTCGCAGGCCGATCTTCTCGAGATCATCGACGCGTGCAACTCCGACTCCTCGGTCCACGGGATCCTCGTTCAAATGCCGCTCCCCGCTCACCTCGATGTCGAGGAGGCAATCGCGCGGATCGCTCCCGAGAAAGATGTCGACGGCTTTCACCCGGCGAGCCTTGGACGGCTCATGCGCGGGCTCCCGGCGCCGCGCGCGTGTACTCCGGCCGGCGTGATGCGCATGCTGGCACACTACGGCATCGACCTGAAGGGCAAAGAGGCCGTGGTGATCGGCCGGTCGACCATCGTCGGCAAGCCGATGGCTCTCATGCTGCTCGAGGAGCACGCCACCGTTACTGTCTGCCACAGCCGCACGCACGACCTGCCCGCCGTCTGTCGCAGGGCCGACGTGCTTGTCGCGGCGGTAGGGAGGCCCGAGATGGTGACGGCGGACTACGTCAAGGAGGGTGCCGTCGTCATCGATGTCGGCATCAACCGCACCGATGCCGGGATGGTCGGCGACGTGGACTTCGCTTCCGTCGAGCCGATCGCCTCGGCGATCACCCCGGTTCCGGGCGGGGTCGGGCCGATGACCCGGGCGATGCTCGTCGCTAACACGGTTCATGCCGCCGTAGAGGCGGCGGGACTGTGATGAGGGCGCGTGAACGTGCCCGATCGCTGCGCTGGCTACTCGTGCTCATTACCGGAGTGGCTGTGCTCGCGTCTTCGGTCGCGATCGCTCAGCCGGTCTCGCTTGCGGGGACAGCGATGGAGGTCCAGCTGTGGCCGGGTGGCGAACCAGGTTACGCCCTGTTCATCGTGACCGGTCACATCCCGGATGAGGTTGAACTGCCTGCAACCGTTCGCCTGCCGCTCCCCGAGGGCTCCCGCGTCATCTGGTCGGGCGAGATCCTCGGAGGTCCCGTCGCCGAGGATCCCGAGCGCGAGAGTGCTGTCGTAGATGTGCCGGGGGGCCAGGCCCTGGAAATCACCGTCGAGTCCACCCGCACAGTCCAGTACGAGGCTGTGGGACCGCCGCTCGCGATAGTGGACGGCCTGACCACCACAGTGTTCGACTGGGTGCAGTCGGTGCCTGCCGGAGAGGTCTCGTTCTCGGTACGGCTACCTCCGACCGCCGAGGAGGTCCGACTCGATCCGGAGGCGCCGGGTCCGCCGAGGGTCAATGCGGCAGGAGAGAGACTCTACACCCTCAGACCGGTCACACTCGCCGAAGGCCAGGAGTTCACGGTCACTGCCGCCTATGGGCGGGCAGGGGCGGGCACGGACGGGTCTCCTGCCCGGCCCGGAGTGCTACCGGTGCTTCTCGGGTTGCTGGGGATCGCCCTGGTGGTACTGATGATCGTGTTGTTCACGCAGAGGGGACGGGGCGACTGAACTGGTCCCGGCTCCCGGGTTGCCCGGCTTGACTCCGAAGCGCTAGAATCTTTCTGGCGGTCCATCCGGACCGCGGAAAGCTGCGACGGGTTTGTCGCGTACGGCACCACCAGGCGATTGTTCCACTCTGTGGGGGAGTCAAGGGGGCGCTCGAGGGCAAGCGAGTCGCACGGCGTGACCCGGTATGGGTGGGAGGATGAGTTCGCATGGCAGAAGGTGTCGTCAAGTGGTTCAATCCGGACAAGGGTTATGGCTTCATCTCCCGTGAAGATGGCGAGGATCTCTTCGTCCACTTCAGCGAGATCCAGATGGAGGGTTTCAAGACCCTCGAGGAAGGCCAGGCCGTGGTCTTCGAAGTCACCACCGGGCAGAACGGCAAGGAGCAGGCGAGTAACGTACGTTCGGCGTAGTACGCCGGCCTACATGAGCCTTTGGGAAGGCGGCTCCTTTCGGGGGCCGCCTTCTGTGTTCCGTGACACGTCTTTGGTGAGGAGTGAGGGGTGCTAGGAGTTTTCGTGGTCGCTGCCACACTGGTGGCCCTGGCCGAGCTGGGCGACAAGACCCAGATGCTCTCCCTGCTGCTCGCCACGCGCTATCCTGCCCGGCGCGTCTTCCTCGGCGTCTTTCTTGCGGTGCTCGCGCTGCAGTTCCTTGCCACAGGCGCGGGGCGCGTCGTGGGGGACCTGGTACCTGCAGGTGTACTTGCAGTGCTTACGAGCGTGCTGTTCGTGGCTTTCGGCATCTGGTCGTTCGTGGACTCTGCGAAGACGGACGCTGAAGAAGCGGTTCCCGGTCGCGGATCGGGGTTCGGACCGGTGGTCGCGGTGGCGACAGCGTTCTTCCTTGCCGAGCTCGGTGACAAGACCCAGGTGCTCACGTTTGCGATCGCAGCCGATCCGGGAGTCGCGACACGGGCCCTCTCGGCGATAGGCGTTGCCGCCGAGGAGACACCGAGCGTGGGTCTCTTCATCGCCGTCTGGCTCGGCTCGGCTCTGGGGATGATGCTCGTGAACGGTGCGGCGATACTCATCGGCGCCGCAGTGGGCAAACGCTTCTCTCGCAAGGTGGTCGGGCGGATCTCGGGCGCGGTGTTCGTGCTCTTCGGAATCGGAGCGTTCGTCTCCTATCTGATCGCCCGTTAGGGGCGGGTACAATAGTCGGATGAACACTCACGAGGACATAGAGCGATTCGAGCATGACGTCGCCGTGATCGGCGCCGGCAGGGTGGGCCAGGCGCTTGCCCTGCTCTTGAGGAGGGCTGGTGCGCGCATCACCGCTGTGAGTGTGCGGCGGGCCGAGGATCTCGACGCGGCTGCGCTTGCGACGGGAGGCCGTGGCACGACCGACAACGCAGAGGCGGCTCGTTCGGCCAAGGTCGTGCTCGTCACAGTGGGGGACGACGATATCGAGTCTGTCGTGTGCGAGATTGCCGGACGCGACGGGTTCTCACCGGGTCAGTTCGTGATCCACGCGAGTGGGGTACACGGTCTGGCCCCTCTGCGCGCAGCATCCTCGGCAGGAGCGATGACCGGATGCGTTCATCCGTTGCAGTCGTTCGTGAGCGTTCCGCATGCTGTCGACGCGATTCCCGGGACGATCTTCGGCGTGACGACTGAACCTGATGCCCGTGAGCTGCTCGAGGCTCTGGTGCGGGCCGCCGGCGGAGTCCCGGTGCTGATCGAGGAGGCGGACAAGCCCCTCTATCACGCTGCTGCCAGCGTAGCCTCCAATCTCCTTGTCGCGCTCGAGGATATGGCGATCGAGATGTTCGTGCGGGCCGGGATGCCCGAGGCATCCGCGCGTGAAGCCGTCGACCCTCTGCTTCAGGGAACGGTCGCGAACGTGCGGCGCTTCGGCACACGACAGGCGCTGACGGGACCGATCGTGCGCGGGGATATCGAGACTGTGCGTCGCCACCTGCAGGCACTCGAGGCCCTTCCGGCACTCTACCGGGAGTCGTACCGCGCGCTCGCGGCGCATGCGGTGGACATGGCGGAGTCCCGTGGCGATATCGACGGGTCGCGAGCGGGGAGCATGCACCGGCTCCTCGGCGGGGAGCGTACGCTGTGAAGATCGCACTGCACGCCTGCTGCGGCCCGTGTGCGCTCGAGCCACTGGGCGCGCTCGCCTCCGAACACGAAGTCGCGCTTGTCTTCGCCAATCCCAACATAGGCCCTGAGGAGGAGTACGCGCTTCGACGGGACACGCTTGTGGAATGGGCCGCGACCGCGCAGGTGCCCGTCGTCGAGATCGCGGGTGAGCCCGGGGAGTGGGACCGTGCGACCGCCGACGTGCGAGGAACGCCGTCGGAGCGCTGTGTGCGCTGCTACGAGCTCAGGCTCACGATGACCGCGACGTACGCGGCCCGGCTCGACTTCGATGCGCTCGCGACGACACTCACCGTGAGCCCCTATCAGGATGCGGAGGCGATCGAGGGGGTCGGCCGCCGGGTCGCGCAAGAGGCCGGGCTCCAGTGGGCCGGTGCCGACTATCGCGATCGCTATCCCGAGGCGACCAGGCGTTCACGTGAGCTCGGCATGTACCGCCAGAATTACTGCGGATGTCTGCCGTCAAAGGCGGAAGCGGAGGTAGAGCGGGCGGCGAGGAAGGCGGAGCGCGCCGCGAGACGTGTGACGCCGTCGAGCGAGACGCCCTAGCCGGTCTCCCCGGTCGCCCTCCGGGCGCGAGTCGCTCTGTCACGCATCTTGATCTCGGGGATCTTCCGCGCGTAGCGCACTGTCCTGGTGAGGGAGAACGCGGGTCCCCATGCGTGCGTGGTCCGGTTCTCGATTGCCGTACGCAGGTCTACAGAGGTTGAGCCGCGAAACAGCGTGCGCGACGTACCGATCACCGAGAGCATATGTGCATCGCTGCCTCCGACTCGGGCGAGCGTGTCGCGGTTCTGCCTCCAGTGGGTTTGCGCCCGCAGGTTGGCCAGGCACAGTAGCGGCGTGGAGTTGGCGACCTCCACTGCGTCGAAAAAGGTACGTGTCAGCGCAGAGGGGTCGAACCGCGCGAGTCCGTGCCGATCCCACCAGTCGGGGGCGAACGGGTGGGCGGCGACAGCCAGGCCACCCTGTGCGTGGATCCGGATCACGGTCTCCTCGGCGGACAGGCCAGGTTCGACTGCGCGCGGAGTCCACAAGCCGATGACGTGCCCGTCAGCCGACTCGACCTCCTGGCCGACTACGACCTCGATGCCGAACCCGGGTGCGATCGCTGCGGCCTCCAGGGCGCCGTCCACTGTGTTGTGGTCGGCGATAGCGATCACGGAAAGGTCCGTCCGTTCGGCGACCCACGCGCAGACATCCGCGGGCGTGGCCGTCCCGTCGGAAGCGGTGGTGTGTATGTGCAGATCGGCCGAGGAGTACCTGTTTCGCATGGACGCATGGTAGCATGCGGCCGTCGCACGCGAGGACATCGGCAGGCGCGCTCCTGTGGGGTACACTTCGGGTAGCGGTCCGATCGAAGCGAAAGTGACCGACAGCAACTCCGGGAGAACCAGTGCTCACTGAAGACTACGACTACGACCTTCCAAGCGGATCTATCGCGCAGCGACCGGTGGAGCCGCGTGATTCATGTCGCCTACTTGTTGTGGACCGTGCGAGCGGCCAGGTCGATCACAGGATCTTCTCCGACCTGCCCGAATACCTGCGTCCGGATGATGTGCTCGTGGTGAACGAGACGCGGGTGCTGCCGGCTCGCTTGAAAGGCGCCAAAGACGAGACCGGAGGGTCGGTCGAGGTTCTCTTGCTGCGGGAGTCCTACGAGGACACCTGGGAGTGCATGGTGCGGCCCGGGCGTCGCATCAAGTCCGGCGCGCGGATCGTGTTCGGCGATGGAGAGCTCACCGGACTGGTCGTAGACGTGGACGAAGAGTCGGGGACTCGCCTCATCCGCCTCACGGCGCGCACCGGACGCGTAATGGACGCCGTTCGCCGCCTGGGCGAGGTGCCGCTTCCGCCCTACATCACTCGCCCGCTCGACGATCCCGAGCAGTACCAGACGATGTTCGCTCGTGACGAGCGTTCGGCCGCGGCTCCGACCGCGGGGCTTCACTTCACGCCGGAACTGGTCGCACGTATCGAGAAGGTCGGCGTGCGCATCGTGCCGGTCGAACTCGACGTCGGCATGGACACCTTCAGGCCGGTGGCCGAGGAGGATCCGCGCGATCACCATATCCACACCGAATACTACCGCTTAGGTGAGCGGGCTGCGGCAGACATCAACGATGCCCGTGCCCGGGGCGGACGCGTGTTCGCGATCGGGACGACGGTGGTGAGGACACTGGAGTCCGCATGCGATCCGGAGACGGGAGAGGTCCGTGCTGCCGAGGGGCAGACCGACCTCTACATCCTTCCGGGCCACCGGTTCTGTTCGATCGATGCGTTGGTGACCAACTTCCACACGCCGCGATCGACGTTGCTGATGTTGGTGAGCGCTTTCGCCGGGAGGGACCTGATGATGGGCGCGTATGAGACGGCGCTGGAGGAGAGGTACCGGTTCCTGTCCTTCGGCGATGCGATGTTGATCCTTTAAGGCTCGAGCGTGTGGGCTTCGTTTAGGGGCTAGCGGGCTCCCACCACGTCCAGCCCGGATTGCCTGCTGCCGGATCACCTGACGCTGTGCCCGGAGCGATCGCGAAACCGGATGCGGGGTCGGTTCCGGGGGGAGCGAACACCGGGACCCCCGAGTCCTCGCTCCCGGCAGGGAACAACTCCGGTCCGCCATCGGGTGTCGAGGGCTTCGGGACTGCTGGGGGAAGAGACGGCCAGACCCCGAACGATGAGATCACCGGAGCCCGCATCACGTACGTTCGGCCCCGAAAACTCCGCGAGACAGGGGTGAAGCGCAGATAGGCCCCGTCGTCGCCAGCGACGACGATCGCATCGGAATCAGGCGCGGTCCACACCTCACGCGGAATCGCCGGCGCGCCCGAGTCGAGCGAACTCGTGAGGTTGCCCGTAGGAGTGCCGGCGGGAGGTTGCTCGATTGTGGACTCGAAGACGTAGACGCGGTCCGAGAGCGTGACGTATGCGGGCCCGGACAGTGTGGACGCATCTCCACTGATATCGATTCCGTCGTCTCCGGGCGCAGTGCCTCCTTCAGCGGGTCCGGCAAGCGAATCTGATTCCGGCTCGCTCGAGCGCTCGAGGGAGGCGGTGTCGGATGCGGTCATGGTGCCGGAGGTCGGGCTGAGAAGGTAGCGAACACCTTGCGCCGTCACCACGCCTGCAGCGAGGAGGAAAACGGCTGCCGCAGCAGCCCAGGGAGCCCAGGAACGCCAGCGGTCGCGTGTCAGGCGGATCGGCTCTGCTGTCACGCCCGGGCGTGTCTCACGTGTCTCCTCAGACCCGGCGTCCTTCTCGGCGGATTGGGTGGCGACCGCGGGCTTCTCGCTGGCCGCCGCCATCTCGGTGCGAACGGCGGCGAGAGTCCGCTCGAGCGCGTCGGCAGGGATCACAGGTGCGGGAAGACGGCGCATGCTCGCGAGGAGCGCTACGAAGTCCGCACACTCGGCGCAGGTATGGCAGTGGGCCTTAGCGGCCGCAAGCGAATCGTGATCTGTGGCGCTGCCGTCGTACGCAGCGGAGATGATCACCTGGATATCGGTGCAGCGTGAGCGTTCCATCATCGGTCACCGCCCGTACGTCCCAGCGCGGTGGCGAGCGTTCGTCGCGCCCTGAAGACCCGCGACTTCACGGTGCCCTCCGGTATCCCCAGTGCCTCGCCGGCCTCGGCGTAGCTCATGCCGAAGAGGCCGACGGCGCTGATGGCGTCGCGATCCTCCGGCGTGAGTCCCCGTGCAGCGCTCTCGAGCATGGTGCGCGTGATCGCGCTTGTGGCTGTATCGTCGGGTGCCGCGAGCGTCAGGTCGACCAGGTCGGTCGGCACGGGCCGGTGACGACCACTCCTCAGCATGTCGACACATGCGTTGCGCGTCACGCGGTAGAGCCACGTGCTGAACGCGGCCGTGCCATCGAAGCCCTGGAGCGAGCGGTACACTTTGATGAACACCTCCTGGACCACGTCCTCGGCGGCTTGAGGGTCTCCGAAGAAGCGCAAGGCATGCGCGTAGACGGCGCCCGCGTGTACTCGCACCAACTGCTCGAACGCAGCCGTGTCACCACCGCGCGCGGCCGCAACGAGCACGGCGTCGTCCTGTCGACTCTCGGAGTTGGACATCTCTCACCTTCGTTTGACGCGAGATCGGCCCGAATCGTTCACGGATGTCAGCATAGCGCAGGGCTGCGCCTGCTAGGATATCTCCATGCAACCCTTCGATTTTTCAGTCAGTGCCCGAGACAGTGCTACCTCGGCACGCCGTGGCACGTTTGCGACCCATCACGGGCCTATCGAGACACCGGTATTCATGCCGGTCGGCACGCGCGCTACCATCAAGGGCGTGACACCCGACCAACTCCACGCTATCGGGGCCCAGGTCGTACTGGCTAACACCTACCACCTGTTCCTGCGCCCGGGACACGAGATCGTCGCCGGGGCCGGTGGCCTGCACTCGTTCATGAACTGGGACCGCGCGATCCTCACCGATTCGGGAGGCTTCCAGATCTTCTCGCTCGCCGACACGCTCGAACTGAGCGACGACGGTGTCCGGTTTCGAAGCATTCTGGACGGCACGCAGCATTTCTGGACTCCCGAAGAGAACATGGCGGTCCAGCAGGCGCTCGGGGCCGACATCGCGATGGTGCTCGATGTCTGTCCGCCCTATCCGGCCGCCGAACCACTCGTCGCGGACGCCGTGCGTCGGAGCGCGCTCTGGGCGGCACGGTGCAAGGACGCGCATACGCAGCCCGATCAGGCGCTTTTCGGCATAGTGCAGGGTGGCCTGTATCCGAACCTGCGTGCAGAGAGTGTGAAGCGTACTGTCGATATCGGGTTTCCCGGTTACGGGATCGGAGGATACTCGGTCGGCGAGCCGCACGATGCGATGCTCGACAGCCTCGGCCCGGTCGCCGCGGCCCTTCCCGCCGACCGCCCCCGGTACCTGATGGGGGTTGGAACGCCGACCTCTGTTCTGCAGGCGATCGCGCTTGGCATCGACATGTTCGACTGCGTGCTGCCGACGCGTACAGCCCGGACCGGCACAGCGCTCTCCTCCCGCGGGCGTATGAATCTGAAGAACGCGAAGTACGCGTGTGATTTCGATCCGCTGGACGAGGAGTGTGCGTGTCCGGCGTGTACGGGCTATTCGCGTGCCTACCTGAGACATCTCGTGACCACGAAGGAGATGCTCGGCTCGATCCTTCTCTCGGTGCACAACCTCGCATTCCTTCTCGACCTCACAGCGCGAGCGCGCCGAGCGATCGAGGAGGACCGGTACGGGGCTTTCGTGGCAGAGTGGATGGACGGACCTGGTGCGGATGATTACTGAGGGCTGAAGCCTGATGTTATGATGGAGCATCGCGGTCACGTCTCGTGCCGCTCACTGTTCGTCACTAGCATCTCGGAGGTCCCTATGCAGGGTTTCGAAGGACTGGTCTACCTGGTGGTTCTTGTCATCGCCTTCTATCTGCTCATCATTCGTCCGCAGATGCAGCGCACCAAGCAGATGCGTGAACTGATGGCATCGCTTCAGATCGGGGACCGCGTGGTCACGGTTGGCGGCCTGCACGGCGCCATCGTGGAGATGGTTGACTCGACGGTGACTCTTCGTGTCGCAGATGGCGTGGAGTTGACGTACGAGAAGGGTTCGGTCGCGCGCAAGGAGAATGACGCGTCGGATTCGGCCCCGGAAGAGGGCGAAGCATAGCATGCGCCCGGTCGTCGTACCGATCGTGACCCTGGAGCAGGTGCAGGGGGATGAAGAGTTGCTCGCCTACCTCGAGATGGGAGACGAGTATCTCGGAGCGATCGGCTACACGGAGCACGGCCTGAGACACGCGAACCTCGTTGCCCATATCGCGGGTAACATCATGCGGCGGCTCGGGTACGGCGAGCGCAACGCAGAGCTGGCCGCGATCGCCGGGTTCCTCCACGATATAGGGAACTGCGTCGCTCGGGTCGACCACGGGATCGCGGCCGCGATGCTGGCGAAGGATGCGCTCTACCGCCTCGGCATGGCCCCGAAGGAAGTCGCGCTGATCATGAACGCGGTAGGGAATCACGAGGAAGAGTACGGCGATCCCGCAACAGCGGTCGCGGCCGCTGCGATAATGGCTGACAAGTCCGACGTGCATCACACGCGTGTTCGCAACCCGGACCCGTCTGCGTTCGACATCCACGACCGGGTCAACTATGCGTCGAAGCGCAGCTTCCTTCGTGTCGACCAGGAACAGCGGGAGCTCACGCTCGAGATCGATATCGATACCGGCACGAGCCAGGTGATGGAGTACTTCGAAATCTTCCTTTCGCGCATGCAGATGTGCAGAAGTGCCGCCAAGACCCTCGACGCGCGCTTCGCTTTGGTGATAAACGGTATCAAGCTGCTCTGATCCACTCTGGCGGGGCACCGAGGAAGGCAGGCGCATGGACCCCAAGCAACGGAACACGCTCGCGCTGGTGATCGTGATCGCGCTCGCGGCACTCTCCTGGTGGCAGTTCTGGCCGCCGGGCGAGAAGATCAGTCAGGGCCTGGACATCCAGGGTGGGCTCTCCGTCATCCTCACGGCGCAGGAGACCCCGGATACTCAGGTCACAGAAGACGTGATGGACCGCGCGGAACTCATCGTGCGAAACCGTGTCGACCGGCTTGGCGCCTCCGAGGTCTCGATCCAGAGGCAGGGAACCGATTCGATCCTGGTCCAGCTGCCCGGAATCGACAACGCCCAGGAGGCGCTCGATGCGCTCGGCTCGACCGGACAGCTCGAAATCACCGATGTCGTCGGCATCGATGAGGCTGGAGAGGTTATCCTCGGCGACGTACTCCTCACAGGCGACGTGATCACGGGAGCGTCGATCGGGACGAACCCGACGACCAACGAGATCGAGGTCAACGTCACCTTCAGCTCCGAGGGTTCCCGCGAATGGGCGGAGATCACCGGTGCCCGGATCGGGCGACAGATCGCGATCGTGCTCGACGGCAACATCGAATCCGCCCCTGTCGTCCGCGACCGGATCACCGGCGGGGAGACGTCGATCAGCGGGAACTTCACACCCGAGGAGGCACGCCGGCTGCGCACGGTTCTCGAGACCGGCGCCCTGCCCGTGACGCTCGAATTCTCTGAGTCGCGGGTCGTCGGGCCGACACTCGGCCAGGACTCGCTGCGCAAGGGCGTGTTCGCCGCACTCGCGGGGCTCGGACTTGTCGCAGTCTATCTTGGGATCTTCTATCGCGGTTTCGGTGTTGCGAGCTGGTTCGCTCTGTCCATCTCCGCCTCGCTGTTTCTCGGAGTGCTGTCGCTGCTCTCCAACTTCGGGTGGTTCGCGCTGAGTCTGCCAGGAATCGCGGGCATCGTGCTCACGATCGGTCTGGCAGCAGACTCCGAGATCTTGATGATCGAGCGCTTCAAGGAAGAGGTACGCCAGGGCAAGACCTACCGATCGGCTGCGAAGCACGGAACGCGACACGCCATCGGGACGAGCCTCGACGCCGATCTGGTGACGTTCGTTTCGGCGCTCATGCTCTACACCTTCGCGATCGGTCCGGTACGGGGCTTCGCTCTCACGCTCATGATCGGACTCGTGATCGACATCTTCAACATGGTCTTCTGGTCTCGATCGGCGATCATCTTCCTCGCCGAGTCGGTGGTGCCCAAGGTGCCATGGCTCTTCGGTGTGAAGGGGGGTGACGTCGATGCCAAGGCGTGAGATCGACTTCCTCGGACACAAGGGGATCTTCCTGATCATCTCGATCGTGTTGGTGCTGGTCGCTGTGGGATCGCTGGCTGTTCGCGGCCTGTCGTTCGGAATCGAGTTCAAGGGTGGCACCGTCATCAACGTGGCGGGCGCCGCGGGCGTCACGATCGATGAGGTGCGCGAAGCATTCGCGAACGCAGGGGCAGTGGGCGCGGTCGTCCAGTCCGCCGAGAACGGCGGGTACATCATCCGGACCACCGAAGCCGATGCGGACGTCGCTAACCGTGTCTTCCAGCAGGTCGTCGCCGAAATCGGGCTCTCTGCTGACTCAGGCGAGATCTCTACGATCGGACCGGGATGGGGCCGCAACGTCACGAGGGCCGCACTGCTTGCCCTCGGCGTGTCGATCCTGGCGATCCTCTTCTACATCTCACTGCGCTACGAGTACAAGATGTCCCTTATCGCAGTCGCCACTCTGGCCCATGACGTCTTGATCGTACTAGGAATCTACGCGCTGATGGGTCGCGAGGTCTCGCCGTACACCATTG
The DNA here is from genome assembly GCA_964349355.1 of uncultured Coriobacteriaceae bacterium. GTDB lineage: Bacteria > Actinomycetota > Coriobacteriia > Anaerosomatales > SLCP01 > JAUVXE01. The sequence continues at coordinate 27,680 of CAYGFZ010000007.1, read as the reverse complement.
CGGCGCTGTTGACGATCATGGGGTACTCGCTCTACGACACGATCGTGGTGTTCCACCGCATCAAGGAGAATACGCAAGGGTTGACGAGAAGCACGTTCACCAGGATGGCGAACCACTCGCTCAACCAGGTGTTCGTGCGCTCGATCAACACATCGATCACATCGGTCATGCCGCCACTCATGCTCCTGCTCTTCGGCGGAGACACGCTCGGCGACTTCGCGTTCGCGTTAGTGATCGGAATCCTCGTCGGGGCGTACTCCTCGATAGGAGTAGCAACCCCGCTCTACACGAAGTGGAAGGAGCGCGAGCCCAAGTTTCAGGCGCTCGCCAAGAAGTACGGAACAGCGTGAGGGTTCGCTCCGTCGCATCTGTTCCGGGGGTCGGCACTCACGTGTCGGCCCCCGGTGCTAGGATGCCATCATGACAGCGCACTCGGTGAATTCAGAGCCGCGGTCCCACGCACGCGCATGGCGGGAGACCCCGGCAGATTCCGCACTGGTCGACAGGCTTGCTGCAGAGACGGGTCTGTCCAGGGTGGTCTCTCGCATCCTTGTCTCTCGCGGGCTCACGCACGCCGCCGAGGTGCGGCGATTCCTGGAGCCGGATCTCGACCGTGATCGCCTGGATGCTAGCGTGGTCCCCGGTATGGGTGATGCCGCGGCGCGGGTTGCTCAGGCGGTCTTGGCCGGGGAGCGGATCGTCGTCTTCGGCGACTTCGACCTCGATGGCATCTCTTCAGCTGCGCTCGCTACCCGTGGACTCGCCGCGATGGGGGCTTGCGTTGAGGGAACCGTTCCCGACCGCTTCCGCGAGGGCTATGGGCTCACTGCGGCGTCGGTCGAACGGCTCGCCTCGATGACTCCCCGACTCGTCATCACCGTAGACTGCGGCATCTCCTCGGCGGTCGAGGTCGCGATGTTGCGCGATCGCGGGATCGATGTCGTCGTGACCGACCACCACGAGCCGGGAGATGGACTCCCCACTGGCGTGCCGGTCGCCGACCCCAAGCTCGACCCGGGGTGTCCTGCGTGCGATCTCGCCGGTGCGGGAGTGGCGCTGATGCTCATCGAGGCCGTGGGTGCGCTCCTCGGCAAGAACGACGTCTGGCGCTCGCTCACCGATCTCGCGACGCTCGGGACTGTCGCCGACATCGTGCCGCTCGTCGGAGCGAACCGGGCGCTCGTGGCCGACGGCCTTGCACGTATGCGTCGCGAGCCGCGCGCAGGGGTCGCTGCCCTCGCAGCCGTCGCATCGGCGCCCACCGATTCCCTCACCGCTGACACGATCGCGTTCCAACTCGCTCCGCGCCTCAACGCAGCCGGACGAATGGCCGATCCTCAGGTCGCGCTCGATCTGCTCCTGACCGACGACCCTCTCGAGGCCGAACGGCTCGCCAGAGAGCTCGACGTGCAGAACCGCGCCCGACAGGCGACCGAGGCCGACCTTTCGGAGGCAGCGCTTGCTCTTGCCGAGAGGGAGTTCGCCGAGGGGGACCGGGCACTCGTGCTGGCGGGGGAGGGCTGGCACGAGGGAGTGAAAGGCATCGTCGCCTCGCGGCTCGCGCGGCGCTTCGGCGTGCCGGTGATCATGCTTGCCATCGCCGACGGTGTCGCCCGGGGTTCGGGACGCTCGGTCGGCTCGGTCGACCTGTACCAGGCGGTTTCCTCGGCAGGTGAGGTGCTCGATCGCTTCGGCGGACACGCCGCAGCGGTGGGGCTCACTCTCGATGTCGAACGGATCGACGAGTTTCGCACGCTGTTCACGGCGCATCTCGCAGGGCTACCCGCCGGGCAGTTCGTCACCGAGACCCTCGTGGACGCCGAGATCGGCCTTGGCTCGGTCGGGCTCGATCTCGCCGCAGAGCTTGCCCTTCTCGAACCGTTCGGACACTCCAATCCCCGCCCGCTCTTCTCGGCCAGTGGCGTCTTCATGGCCGGTCGGGAACGTGTAGGACAGACCGCCAACCATCTGCGCTTCTCGGCCTACGATGGAGCCGATTCGATCCAGGCGATCTCGTTTCGCTGCCCGGATATCGAACGCTATGCGCTGTGCGACGCTGCGGTCGATCTGGCATTTCAGATCCAGGCAAACGAGTGGCGCGGCCGCAAACGAGTTCAGATGCTCGTGCGGGAGATCGCGGCTCATGAGCACGAGGGCTACTCTCCGGCCGCAGAGCTGGTGGAGGACCTGTTCGCCCGTGCTGACGAGATCCTCGCGCGGGAGGAGTACAGCGGGATCGGCGAAGCCGACTCGTTTCACACGAAGCTCGCGGGGGTGACTTTCGAGGGCCGCCAGGATGTTCTCGCCCGCCTCGCGCCCGGCACACCGCTGCGCGTCGAGCGTCAGCCCGAGAACCCCTACGATTCCAACGCGATCGCGCTTCACGAACCCCACGGTGACCAGGTCGGCTTCTTCAACCGCAGGCTTGCCGGCGCGCTTGCCCCAGTGATCGATGCCGGGGTCGAGTACGACGTCGAGGTCGCCGATCTCACCGGTGGCGATGAGGGTCGCTCCCGCGGGGTGAACGTCTTGGTCACCCGCAGGGTCGGAGCCGACGACCTCGCCGAGGAAGAGGACATCGCGGCCCGACGCGAACAGCTAACCGCCCTCGATGCCGCCGATCTCGACCGGGAGCTGGTCCGGGAGTTCATCGGCGACGGCTCACTACACGACGCGCAGAGGGCTGCGCTGGACGAGCTCACGGGCGGGCATCGCTGTCTGACCGTGATGGCGACCGGGCGTGGCAAGTCGCTGATCTTCCACCTGCATGCGGCTCGTACAGCACTTGTGGACGGCGGGGCCTCGGTGTTCGTCTTCCCGCTCAGGGCCCTCGTGGCGGATCAGGCATTCCATCTTGAAGAGACCATGGCCCGGATCGGCGTGCGCGTCTGTACGCTTACCGGTGAATCGTCACCTCAGGTGCGTGATGACACGTTCGCCTCGCTTGCCGCGGGTGACACCGACATCGTGCTCACGACTCCCGAGTTCCTGACCCACCACGTCTCCCGCTTCGCCGCGACCGGGCGCGTCAGGTTCTGCGTGGTCGACGAGGCCCATCACGTCGGTATAGCGCGAGCGGGACATCGGCCGGCCTACCTTCAGCTCGGGTCGGCCTTCGAGGAGCTCGGTGACCCTGCGGTGCTTGCCGTGACGGCCACCGCTGGCGACGATGTGGCGGACGTGATCCGCGAGACCCTTGGCATCACCGCGACTGTCATCGATCCCACGGTGCGCGCGAACCTGATCATCGAGGACCGACGGGGGCTGAAGGACAAGGACGCCTACCTGGCAACGCTGGCTTCCCGGGGCGAGAAGATGATCGTCTACGTCAACTCCCGCGATCAATCCGTGCGTATCGCGCGGATGCTCCGCAAGAAGGCGCCGGGTGTCGCGATGCGGGTAGCTTTCTACAACGGGGGGCTCACGCGTTCCGCCCGCCACGCGGTCGAGCGGGCCTTCCGGGCGGGGGAGCTCGACGTCGTCATCGCCACGAGCGCCTTCGGCGAGGGAGTGAACATCCCCGACGTGCGCCATGTCGTTCTGTACCACCTGCCCTTCAACGACATCGAGTTCAATCAGATGTGCGGACGCGGGGGACGGGACGGTGCTGCCGCACGGATCCACCTGCTCTTCGGGCCGAGGGATGCCGCGGTCAACGATCTCATCCTCACAAGCGTTGCCCCGTCACGTGACGACCTGGCCTCGCTCTACCGTGCGCTCAAAGGACTCGCCGCTGGCGACGATGGTGACGGGTTCGAGGTCACGAACGCCGAACTGGCCGAGCGGGTCTGCGCCGGCGCGAAGTCGTCATCGATGAACGAGCGCGGCGTGTCGACCGCGATCGGGATCTTTCGCGAACTCGGGCTCGTGACGAGCGAGGGGCACGGGGCGTACCGGCGACTAGCGCTGGTGCCGGCGGCAGCTAAGGTCGAACTGGACTCCTCGGTACGCTACTCGGAAGGGCTCGAAGAGATTGCCGGGTTCGGGGAGTTCCGTGCCTGGGTGCTCGGATCTGGGGCGGACGATTTGCTTGCCCGCATCAACCGACCTATCCTGCCATCACGGTAGAACACCTGACATGAGAGGCATCGCGTGCCGGCGACAATCAAAGAGATAGAGGCCCAGGTCAGGGCGTACAACCCCGATGCCGACCTCACGGGGCTCGATGACGCGTACCACTTCGCGGTCTCTGCCCATGAGGGTCAGGCACGCAAGTCCGGCGAGCCGTTCGTCAAACATCCCATCGAGGTCTGTCTCATTCTGGCCGAGCTGCACCTCGACACGGCAACCCTCAAGGCGGCTCTGCTCCACGACGTGGTGGAGGACTCGACACACGGACTCGCAGAGGTCCGGGAGCGGTTCGGGGACGAGGTCGCCGAGCTCGTCGACGGCGTCACCAAGCTGGGACGCATCGAGTTCGAGACGCTCTCCGAGGCGCAGAGCGAGAACCTGCGCAAGATGCTGATCGCGATGGCTAAGGACATCCGGGTCATTCTCATCAAGCTTGCGGACCGCTTGCACAACATGCGCACACTCTCCGCACTCCCCGCCGAGCGGCGCCGCGACAAGGCTGTCGAGACGATGGAGATCTATGCGCCCCTGGCTCACCGCCTCGGCATCTCCAGCATCAAATGGGAACTGGAAGATCTGGCCTTCTACTATCTCGAGCCGCGCAAGTTCCACCAGGTCCAGAAGATGGTGGCCGAAAGCCGGGCCGCGCGTGAGGCCTACCTCGGCCAGGTCATCGACACTCTGCTAGGGGAACTGCGTGAGGTGGGTGTCGAGGCCGAGATCTCCGGTCGCCCTAAACACCTCTACAGCATCTACCAGAAGATGTCTCACAAGGGTAAGGACTTCAGCGAGATCTACGACCTCATCGCTCTTCGCGTGATCGTTGACTCGGTGAAAGACTGCTACGGGGCGCTCGGTACGGTCCACTCCATCTGGAAGCCGGTGCCCGGGCGTTTCAAGGACTACGTCGCGATGCCCAAGTTCAACATGTACCAGTCGCTCCACACCACCGTCATCGGCCCTGCCGGTCGCCCACTTGAGATCCAGATCCGCAACGAAGAGATGCACAGGACCGCCGAGTATGGCATCGCGGCACACTGGCGCTACAAGGAGGGCGGGCGGGGCGATGAGACCTTCGACGAGCGTCTCGCGTGGCTCCGGCAGATGCTGGAGTGGCAGACGGAACTGAAGGACCCCCGCGAGTTCATGGAAGCGCTCAAGATCGACCTCTTTGAAGACGAGGTCTTCGTCTTCACGCCGAAGGGCGATGTGCGTTCGATGCGCCGTGGTTCGACGCCCATCGACTTCGCATACGCGATCCATACCGAGGTGGGTCACCACTGTGTTGGCGCGAAGGTCAACGGCGCTATCGTCCCGCTCGGCTACGAACTGCAGATGGGCGACCGTGTCGAGATACTGACGAACAAGAGCACGTGGCCGTCCCGGGACTGGCTCAACATAGTCAAGACCTCCTCGGCCAGGAGCAAGATCCGAAACCACTTCAGCAAGGCGAGTCGCGAGGACGACCTGCAGCGGGGACGTGACGAGCTTCTTAAAGTCATGCGCAAGCAGGGCCTCGGGATGAACTCGCCCGCGGCTACCCGCGCGATCGAACAGATCGCGGCGGAGATGAATTTCCAGGCCGGGGAGGATCTTCTGGCGCACATCGGTGCAGGCAAGGTCTCCGCCAAGCTGGTCGCCGGTAAGGTGCTCAAGATCATGGCGGACGCTGAACCGAAATCAGCGCAGCAGCCCGAGCCCGAGGTCGTCCCGGAGTTCGTCACCATGACGCCACCACGCGCGAAGCGCAGGCACGGCGGCGGCGTGAAGGTGAAGGGGGTCGACGACGTGCTTATCCGTCTCGCCCGCTGCTGCAACCCCGTCCCGGGTGACGAGATCGTCGGCTTTGTGACGCGGGGGCGGGGGGTGTCGGTACACCGTCGTGACTGTTCTAACGCGGTCGAGCTGCTCAAGTCGCCGGAGCGCATCCTCGAGGTCGAGTGGGACCGGGGCACCGAGACCACCTATCAGGTCGAGATCGTCATCGAAGCGGTCGATCGCATGCGCCTGCTACAGGAGGTCTCATCGACACTGGCCGAGGCGGGGGTCAACGTGCTCTCGGCGCACGTCGCGACCGACCGGGACGGTATCTCGACGATGCGCTTCCTCTTCGAACTGGGCAACATGGACCAGTTGCACTCTATCCTGCGAAACGTACGTGCCATCGACGGCGTCTTCGAGGCGGCCCGGGCGCTTCCCGGCGAGGCGACGCAACGCAAGAAGGGCAAGAATCGGTGAACATCACGCGAATACAGCTCGGACCACTGGAGACCAACTGCTGGGTCGTCGATGACGCGCTGGGCGGTCCGGCGCTCGTGATCGATCCTGCGGATGATGCCGGGGAGATCGTGCGGATCCTTTCCGGTCGCGATGTCGCGGCGATCGTGCTCACTCACGGACACTTCGACCACCTTGGCGGGGCGGGGGCGCTCGTGGCGGCGGCCGGTGCGCCACTGCTCGTCCACGAGGCAGACGCGGCCGGCATCACCTCTCCAAGCGGTACAGGCGGAGCGATCTTCGGCTTCGACCACTTCGCACCGCCTGCTGATCGCACTCTGGTCTCGGGAGACACGGTGTCTGCTGGCGCCGTGTCGCTCGAAGTGCTTCACACTCCAGGTCACACACCGGGGGGCATCTGCCTGCTCGGGGGTGGACATCTGTTCAGCGGCGACACGCTGTTCGCCGGGAGCGTCGGCCGAACCGACTTCCCCGGAGGTGACGGGCGTGCCCTGAAGGACTCCATCGTCCGGGTGCTCGCACCGCTGCCCGACGACACAATCGTTCATCCCGGACACGGTCCCGGCACCACTATCGGCCGCGAGCGGGCCGTCAACCCGTTCTTCCCGAGAGCGTGAGCGTGAACGCGGGCGCACACACCCTTGACCCGCTGCTGGTGTCTTCGTCCTCGGCGCCCGCGCGCTGACCTGATCGCTTCGCGTCGCCCACCCTGCTCTCCGCCGTGGTCATCACCGCGCGCTTCCTGCATAATCGGAAGCCGCAGATATGCATCCGTCACCCCCGAGGAGGTCGAGTCCCGTCTCCATGAACGTCCGCGCCCCCAAGGGCACCGCCGACATGCTTCCCGGTACAGCGCGCGCCTGGGAGCACCTTACGCGCACCGCTGCCGAGCTCTTCGCCAGATACGGCTACGAGCCGATCTACACCCCGATCTTCGAGCACACCGAGGTCTTCTCGCGGGGTATCGGCGAGGCCACCGATATCGTGAGCAAGGAGATGTACACCTTTCTGGACCGCAGTGACCCCCCGAACTCGCTTACGCTGCGTCCCGAGGCAACCGCCAGCGTAGTCCGCGGAGCGCTCCAGCACAGCCTCGTGCCGCAGGGTTCGATGATGAAGCTCTACTACGCGGGGCCGATGTTTCGCTACGAGCGTCCCCAGAAGGGGAGGATGCGGCAGTTCTGGCAGATCGGCATCGAGGCTCTCGGCGCCGCAGAGCCCGGCATCGACGCCGAAGTCATCGTGGTACTGTGGCGCTTCTTCGAGGCGGTCGGTATCCCCGCCGCCAACATGCGCCTGCTCCTCAACTCGATGGGCGACGAGCAGTGTCGCCCTGCGTATCGCGCGAAGGTCGCTACGTTCATCGGCGAGCACGCCGAGGAACTGTGCGATGAGTGCAACCGCAGGCGTGATGCGAACCCGTTGCGCGCGTTTGACTGCAAGAACCCGGCGTGTTCGGACGTGATGGCCGACGCTCCGCTCCTTCGTGATGAGCTCTGCGATGAGTGCGCGACGCACTACGCAGCCGTGAAAGCCCACCTCGACGCGCTCGACATCCCTTACGCCGAGGATCCCCGGCTCGTGCGCGGCCTCGACTACTACACGCGCACCGTCTTTGAGGTGCAGGCGGATGCAGGCCTTGGCTCCCAGAACGCCATCGGAGGGGGCGGGCGCTACGACGGCCTCATGGAGATGTTCGGCGGCAAACCGACCCCCGGCCTCGGGTTCGCGCTCGGTTTCGAACGCACGCTGCTTGCGATGGAGGCCGCGGGCGCGACGGTACCGGCGCCGGCGCGGGCGGACGCCTACGTCGCCCGTGTCGACGAGACCGTCGCGGCGACCGTGTTCGAGGTCGCTGCCGCTCTCCGTGACGACGGCATAGCTACCGAGCTCGATCACCTTGCACGCTCGCTCAAAGCGCAGTTCAAGCAGGCCGACCGCCTTGGCGCACGTGCCGTCGTTGTCATCGGCCCGGACGAGGCGGCTGCCGGCGAGGTGACACTTCGCGATATGTCCACCAAGGAAGAGAACCGCGTTGCGCTGGTCAATCTGATGTCAGCGGTACGCGCCCTGCTCGGGTAAGGAAGGCGGCTCATCATGCTCGACGCACGTCACTCCATCCGCTCGCACACCTGCGGCTCGCTCACTGCGGCCGATGTCGGGACCGAGGTCACGCTCGCAGGTTGGGTCCATCGTCGTCGCGACCACGGAGGACTCATCTTCGTGGACCTGCGCGATCGCTCCGGACTCGTGCAGTGCACCTTTGCTCCCGGGGCGGCCGATGCGTTTGCGACCGCGGAGCGCCTCCGCCCCGAGTGGGTCGCCGAAGTCTGCGGCACCGTCGCGCGCCGGCCCGAGGGGACCGTCAACCCCGACATGGCTACCGGTGAGGTCGACGTCGCGATCTCCTCGGTCACCGTACTCAACACCGCGCTCACTCCCGCTTTCGAGATCGAGGACGGGATCGAGACCGACGAGACCACCCGCATGCGCTACCGCTACCTCGACATCCGGCGTCCCGAGATGCTCTCCGCGCTCGTGCTTCGCGACCGGACCACCCAGCGCTTCCGTCGCGCGCTCGAAGACCGCGGCTTCATGGAGGTCGAGACCCCGATACTCACGAAGTCCACTCCTGAGGGCGCGCGCGACTTCGTCGTCCCGAGTCGCATGAGCCCCGGCAAGTTCTACGCGCTGCCGCAGTCGCCGCAGCTCTTCAAGCAGCTGTTGATGGTCGCGGGCGTAGACCGCTACTACCAGATGGCGCGTTGCTTCCGCGATGAGGACCTGCGGGCCGACCGCCAGCCCGAGTTCACCCAGGTAGACATCGAGATGTCATTCTGCACGCAGGAGCACGTCCTCGGACTCATCGAGGAGGTCATGGCCGAGGTGATGTCAGGTGTGGGTGCGCAGTGGCCCGAGGAGATTCCGCGGATCACGCACGCCGATGCGATGGGCCGCTTCGGCTCGGACCGCCCGGACGTGCGGTTCGCGATGGAGTTGCGTTGCCTGACGTCGATCTTCGCTTCCTCGGCGTTCAAGGTCTTCTCCGGAGTTCTCGCTTCCGGCGGTCGCATCAAGGGCATCAACGCCACGGGGTGCGGGGACTGGAGCCGGGGTAAGATCGACGCGCTTAACCAGCTCGCTATCGACTCGGGCGCCAAGGGGCTGGCGTGGGTCGCCTTCACCAGCGCAGGCGAGGTCCGCTCGCCGGTCGCCAAGTTCTTCACCGAGACCGAGATGACCGCTTTGCGTGAGGCGCTCGATGTGGCTCCTGGCGACCTCGTGCTCATGCTCGCCGACGCCCACGACGTCGCCAACGAGGTCCTCGGCACGCTGCGCGTCCACCTTGGCGCCGAACTCGATCTCGCCGAGGAGGGCTTCCACCCGCTGTGGGTCGTCGACTTCCCGCTGCTCAAGTTCGATGCCGACGAGGAACGATGGAGCGCGAACCACCACCCGTTCACGCGACCGTTCGACGAGCATCTCGACGCTCTCGAATCCGACCCCGGCTCGGTGCTATCGTACTCCTATGACCTCGTAGTGAACGGTCTAGAGCTTGGTGGCGGGACGCTGCGTGTGCACGACACGGCCCTGCAGGAACGCATCCTTGCCGTGATGGGGATCGACGCCGAGGAGGCGCGCGACAAGTTCGGCTTCCTCCTTGAGGCGCTCTCCGCAGGCGCACCACCTCACGGGGGGATCGCCTTCGGACTCGACCGGATCGTCATGCTGCTCGCTCAAGGGAGTTCGATCCGCGACGTGATCGCCTTCCCGAAGACCTCCTCGGGAGCCTGTCCGCTGACGGGCGCGCCGGACGAGGTCTCGGCCCGGCAGCTCAAAGAGGTGCACCTGAGGGCGGAGTAGGCGCGGCTCGATATGGCGCGTGCTGCTCGGGTGCATCGTTGTAGCCCCGGCGCACTCGGAGTACACTGGTAGTGCGCTTCGCCTTGCTCGTGATCTTCGACAAATAGCGGTTGAGCCAACACCTTTACGACGGGAGCCTCATCATTCCTCGGTGGAAAGGTATCCCTTAGGGGAAGCTTGAAATCGACGGTGCGGGCACCCACCTGCTGAGGCAGGTTCACCGGTCGGGGACACGGCAAGGCGGGGTTGCGTTTCGTATCGGAGCGGAGGAGCAGCATGCGCAGATTCGTCGTAGTACTCGTCGTTGCAATGATGGCGCTCACGCTGGTTGCTTGCGGGGGCGGGGATACCGAAGAGCCGGTGGAGGCACCGGATACCGGTGATGCGGCGCCACCGCCACCCGTCGTCGAGGAGGACCCTGACTTCTCGCCTGTCGAGGAGTCGGTCTTCGAACCGTTCCCGATCGATTCCGAGATCGGGATACCTGACTCGATCCAGAGCAGGCTCGATGCCGGTCAGCCGATGATCATCCTGTTTCGCGATGAGACGCAGGAGACCACGGACGATCAGACGGTGATCATCGAGGGTGTCATGGAGACCTATCGCGGACTGATCGATCTTGTGACCCTCGACGTCGGACGCTACGTCAACCACGATGACGAGGGCGCGATCGAGGTCAACGCGGACATCAACGAGGACGACGCCGCCCGGCAGGTCGCACGCCTCCTCGACGAGGATCACCTCGATATCCGCTCCACCCCGTTCACTCTGATCGTGGACAAGCAGGGCTACGTCACGTGGCGCTATCGCGGCATCTCCGACGACAAGACCCTTGAACGCGAGGTACTCAGGGTCACGGAGTGATTCGCTGTGGACTCGCTCTTCGATGTGAGGGCCGATGAGTAGTGCGAGCGACAGGCGCCGCTCGCGGTGCGTAGGCGTCCGCGCACTCTCGATGAGTTCGTGGGGTAATCCACGGCGGCGGGTCCGTCCACCATGCTGCGCTCCGCGATCGAGAGCGACCGGCTGACGCCCTTCGTTCTGTACGGTCCGCCCGGTACCCGACATCCGGCGCGCCATCGAGGAGGCCCGCCGAGGTCCGTACCGGCCCCGCGCGGACAGTCCCCAACCACCTGCGAGACGGGCACTATCCGGGTACCGATCGTCTGGGTCGGGGAGACGGCTACGTCTACCCGCACTCCGACCCGGCCGGGGCCGGTCCGGCTGCGAGGTCAGAACGAGGTCAGAAGAGTGTAACGAGTCGGTTTCCTACGCGTGAGGGGACCGTTCCTCTGTTACACTTGACGGGTCCGCTGGACGTGGTGGAGAGGCAGTCTCGTGGGGCTTACCGAGGGACTCGTAGTCGTGCTAATCGTAGTCGCGATAGTTGCGGGTGGCGTGCTCATCTACGCTCTCGTCGAGGCGATCCGTACCTTCAGGTCTGTGCGGGCCTTAAGCGACGACCTGTTGCGTACGCTGCCGCCGCTCGTCGAGAAGACCGATGTCGCGGTCGAGGCCTTCAGCGCTGAACTGCTGCGCATCGACACCATCGTCACGGGCTTGGAAGGCGCCATCGAGCGAGTCAGTCATACCGCAGAGGTGGTCCAGGAGGCGGTACATACGCCGGCTGCGGTCGTGAATGCCGCGGGCGAGAGGATTCGCGAAGCGTGGAGTCGTGCGAAAAGATCGCGAGGCTGATCGAGCCCGCTGAGAAACGAGTAAGGCACCGTATTCGACCGGAGGAACGATGTCAGCTGACCAGATAACTCTCACAGTCCCGTGTCGCGCAGAGTTTGCCAAGACCGTACGGATGACCGCCTCGGCCCTCGTAAGTCGAACGGCCGCGACCTACGACGATCTCGATGATGTCCGGATGGCCGCCGAGGAGATATTCGTCTTCGCGTGCGATCACGCCAGTGACGACTCGCAGATCACCGTCGAGTTCGAACTCGCCGCCGACGAGGTCTCGATGAAGGTGCGGCTTGAGGCAGCGGATCGGTCGGCTGACGAAGAAGTCGAGCGGCGCTCGGCGTACGCATCATTCATCCTGCAGTCGGTGACCGACCACATGGAGTTCTCCTCGGACCTCGAGGGTCAGTACCTGCTTGTCACGAAGCGCCTCGCCGGGGAGCCGGACGATGCCGGTATCTAGACGAGGTCCGGTCACACAGACGCGCAAACTCTCGTGGGACAAGGCTCACACCCGTGAGTTGTTTCGGCGCTACCGGGAGAACGACGACGAGGCCGCTCGCGATGAACTCATCACCATGTACCTCAACTTGGTGAAGTACCTCGCAAGCCGCTTCCGTAACCGGGGCGAGCCGATCGACGACCTCATCCAGGTCGGGACGATCGGACTCATCAAGGCGATCGACCGGTTCGATACCGGCCGCCAGGTCGAGTTCACAACCTACGCGACCCCTACGATCGTCGGCGAGCTCAAGCGTCACTTTCGTGACAAGGGGTGGGCGATCAAGGTCCCGCGCCGCCTGCAGGAGCTCTCCTTCAAGGTCAATCAGGCGATGGACGCCCTCACCCAGAAGTTGCAGCGTTCTCCCTCGGTCGCCGAGATCGCCGAGTACCTTGGCGTGACGTCTGAGGAGATCCTGGAGGCCATGGAGACCAGTGAGGCGTACAACTTCGTCTCGCTGGAGAGCGATCGCGGAGGCGACGGGTCGGACTCCTTCAGCATCCTGGAGTACATAGGCAAGGACGATCAGTTGATGGCCGTCGTCGACGACCGCGCCACCCTGGCCGCTGCGCTGAAGCATCTCACCTCACAGGAGCAGCGCGTGCTCTATCTGAGGTTCTTCGAAGGCCTGACACAGACCGAGATAGCCAAGAAGCTCGACATCTCGCAGATGCAGGTATCTCGCCTCCTGCGCAAGACGCTCAAGGTCCTGCGCGAGAACATCGTGAGGGAGTGAGTATCGTGCCGGAAGGTTCCCTGAAGGCCGACCGCATGGGTGCGTGGCGCAGGCTGCTGATCATCAGTTGGGCACTCGTCGGTCTTTCGCTGATCGTGGTCGGTGTCTTCTGGGCGCTCGGCCGGGTCGCGGGAGCTCTCACACCTTTCATCCTCGCGCTCGTGGTGGTATTCCTGCTGCGAAAGCCTGTTGCACGGCTCGAGGCCCTCGGGATGAAACGTTCGCCGGCCGTCGGGGTCTGCTACTTGCTTTCCGTGGCGGCACTCACGGTCGTCGGGCTGTTCATCGTGCCTCCCATCGCTGCCGAGGTGAGTGACTTCGTCAACGATTTCCCGCGCTACTACGACGCGGCGTACGACCTGTGGGGTGTGGTCGAGACCGAGTATCTGACCATCGAGCTGCCCGAGTGGGTACGAAATACGGCGGAATCGTCTCGTGAGAGCCTCGTCTCGTGGGGAACGGAGCTCTCTCGCAACCTTGCGCGCGGAGTCGTGAGCGTCGGGGGGCAGGTGTTCGGCTTCTTCGTCAACGTCTTCCTCGCCCTCGCCCTCGCATTCTTCGTGCTGCGTGACCTGCCGACGCTGAAGTCCGAACTGGTGTCGCTCCCCGGTCGGGACAAGCAGGAGGAGATGCTCGGGATCCTCGGTGAGATGACGACGGTGCTGGAGGGGTTCATCCGCGGGCAGGCGATCATCGCGACGACAGTCGGCACGCTCACGGGTCTTAGCTTGTGGGCGCTCGGCGTGCCCTATGCGCTTGTGATCGGGCTGATAGCGGGACTCACCAACTTGATCCCGTACCTCGGACCCATAGTCGGCGGCACCATCGCCGCGATCTCTGCGGCGTTCGTCAGTCCCCAGCTGGTTCTGTGGACCCTGGTGGTCGTGGTGATCATCCAGCAGGCCGAGTCCACGTTCCTACAGCCGAGGGTCATGTCCGACCAGGTGCATATGCACCCTGCGCTCGTGATACTCTCGCTGCTCATCGGAGCCACACTCTTCGGCCTTATCGGGATGTTGTTCGCCGTCCCTGTGGCCGCCGTGCTCAAGGTGCTCTTCGTTCACTACTTCGAGAAATGGACCGAGTCGCCCATCTCCTCGGAGGACGGTGCGCTCTTCAGAAAGCCCAAGCCGAGGCGGCAGGCATCGGGTGAGCCATACGAGCCTGCCGTCGAAGAGTGTTCAGAGGACGAATCGCCAGATGCAGATCCGGCACCCGAATCCGACAAACCCGAGAACGGCTGAGGAGACGTACGTGAAGGCAGCTGACATCCGCGAGAGTTTTCTCGCGTACTTTGAGCGCAAGGGCGCCCGCCGCGTGTCTTCGAGTTCGCTCATACCCGATGACCCGTCGCTGCTCTTCACGAGTGCGGGGATGGTGCAGTTCAAGCCGGTGTTTCTCGGACTGAAGGGCCTCGGATTCACGCGCGCCACGACCTGCCAGAAGTGCCTGCGCACCACCGACATCGACATCATCGGCACGACCGGCCGTCACCACAGCTTCTTTGAGATGCTCGGTAACTTCAGCTTCGGCGACTACTTCAAGAGCGAGGCGTGCGCTTGGGCATACGAGTACTCGACCGAGGTACTGGGACTCGACCCCGGGCGGATATGGTACTCGATCTACGAGGACGACGACGAGGCGGAGGCGATCTGGCGCGACGAGGTCGGTGTGCCGCAGGCACGCATCGTGCGCATGGGCGCCAAGGACAACTTCTGGTCGGCCGGCCCCACCGGCCCGTGCGGACCGTGTTCGGAGCTCTATTACGACCAGGGTCCCGAGGTCGGGTGCGAAAGCGATGCGTGTGCCCCCGGCTGCGACTGCGATCGGTATCTTGAGTACTGGAACCTCGTCTTCATGCAGTACGACCGGGCCGAGGACGGCACGCTCACCCCGTTGCCGAAGCAGAACATCGATACCGGCATGGGGCTGGAGCGCGTCGCGGCGATCATGCAGGGCGTGTACTCGAACTTCGAGACCGACGACCTCAAGGCGATCATCTCGGTCGCCGAGGAGGTCACCGGGACCTCCTTCGGGGTCGGGGGCCAGACGGACACGTCACTTCGCATCGTCGCCGATCACGCCCGCGCGATCACGTTCATGATCGCTGATGGCGTACTGCCCTCCAACGAGGGCCGCGGCTACGTGCTGCGCCGCCTGTTGCGTCGAGCCGTCCGCCACGGACGACTCCTCGGCCGGACCGAACCGTTCCTGAAGCTGCTCGTCGAAGCGGTGGTCGAACGGATGGGTGAGCCGTATCCGGAGATCGTCGAGCACCACGATCTCGTGCGCGGCATCGTCGACGCCGAGGAGCAGAGGTTCGGCACCACGCTTCGCCAGGGCCTCGCGTTCCTGGAGGAGGAGATTGCAAGCCTGCGTTCGCGCGGTGCGGCACTGCTCGATGGCACGACCGCGTTCACCCTGCACGACACCTTCGGGTTTCCGGTGGAACTCACGGCCGAGATCATCGCCGAGGCGGGGCTCGAGGTCGACATGGGTACATTCGACGTCGAGATGGCCGCACAACGCGACCGTGCGCGGGCGGCCGTAAAGGACGAGTCGTGGTCTTCGTTCGCCAGTGCATTCGGTGGCCTTGTCGCCAAGAGCGGTGAGTCGGAGTTCGTAGGTTACGAGCGCGATGATGCCGGGTCGACCGTCGTCGGGATCGTCGCCGACGGTGTCCCGGTCGAGACCCTCGAGCCGGGCATCCAGGCCGAGGTCGTGCTCGATCGCACGCCTTTCTACGGCGAGCAGGGCGGCCAGGTGGGGGACACGGGGACGATCGCGACTTCGACAGGAGCACTTTTCGAGGTCGCCGACACGACGCTTCCCGTCGCGGGCGTCATAGCTCACAGGGGCGCGCTCGCCAGCGGTACGCTTTCGGTAGGTGAGTCTGTCAGCGCTGCGATCGATGTCGCTCGCCGGGAGAGGATCCGCCGAAATCACACGGCGACCCACCTCCTGCACTGGGCGCTCCGCCTCGTACTGGGGGATCACGTGCGGCAGTCGGGCTCGTATGTGGCCCCTGACCGTATGCGCTTCGACTTCACGCACTTCGAGGCCCCCGGTGCCGAACAGCTCGCGAAGATCGAGCGCATGGTCAACGTGAAGCTCATGGAGAACCATCAGGTCAGGTCATATGAGACATCACTTGCCTCGGCGAGGGAAGCCGGTGTGACAGCTCTCTTCGGCGAGAAGTACGGCGATTTCGTGCGCGTTCTGGAGGTGGGCAACTTCAGTAAGGAACTCTGCGGAGGGACCCACGTGGCCCGGACGTCGGAGATCGGACTCATCAAGGTCGTCTCCGAGGGAAGTGTGGGCGCGAACCTGCGGCGCATCGAGGCGGTGACCGCCTTCGACGCACTGGACTTCGTAGAACGCGAGGAGGCTGAGCTCGCCGAGGCGGCTGCGGCGTTGAAGGTCCAGCGCTTCGATCTCTCGGAGCGGGTAGGGACCCTGCTAAAGAAGGTCAAGGAGTTGGAGAACGCCGCAGAGCGCGGCAAGGCGATGCTCTCGGAGTCGAGCGTGGGCGACTTTCTCGGCGAGGCGGTCGACGTCGGCTACCTTGTGGTCGTTGCGCGCGTGCCCGACATGGACGCGAAGGAGCTGCGGAGCTTCGCCGATGTCATGAGGGGCCGTCTCGGCGGCGGGGCGGTCGTACTGGCCACCGTGGCGCCCGGTGGAGGCGCCCCGTTGGTACTCGCGGCCGGCTCGGAACCGGCTGTCGCGGCCGGGTTCGATGCGGGTGCGATCATCAAGGCCATCGCGCCCCAGATCGCCGGTGGCGGCGGTGGAAAGCCGTCGATGGCGCAGGCTGGAGGCAAGGACGCGTCGGGCATCGATGCAGCTCTCGACGCCGCACGCAGTATTCTCGGCGTGACCGGCTGACGTGCGGGTACTTGCGCTTGACATCGGTGAGAAACGGGTCGGTGTGGCGATGTCGGACGCCGGTGGTAGTATCGCTTCACCGCTCACCGTGCTGGATGCGGAGGCGGTCTCGAAGGTGACGCCCGTCCTGGACTTGATCGCCGAGTACGCGGTCGCCCTGATCGTCGTGGGGCTGCCGCTCACGATGGCCGGCGACGAGGGTCCGCAGTCGGCGCGGGTGCGAGAGGTCGCCGGGGAGTTGGCACGTCGGGTGCCGATACCGTTGGTCTACTACGACGAGCGGCTCTCCTCGGCCCAGGCAAGCCGGGCGATGCGGTCGGCGGGAACTTCGTCGAAGAGAGCACGAGGTCAGGTGGACAAGGTCGCCGCGGCCCTTTTCTTGCAGTCATACCTTGATAGTCGGCCACCGGAGATTCAGGAGCATGGACGTGGAACCGAGTAGAGCTACGCTTGAGCGCCCCCGTCGCGGGCGAGGCAAGCGCAAGGGCGAGATGCCCGTCGCGCCCCGCCGGCGCACGCACAACCGCGTGGGTGCCGCTTTCGCCCTCATCGGCATTCTGCTGGCGATCCTGGTCATCAGCGCCTTGGGTGGGTGGTGGTACGTGTTCGAGCGCGCCGACAATCCGGGCGTCGTCGCAGGTGAACCTGTTCAGATCGAGATCCCGGAGGGCGCTGCCACCGTGCAGATCGCCGAGCGGCTGTCGTCTGCGGGCGTGATCCGCAACGCGAACCGCTTCAGGCTGGAGGCCAGGCGTGCTGGTGCCGACGGGATGTTGCGTGCCGGGGTGTACGACCTGGTCACGGGCCTCAGCTACGACCAGGCGATCATAGAGCTGCGCGACGGCCCCAGCATCGTCTATACCACGCTCGCGATCCCGGAAGGATGGGTCATCGAGCAGATCGCCGAGCGGGTCGAGGAGAAGATCGGCATCCCCGCCGAGGAGTTCACCGCGCTCGCTAACGGTGGCCCTGCCGAGTTTTCGCGCTCCTACCTCGGTGACGTCTACCAGGGATCGCTCGAAGGCTACCTGTTCCCCAAGACATACAGGATTGCCGAGGGTGCGACCGCGCGCGACATCATCGAGATGATGCTCGATCAGTTCGAGATCGAGATCGAGCAGATCGACTTGGACGCGGCGTATGCACGCGGCTTCACGTTGCACGAGATCGTGACGATGGCGTCGATCATCGAGCGGGAGACCCGGGTGGCCGATGAGCGGGTGTTAGTGTCTTCGGTGATCCATAATCGGCTTGCGAAGGGTCAGCGGCTGGAGATCGACGCCACCATCGAGTACTTATTGCCCGGGACGAGGTTCCGGTTGACCTACAAGGATCTCGAGGTCGACAGCCCGTTCAACACGTACAAGAACGCGGGACTGCCGCCCGGACCGATCGCAAGCCCGGGACTGGCGTCGCTGGAAGCGGCCGCCCATCCGGCGGATACGGACTACATCTACTACGTGCTGACAGATCCGGACGGAACGCATAGCTTCACGGAGACGTTCGAGGAGTTCCTCCGCGAAAAAGATCGTTCGAAGGAGGTGTTCGGTCAGTGAGCAGTGAACCGCATCTGGAGGCGGGCGACGCGCCTGCCCTGTTCGTCGAGGGCGCGTCCAAGCGCTACGGGGGATTCGTCGCGGTCGATGACGTGAGTCTGTCGGTCGCCCGCGGAGCAATCCACGGACTTCTCGGCCCGAACGGCGCCGGTAAGACCACCACTCTCAAGATGCTTCTCGGGCTCGTGCGTCCCAGTGCGGGGCGTTTCGAGATCCTCGGCCAACCTGCGGGGCCCGCGAGCCGCGCACGGGTCGGGTTCCTGCCCGAGCAGCCGTACTTCTCACCTCTCCTGAGTGCCAACGAGTTGCTGTTGCTCGCGGGGCGTCTCTCCGGCGTGCCCGACAGCGAGATCTGCGAGCGGTCCGACGAGTTGCTCACACACGTGGGCCTTGAGGGCCGTGGGAACACCCGGCTCGCGAAGTTCTCCAGAGGGATGCTGCAGCGTGTGGGAATAGCGCAAGCGCTCATCGCGTCGCCGGACGTCGTGGTGCTCGACGAGCCGGCCTCCGGCCTCGATCCGGTCGGGCAGCGCGACGTACGCAACCTGATGCTCTCACTGGCGGGAGCCGGGACCACGGTACTCCTCTCGTCGCACCAGCTGTCCGAGGTCGAGGCGGTCTGCGACGAGGTGACGATCCTCAATCGTGGTACGGTCGCCGCAAAGGGCCGCATCGACGAACTGCTGAACGTGGCAGGACGCACGTCGGTCCGGGCTCGTGGGGACTCCCCGGCACTTCCCGCCGAGGTCCAGAGCCTGATGGAGGATGTCGCGGTCTCGGGTAACGTGTGGGTGTTCGCCGTGCCGGACTCTGCGGTTCGCGCGGTGGTCGATTGTCTCGATGACGCCGGCTGGGCGATCGAGTCGCTCGTCCCCAAGCGCTCCTCCCTCGAGGAGTACTTCTCCCGCCTGCTCGACCAGCCCGCCGAGGAGGTGGATGCCCGATGAAGCGGATCACCGCGATCGCCCGGGCCGTCGTCGCCGACGCCATCAGGCGCAGGATCATCTGGGTCGTTGCACTCTTCTCGCTGGTCTTGGCAGCAGCCATCCCGACTCTTCCCAGCTTCGGTGTCGGCGTTGAAGGCGCCGTCTACCGTGAGATATCCCTCGCGCTCACCTATGTGGCGATGATGGTCGTAGCGTTGGTGCTGTCGGTCGCACGCATCCCGGGAGAGGTCGAACGGCGCACCGTCTATAGCGTCCTCGTTCGCGACGTCCGCCGCTGGGAGTATGTAGCGGGGACATGGGCCGGGATCGCCGTGACCTTGCTTGCGGCCGCACTCATCTTCGGGGCGATCATCTTCGGGGTCGGCTGGGCCGTTTACGGATCACCGATGCTGGTGTTGTGGCAGGGAGTGCTCGCAATCTGGATGGAAGCGTCGATCATCGCAGGGTTCTGTGTCGCGGTCTCGACACTCACCGTGCCCGCGGTCGTGGGGGTCGCCGCGCTGGCGTTTCTCTTCGTCGCACATGTTCGCGCCGATGTCTTAGGTGGTCCCGCTAGCCCGCTGTGGTACTTCTATCCGTCGTTGGATGCCTTCAACGTTATCGCGCCTGTCGCACATGGCTCGGGTGTTTCCCCTCTCTACCTGGTCACTATGAGTGCAGTCTTCGTCGCTTGGGTCGCACTACTGCTCGTGCTCGGCGCGGCCGCGTTCTCGCGGAGGGATCTGTGATGGGCGGCGGGTTTCGTACAGGCCTGGTCAGAACGGTAGCGGTCGCGTTGCTCTTCGTCGTGATCTTGACCGGCACGGCGGTAGCGGACTCCCTCGTGCCCGAGGTCAGGAGGGGAGGGGCTGGCGAAGAGATCGGCCGGGCCGGCTTCGCCTATCTGACCGGGATACGCTCCTTTGCAGCAGCCGTTCTCTGGAACCGTCTCGACCCTTTGTTCCACGATTACTACGGTGATCTGTCGCTCACCGAGCAGACGTACATGCTCCCAACTATTCGCATGGCGATCACTCTCGATCCGCAGCTTCAGCAACCCTACTACGTCGCAGCCTGGATGCTTACTCAGCGCGGAGACGTCGAGGAGGGTGTGGAGCTTGCACGCCTCGGCGTCGAGAACAACCCGAGGTCAGGACTCCTGCGTGCGAACTACGCACAGATCCTCTGGCTGGTTCTCGGCGACGTGGAGACGGCTGCCGAGCAGTCCGGTCTCGCGCTGGCCGAGGAGACGGAGTGGTACGACGTCCGTGAAAAGCACGATGCCTACGTCGTGTTCCGGGACGTGTTCCGTGCTGCAGGTGACGAAGCGCGTGCAAGTGAGGTAACCGCCGAGATCCAGCGGATCGATACCGAGATGGACGATCTCGACATCGATCACGACCACGACCACTAGTCTGCAAAGGGGCACCATGTCACTGTTCTCGCCCGATCTCTACCACACCAGCGTGCTCGCTATCGACCTCGAGGCGCTCTCTGCGCGTGGCGTGAGGTATCTGCTCATGGATCTCGACAATACGCTGTTGCCGAGGGATGGGAGCGGTATAGCACCGGAGGTGCAGGCGTGGGTATCCGCCCTCCCTGACCACGGGTTCACAGCTTGCCTTGTGTCCAACAACTGGCACGGGCATGTGCAGGGCGTGGCTGCAGATATCGGATTGCCGATCGCCGCGAAGGCGCTCAAGCCGCTCCCGCACGCATTTCGCACGGGGCTCGCGCGGCTCAATGCGGCTCCAGCCGAGACGGCGGTTGTGGGCGACCAGCTCTTCACCGATGTACTCGGTGGCAACCTCCTCGGCATGACTACGATCTTAGTTCGACCGCTCTCCGCTTCGGACCTTCCCCATACACTGCTGCTCAGGCACCTCGAACGGCGTCTGTTGGCAGGCAGAGAGCCGCTCGCGTAGACTTCAGCAGGAGAGGGGCCCGACAGGTGGCTTTGGTGAGGCGGGACGGATGAGCGTTTCTATCAGCGGCCGTACGCGGCTGGCGGGAATCATCGGGTGGCCGGTGGCGCATAGCCTCTCTCCCGCCATGCATAACGCGGCGTACGAGGCGACCGGGCTTGACTGGGCGTACGTTCCCCTGCCCGTTCGCGACGAGAACGATCTTGCACGGGTACTGGGCGCTATCCGGGTACTGCCGTTCGTCGGCTTCAACGTCACGATGCCCTACAAACGGGTGATGATCGATCACTGCGACGAGGTTGCGATGCTGGCACGGATAGCTGGTGCCGTGAACACCGTCCACTGTGTAGATGGTCGTCTTATCGGATACAACACCGACGGCCGAGGCCTGGTCGACTCTCTCGCCGCTGATGTCGGCTTCTCGCCGGAAGGCCGCTCGGTCGTCATAACCGGCGCAGGCGGTGCATCCGGGGCCGCGCTGGTCGCGTTCGTGCTCGCCAAGGCTGCCCGGGTGACCGTGCTCAATCGTACGCTCGAGCGCGCAGAGGAGCTGGTCGAGCGCGTTCGGCCACACGCCCGGGAGACGGAGCTCCTTGCCGCTGCTTTGGATGCCTCCGCCCGGGAGATGGTGTACGATGCCGCACTCGTCGTGAACGCGACCTCGGTGGGGATGTCGGCCGGGGATCCGTCGCCCGTGCCACAGGAGTGGCTCAACTCCGGTCAGGTCATCACCGACATGATCTACCGTGCCGAGCCGACCGCGTTCGTGCGTGCGGCCCGGGACGCGGGTGCGACGGTCGTCGACGGCCTGGGGATGCTCGTGTCCCAAGGAGCGATGTCGCTCGAGATATGGAACGAGGGTGCGCAGGTCACCGCGCCGCGGGACCTGATGGCAGAGGCTGCGACTGCTGCGATAGCAGAGGCTGCGAGCCGGGGGGTCGAGGGTACGGAATGAGTTCTGCAGCGAGCGGAAAACGGCTCGGCATGCTGCTCGTGCAGTCCGGGCTCATCACCGAGGCTCAGCTCGAGGAGGCACTCGAGTTGACTGCCGATGGGCGTTCGCTGACCGCTGTTCTCGATGATACGGGCGTGGCCGCCGAGATCAAGATCGCCCAGGCGGTCGCCGATCAGATGGGTCTTGTCTTCATCGACCTCGGCGCCTACGACATCGACGCGAACGCGGCGACGAGCCTCTCGTCCGAACTCGCACGTCGCTACAGTGTCTTGCCCGTCAAGATCCAGGACGGCGAGCTCATGGTCGCGATGTCGGACCCCGCGAACATCTTCGCGATCGATGACTTGCGCATCGTGACAGGCTACGACATCCGTCCGGTGGTGGCTGCCGAGAGCGATCTGTTGCACGCCATCGACAAGTTCGCCGCTTCGCAGCAGGACGTTGACGGGATGATGGACGACCTCGAGGGCGCGGTCTCGACCGGCCGGGATGAGGAGGACGAGGACGCCGAGGACGAGGAGTCAGCGGTCGCCAAGCTGATGAACCTGATCGTCACAGAGGCGATCCGTCAGGATGCCGGTGACATCTACATCGAGCCGTTCGAGCATGAGCTCAGGGTGCGCTACCGGATCGACGGTGTATGTCAGGAAGTGTTCCGCAGCCCCAAGAAGATGCATCGCCAGCTGGTCAGCCGTCTGAAGATCTCCTCGGGAATGGACATCGCCGAGAAACGCATCCCGCAGGACGGCCGGTTCGGTGTGGTGCTCGACGGGAAGTCGATCGACTTCCGCGTCGCGGTCCTGCCGCTCGTGCACGGAGAGCTTGCGGTCATGCGTTTGCTGCGCAAGGACGCGATCATGATGTCCCTGCAGGACCTCGGCTTCCTCGAACAGCCCAAGCAGCGGCTCTTCGAGGCGCTGAAGCTTCCCTACGGAGCCATCCTCGTCACCGGCCCTACCGGCTCGGGTAAGTCCACGACCCTGTATGCCGCTATCAACGAGACCAACGACGTGCGCACGAACCTCATCACCGTCGAGGACCCGGTCGAGTACCGGCTCGCCGGTCTCTCCCAGGTCCAGGTGCATGAGAAGGCCGGTATGACGTTCGCGGCGGCCTTGCGCTCGATTCTGCGTCAGGACCCCGACACGGTGATGATCGGTGAGATCCGTGACGCCGAGACAGGCACTATCGCCATCGAAGCGGCGCTCACCGGACACCTGGTGCTCTCGACCTTGCACACTAACGACGCTCCCTCGGCGGTCACGCGTCTTACCGAGATGGGGATCGAGCCCTTCCTGACCGCATCTGCGATCACCTGTGTTCTCGCGCAACGTCTTGCCAGGCGGCTGTGCCCGGATTGCAAGGAAGAGTACACACCGGAGATCGAAGCCCTCGACCGCGTCGGATTCCCGTACGAGGCGAACAGCATCCCGAGGCTCTACAAGGCGCGCGGCTGCAACAAGTGCAACGGCATCGGCTATCGCGGGCGCATGGGCGTGCATGAGGTGCTTACGATGTCAGAGACGCTCGAGAGGATGACGGTCGAGAACGCATCAGGGGATGAGATCAAGCGTCAAGCCATAGCCGAGGGGATGCTGACGCTGCGCGACGACGGATTCGAAAAGGTGAGCATGGGGTTGACCTCGATCGAGGAGATCATGCGCGTCGTGGTCTGAGTTCTCACCCGTTCTTCCTGGTCTAACGCTGACGTTCTGTTGTGTCACCTCCTGCTTCGTGAGAGACTAGGAAACGCGCACGTCTGACTCGTCTGTGGTCGCGATTGCGCTGTTCCGTCGCAGGTCGACAGCATCACGGAGGTGTCGCAGGGGATGGCTGAGAACGGGATCGGTGACTACTTCATCAGTGACGTCGACGACGAGATGCTCGATGACGACGACGATCTGATACCAACGCCGGTGGTCGTGCCTGCCGCCGGCGCGGCGAGCGCCCCCGTGCTCGCTAGCCAGCCGCAACCGGCTACGCCCGCTCCCGCAGCTGTGGCTCCGGTGGCGCAGCCGCCTGCGTCTGTGCCCGCGCCGGAGGACTCGCAACCGGTTCGCCCGCAGGCGACAGTGCGTCCGCCTAGTCGGGAGGATCAGCTTGCGGCGGCACTCGACCGCCTCATGATCGACTCGACAGACATCGAAGCCTCGGCTCTTGTGAGTCTCGACGGATTCATCATGGCCTCAGCACTACCCGATGGCATGCAGGAGGACCGGGTCGGTGCCATGTCCGCAGCGATCCTCGGTCTCGGTGAGCGTGCCGCGGCGGAGTTGGGGAGAGGGCATCTGTCGCAGGTATTCATCGAAGGTGCCGAGGGCTACGTGATACTCATGGCTGCCGGGGAGCGTGCCGTGCTCACCGTGATGGCACAGCGTGCAGCCAAGCTCGGCCTGGTGCTCTACGACATGAAGACCTCTGCCGGACAGATAGCCGACATTCTGCGCTGACGGGCCGTTTTTGTTTCGTCAGGCATGTCTGAGAAGGGTTTGAACGCAACCGATGGCCCTGAGAGGAAACCTCAAAGATTTCAGCCTCCCCGACGTCTTCCAGCTGGTGACATTCAGCAAGAAGACCGGGGTGTTGCGCATCACGCGGCAGGACGGTGCCGCGGGTAGCGTCTGGTTTCGCGATGGCGAGGTCTTCTTCGCGCAGTCCAACTGGCACCATGAGTTGCTCGGTGAGCGTCTCGTTGCGGCGCAGAAGATCACGCCGAGCGCGCTCGCGAAGGTGCTCGAGATACGCTCGACTGCGGTCGCTGATGAGCGCCGTCTCGGGACGATCCTGGTCGATGAGGGATTCATCACCGAGAAGGTGCTCGAGGCGTTCGTACAAGAACAGATACAGGACACCATCTTCGATCTGATGCGTTGGGACGAGGGGGACTTCGACTTCGAGGTGCTTCCCGAGATCGTGGACGAAGACATCGGACTGTCGGTCTCCATCGAGAACGTGATCATGGAGGGCAGCCGCCGACTCGAAGAGTGGACGCGTATCAAGAAGAAGATCCCATCGATGGAGATCGTCTTCAAGATGGCGACCGCCCCCGGAGAGGGGACGTTCGAGATATCGCTGAAACCGGTCGAGTGGAACCTCTTGCTGCTCGTCGACGGCACCCGTTCGGTCGCAGAGCTCGCGCGGGAGACCAATCGGACCGACTTCGAAGTGGCGCGCGTCATCTACGGCCTCTTCTCTGCCGGGCTGCTTGAGTTCGCCACCGAGGAAGAAGTCACGCGACTTCGCGCCGAGCGCGCTGAGCGTGAGGCCCACATCGCTGCCCTTCATGCGGAGCGCGCCGCCGCCGAGGCTCCCGAACCTGAGCCAGAACCGGAGCCGGAACCGGAGCCAGCGGCAGAGCCGGAACCGGCTCCCGCATTCGAGCCGGAACCCGAACCAGAGCCGGAACCAGAGCCGGAACCCGCCCGGGAGCCCGAGGTACCCGAGTTCTTGGCAGGTGGAGCGGCCGAGGAGCCGTGCACGGACGATATGGCGGTCTTCGAGCAGATGATGGGAGCCGTGCTCCAGGCCCCTGCCGAGGAGGTCGCGCCGGTGCCGGAGGCGCCACCCGCACCGGAGCTCACTGGCGATCTTGAGCACGACCTGATGTCCCTCGGACTCGGAGAGTTGCCGGGCGAGGACCTCCTTTCACCGATCGGCGCCGAACCGTACCTTCCCGAATTCGAACCCGAGCAGGTCGCCGAACCAGCAGAAGATATCCTGGCCGATTTGCTCGAACCTGAAGCGGGTCCGGAAGTGACTGTCCCTGAGCCCCCCGTGGTCCAGGAGCCCGCTTCGGTGGAGCCCCTGCCCCCGGATACCGCAGACCTGAGCAATCTGCTCGACTCACTCGGTGAGCCCGAAGGCGAGGTCATCCGCAGCGAGTCGTTCGATGATGCCCCGGCCGAAGAGCCCAGGCAGGTCATTTCGACCGACGCATTCCTCGACTTCGGTGGTGATGTCGGATTTGGTGACGGGCTTTCGGGCGGCCTTAACGACGAGTTGAGTGCTCTGACGGGCGCCAGCGGCCGCTCTCGGCCACAGGCGAGCGTCAACAAGATCCCGGAGGCCGGTCAGCATCTCGACCTGAAGCGCGATCAGGACGTGGACAAGGACTTGGTTCTCAAGATCATCGATGGCATCAAGAGACTCTGAATAGGAGATAGGCGGGTATATGCAGTCGGTGAAAGTCGTCGTCACAGGTCCGTTCAATGCTGGCAAGACAACGTTCATCAAGTCGGTGAGCGAGATCACGGTGCTTTCGACCGAACGCCAGATCAGCGATGTCTCCCATGAGGGCTTAGGCGAGACCACGGTCGCGATGGACTTCGGCCGCATCACGATCTCAGACGACGTGGTTCTCTATCTGTTCGGTACTCCCGGACAGGAACGCTTCTCCTTCATGTGGGAGACACTGTCCGAGGGGATGCTCGGGTTCGTTCTCCTCGTCGATACGTCGAGCACGGAGTCGATCGCCGACGCCACCTCGATGATCCGGTTCTTCAAGGACATGTCGGATGTCCCGTTCGTGGTCGCCGCGAACAAGGTCGCAGCCGACGATCTCGAAGCGCTCCGCGAGGTGCGCACGGCGCTGGATATCGAGGATTCCGTGCCGCTTCTGCCTGTCGATGCTCGTGATCGGGACTCGGTGAAGGCGGTCTTGCTCGGCCTCCTCTACCGGATCCTGGAGAGTATGGGCTAGGCGGTGGACACTCGGCTGTACATCCTGGCCGGTGCGCTCGCGTTCCTCGTTCTCGCCGTTCTCCTTCTGCTCGTCGCGATGGTGGCAGCGAGGTGCTCGCGACGGCGCGTCAGCGTGGCTTTCCTGGCTGAAACATCTGGCGTGCCCGAGATCCAGCAGTCCTCTCGGTCGTCGGATGCGGTGGAGTCCCCGAGCGGCGGCTCGTCAGAGCGTCCGGACGAAGACCTGTTCGCAGCCACGGTGTCAGAGCCCTTGCGTATCGGCGACTGGCGAGCGATCGCTGATTCCAAAGAGGTGGGGGTCGAGGAGGCTTTCGCACCCTCCGAGCCGCTCACACCACCCCTCGAGCCGGTCGTTGCCGACGTTGACGATGCGCCTCCCTCGCTCGACAACGTGTGGGCAGGCCTTGTCGCCGAGATCGAGACGCATGCCATTGCCCCAGAGGCCCCCCAGCTGCCCACCGAAGAGCCCGTGGTGCACTCTGCCGAGGAGTATACAGCCCAGGTAGCCGAGGAAACCGTCCAGGTAGAGACCGTCCCGCCCGCGCCTGTCCTCGGGTGGGATTTCACCGAGGAGCTGGCAGCGCCTGTCGCGGCCGAGCCGACGCTGCCCCCCGCACCCACCCCCGCAC
>CAYGFZ010000006.1:0-58255 GCA_964349355.1 uncultured Coriobacteriaceae bacterium | reverse complement strand
GCCGACCCTTGCACACTCGATTCGAAGCTACCTCGACTCTGTGTCAGCCGAGTAGCCCTGGGTGTGCACGCGCTTGCGGCGCGGGGGGTACTGCAGCCATCGATGAGCATTCACCAGCCGAGAGAGCCCGGTTCAACACTAACCTTGCTGGTGCCAGCAGGAATCTGGACCGCAACAAATGCTCCGTGTGTCTGTAGCTCCACGGCATGCTCGCCGTCGACGAGCACCCGCCACCCAAGATCGCTCGGCACCATGATGCAGAGAAAACCCGCGTGCGTGCTCTCCACGCGATAGGTGACTGACGACACGTTCTGAGACTCGATACGGGCTGAACCGTTTGCCCGGGCAGGTCCTCGCCCGACTTGGAGAGACTGCTGCCTTGCGGCGTCCTCGACCAGGTAGACACTCGCACGCAGTTCGGAGAGCGGGGCTACCTCCATCTCGTCAAGGAGCGTCTCGCGGTCGGCAGCCACACGAACGCCGTGCGCTACGAACGCGGGTATGTCGGCGCCAGGATTCTCGTACAGCCGCACCATTCCGCCAACGTCCACCTCACGCAACACATTACTCTCCAGGGGAGCCGCCGAGATCACGAACCTGGTACCCAGCAGCGACAGCAGTTCGACGTCGTAGAGCTCATCGAAGCTGACAATATCATCGGACTCTTCATCTGACGGGGTGAACAGGTAGACCCGATTTCCCCAGTTGTCGAAGTACTCGCGGCGCTCTGGGTCGACACTTCGCGTCTCGCGAATCACGCGTTTCCAGAACGCGTGATAGGCGCCTGGGTAGAGCGTCACGTAGCCGTCGGCAGAGGGAATGCCGTATGCAGCGGCATATGCAGGGTGCAGGTTCCCGGAGCCCGGAATCGTGACAACACGGGGGCCCCACCAGCCATCCGCCTCATGTGCCGCTCGTATGTGCGCTGTCTCAGAATGGAGCAGCGAGTATCTGTGACCAGCCCGCCACTCCTTAACGATTCGCTGGGCTGTCGGAACCGATCCGTACAGCAACACGACAATGAGCAAGGCCGGCAGCCATTCCATGATGCGTGCCGGTATAGCGCGCCACGAATCCCTCTCTGGAGCACTCTGCAACACTGAGACTCCTACTGCCCCAGTGACGACCATCAGGAACGGCAGAAGCAGATACCATCGGTCGACCTGGAAGCCGACCGTGCCACCTGTCAGCATCCTGAGAGCAACGGGAGTTGCGCCAACCAGTAATGACACCAGGAGCGTCACCGCGAGCAAGACCACCGGCGCTTGCCTGCTGCCCTTGCCTCCAACCAGGGCACCGAGAAACCCAAACAGGATGAGATACCAGCCATGCCGAAGAGCCGGCACAGACCTGCGCTCCAGGTAGTACTGGAGCAACTCGGCCGGCTGCAACGCCGCCCTCGCCATGGAGTCCCAATTCGTGCGATGCGACACGTCCGATAGCGCCGCCGCCGCAAGAAGTGAAGGTGACTCGCACGCAGCCCAGGCCAACACGACGACGCCTGCCAGCGCTACCCCGAGCACGCGTCCTGCCCTCCATGCCCGGACCGCGATCCAGGTCGCAAGGAGGACAAGTGCGAATGGCGCGAACGCATAGGGGCCCGTGAGCGCCAGGAATACGCCAGAACCCGCTGCTACTAAGATTCGTTGCCACACCGGATTCGCCTCGTACCGCCAGTGCACCCACATTAGCAGCGGCAGCGCGGGCAGCATGAGGCCGTCGTAGACCGTGAACCCTGCCCAGGAACTGTGAACCGACGGCCAGTTGAACAGCGCGTACAGCATGCCGCCCCACGCCGCCGCACTCGCCGTGGTCCCGAGAGACTCCTTCAGTAACCGGTACGTGAAATACCCGGCAATGAAGCGCTGCAGGAACATCAGTAACCCGTAGGCCGCCCAGCCAGGTAGGACCATGAAGAACAGTGTGTCTACGTTGAAGGTGAGATCGGTCGCCCAGAGATCGAACCCACTGACGGCAAACGGCGCGAGACGCGTGAACGCCTCGGCTCCGACCTCACCCTGAGCGATCTTGATCGGCAGGAGTGAGTCGGCATTGTCGTGGATCCGCACGTATGAATTCGATCCAAGGATCCAGTAGGGCGAGGAGAGGAGCACGGCCCACGCTGCGAAGAACAGACCTGGACGAAAGGTTGCGCGAACCCAGTCCGACACTCGTTCAGTCACCAACCTCACCCCCTACGAACACCCAGCTGTTGAACGCGATGTAGTTGAAGATCACGGAGCCGACGAGAGCGACGACCTTAGCGCCAGGAATCACGAGAGTGGTCGATACCGCAAGAACTCCCGCACCCTCTAGGGCATGATAACCCGCCGTAACGAGCCATACGATCGAAGTGTTGACCGCCAGTCCGCCAAGATTTGCAAGCGCGAACTTGATCGACTCGGCGCCCCACGCTCTGCTACGTCGGTCCGAGAAGGTCCAGTTACGATTCCACAGGTACGAGTTGAGGATTCCGGTTGAGTACGAGACCATGTTGGCGACGGCGACGTGCAGCCCGAAACCCAACGCGAGTAGGCTGAAAAGCACGAAGTCGATGGTGGTATTCATGACGCCGACCGTCGCGAAACGCCTCACCCGCATGAGGATCCTCTCGTTCGCTCCAAGCCTACTCCAAGTGTGCTGCACCACAGCATAATGTATGTTTGAGCGACCGATACTGCGGCGAGAGGGATGTGATGTTCGGGTGAGAGCGGCAATCACCGGAGCTACAGGCTACATCGGCGGCAGAGTGGCGATGGAACTCAACCGAGCGGGGCACACCGTCACAGCGATCGTCCGTCCCGAGTCCGACACGTCCCGGCTCATCGCCTCTGTTCCCAGTGCGAATCTTGTGCGCTACGACGGTGACGTCCAGACCCTTTCGGCGTTGCTGGCCGAGCACTCCATCGAAGCGATACTGCATCTTGCCGCCCACCAGGACCAGTCAGACTCGGTTGCCGCAGTACTCCCGCTCGTCCGCTCCAACGTGGAGTTCACTGCCGCGTTAGCGGCTGCCGCACAGCTCGCCGATGTCCAGGCGTTCATCAACACCGGAACGTTCTCACAACATCACGGCGGCACGGAGCGATACGAGCCATCGACGCCCTACGCAGCATCGAAGCAGGCTGCCTCTGCGCTCCTCGAGTACTACCGCCAGACCGGACCGATGGCATGCGTCACGCTCGAACTCACTGATGTCTACGGCCCGGGAGATCCGCGCGGCAAGCTGCTCGATCTTGTCGTGCACGCCGCCGATTCCGGCAAGCCGCTCGCTTTGACCCCGGGGGAGCAGCAGGTGAGCTTCGTTCACGTGGATGACGTCGTCAAAGCGTTCGTTGGCGTTGCCGACGGACTGCGCGCCGGCCGGGATTACGACCGCGTCTACTCGGTTGCCGCGGCCCGGCTCATGACACTGCGCGAGACGGTAGAGCTCTTGCTCCGCGTGACCGGCCGTGAGGCGCAACTCGTGTGGGGCGGCCTGCCCTACCCTCGCCGTCAGGTCATGCGCCCCTTCTTCCACGACCCGCCACCCGGCTGGATCCCAGAGATCGCACCCGAAATCGGATTCCTCGAGGTGTTTGGGGCCCGAGACACGTGATATCGTCACAGCATGTCAGACAACCGTCCAACACTCGTCTCCGTCGTTATCCCCGTCCTCAACGAGTCTGAGAACGTCGCCGAGGCGTACCGTCGCGTCCGTGAGACCTTCGAACGGCTCGCCCCGCGGTACGACTTCGAGATCGTCTTCACCGACAACCACAGCAGCGATGACACATTCCGGCGCATCGCGGCTCTAGCCGAGACCGACCCACGTATACGCGCCTTTCGATTCTCTCGCAACTTCGGGTTCCAGCGCTCGATACTCGCCGGCTACCGGCGTGCGCGAGGTGCAGCCGCCATCCAGCTCGACTGCGACATGCAGGATCCGCCCGAGCTGATTCCCCGCTTCATCGAGCTGTGGGAACAGGGATACCGCGTGGTGTACGGCATCCGCTCCGCCCGAACGGAGCCGCTGCGCTGGGCGCTTGCGCGCAAAGCCTTCTACCGGGTCGCAAACGTGCTTGCCGAGGATTCACTACCCCTTGACGCGGGCGACTTCCGGCTCATCGACCGCCGGGTACTGGAAGTCCTGTGCGCCACGAACGACGCGCAACCATACCTGCGCGGAGCGGTCGCAGCCATGGGGTTCGAGCAGATAGGCGTGCCATACCAACGCGAGAAGCGCGAGCACGGCAGGAGCAAGTTCTCCCTCGGTTCTATGCTGGCACTTTCGCTCGATGGCATTCTCAACCACTCGATCATCCCGCTGCGCCTAGCCACCTTTACCGGCCTGACGGTGTCGGTGCTCACACTCATCGGAACCGTGATGTTCGCGGTCGGTCGATCCGTGTTCGGCCAGCAGTGGCCCGCGGGTTTCGCAACGACGACCATTCTGATCACGCTCTCGCTCAGTCTCAACGCGCTATTCCTCGGCATCATCGGCGAGTACCTCGGACGCATCTACAAACAGGTCAAGCATGGTCCAAACGTGATCATCGAAGCGGCGATAGACCCATCAGATACGCAGAAAGCGGATGTCGTTCTCGACATGGCCGTCGACCCCATGACCGCGTGTACCGAAAAACGTCAGGCCTGAGTTCAGCCGGACCGTCCGGCCCATCGGACACCTGCCGCGTCCGCATCCGCCATATAGGCCTTGATACCTGAACCGATGAGCTTGGGTGTACTGTGAGGGTCGTCCGCGTACGCGCGGTACCACGCAGCCGTTGCGGAAACTGCCCGGTCTGCATCCCAGACCGGCATCCACCCGAGCCTCTCGGCCGCTCTCGAAGTGTCAAGGCGCAAGAACCTTGCCTCGTAGGGTTCGTCACGGCGTTCCGGGGACTCCCAGCTGCCCGATCCCCACGCCGACAGGAATCGCTCGACCACCTTTTGAACCGGCAATGCGTCCCCGGGAGCGGGTCCGAAATTGAACGCCGCAGCCGCGGACATCTCTCCGGCCAACAGAGCTGCGCCTAGAGTCAGGTAGCCTGAGAGCGACTCAAGCACGTGCTGCCACGGGCGCACGGACGTTGGATTACGCACGATGACGGGCTCGTCAGCCATGACCGCCCTGACGCAATCCGGGACCAAGCGGTCTTCGGCCCAGTCGCCTCCACCGATCACGTTGCCAGCACGGGCGGTGGCAACGAGCGCAGTCCCTTCACCGGAATAGAAGGAGCTTCGGTAGGCTGCCGTGACGATCTCGGCTGCCGCTTTGCTAGCCGAATATGGATCGACCCCGCCGAGCGGGTCGTCCTCGGCAAAGGCATCGCCGCTCTCGGGATTCTCGTAGACCTTGTCTGTAGTCACGATCACGATCCCACGAACCGAATCGATTGCGCGTGACGCCTCGAGCACGTTCAACGTCCCAAGCACGTTCGTGCTGAAGGTGAAGACCGGCTCCGCGAACGAGCGACGCACGAGCGGTTGGGCAGCCATGTGCACCACAAGCTCGGGTTGTTGTCTTCTCAGCGTGTTCCTGAGATTCGTCGCGTCGCGGACATCGCCGATTGCATGATCCACATTCCCGGCAAGCCCGAGGTCGTTGAAAAGGCTCGGTCGGGTATCCGGCTCGAGCGCGTAACCGGAGACCTCGGCACCGAGCGTCAGGAGCCACGAGGAGAGCCACGACCCTTTGAAGCCCGTGTGGCCCGTGACAAACACCCTGCGCCCGGCGTACGAGCCGCCGAAGGCCTGTCCCGACCCGTTGCTCACTTCACCAGACACGCCAGGGCGCCTCACCCGAAGCCCAGAGCGCCTCGAGTGTCCGTTTGTCTCGTAGCGTGTCCATCGGCTGCCAGAAACCGTCGTGCCGATACGCCGCGAGCTGGCCATCAGCAGTCAGACCTTCGAGCGGCTGGCGTTCGAGCGTGCATTCGTCACCCTGCACCCGCTCGAGGATCTCAGGCTCGAATACGAAGAAGCCACCGTTTATCCACGCGCCGTCGCCCGCAGGCTTCTCGGCGAATCGCTCGACACGCGAGTCGTCATCAAGCTCGAGAGCACCAAAGCGGCCCTGGGGCTGCACCGCCGTCACGGTCGCCGCAAGCCCTTGCGAGCGGTGGAAGTCGAGCAGCGCTCCAACGTCGACGTCGGCTACACCGTCCCCGTAAGTGAGCATGAAGGTCTGCTCCCCGAGGTAGGGCGCCAACCGGGCGACCCTGCCGCCGGTCATGGTGTCGATGCCGGTGTCGACGAGAGTGACGCGCCACTGCTCGGCCGTCACCTGGTGGACGGTCATGTCGTTGCGACCGAGGTCGAACGTGACATCGGCGTTGTGCAGAAAGTAGTTCGAGAAGTACTCCCTGATCACGTACCCTTTGTAGCCGAGTGCGATGACGAAGTCGTCGAAGCCGTAATGACTGTAGATCTTCATGATGTGCCATAGGATCGGCTTCTCTCCGATCTCGACCATGGGTTTGGGGCGCACAATGGTCTCCTCGGCAAGACGCGTACCCGCACCCCCCGCGAGTATGACAACCTTCATCAACTAGTCTCCCTCGTGTATCGTGGGTGCCGCAGTGAGCGTCCCACTATTGTAGAGCATTGGGAGTAACCGGAATCGTGGATGAGGGTCTCCTCCTCAGTTTCGAGCGTTTCGAGCGCGAGCACTGGTGGTTCGTCGTAAGACGTCGCATCGTGCTCGACGCCGTCGCTGCGTGCGCGCCCACCGAGTGCGCACACATCCTCGAGGTGGGCTGCGGCACAGGCGGCCTCCTTCGCGAGTTGCGAAGAGTCATTCCGCACGCACAGCTGAGCGGAGTGGAGCCAAGCACCGGAGCGGCCGCAGTGGCTCGACGTTTCGGATGTACCGTTCACGAGGCCGTCTTCGAGAATCTGCCGGCAGAACAAGAATCCGTCGATCTTCTCCTCGCCCTCGATGTCCTGGAGCACTGCCCCGACGATCGCATCGCCGCCGCGGAGGCCTACCGTGTGCTCCGCCCCGGAGGCCTGTTCATCGCAACCGTGCCAGCCTTGCCGGCTCTTTGGGGTCCGCATGACGAGATCAACGAACACCAGAGGCGGTACATGCGAACAACCCTCCGCAGACCACTTGAACAAGCTGGTCTTGTCATAGATCGCGTCACGTACTTCAACACGTTGCTGCTGCCAATCGGCTACGCCGGACGCGCCTTAGCACGGCTTACGCGCTCGACCCGAGGCACTGGGGTCGAGCTGCCTTCACGCGCGCTCAACGTGACACTACGTGGCATCTTCGGCTTAGAGGTGCCGATGCTACGGCACGTGAATCTGCCAGTCGGGATGTCGCTCCTCTGCATAGCACGGAAGCCGACGGAGTAGAGCACCTCGTTAACCCCCGTCACGCAATAGAGGCAGGTCAGTCCGCCGAGCCAGGCGACAGCGCTGCAAGGTGCTTCGCGACGCTATCCAGGTAGTCAGACACGGTCAAGGAGTGCGCTGCCGCCATCTTGCGCAACGTCTCGTAACGGGGCGTGACGGACCCCGCCTCGATCCTCGCCACCTGACGCGCCGACAGGCCGGGGATGTCGGTTTGGCGAAGGCCGGAGGCGGTTCGAATCGCCCTCACGGCGCGGCCGAATCTCTGGTCGAAGGCGAGTTTGCGCACCAAGGATGCCTCGCGGAAGGCGGGATCGATCGCGAAACGGATCATCTCCAGGCCGACGTGGGTATCGCTCGCTTCCCAGTACAGATAGCTCCCGTCTTTATCGATGACGAAGTCAGCACGCTCAGCGACGGGCATGCGTGCAAGCGCGGGCACGTCGCGGAAGCTGACCTCGAAGCTATCCAGCGCGCAGTTGCGCACGAAGAGTCGATCCTCGAAGACGGTAGCGTCTGCGATGAGTTGATCTTGGGCACCCATCTGCCACGCGGTGATGACTCTCTGTGGCACGGCGGGGTCGGTGTGCAGCAGGGTGTTTCGAAGGGTCCTCAGATTCGCCCTCTCGAACATCGGGAGAAACCACGTGCACGCTACATCTGCCCGAACGAAGAGGGTACGTAGTCTGTGAACGGAGTTCGCCGCATGCACGAGCGGCGCAACCAGCTCCAACTCGGACGCAGACGTGAACACGAAGTAGTGCGACTTGCTTAGGCGGACGTCGATCGACGCGATCGCCTCCAGAGGGAGCACCGAGGTCTTTGGTCCGCGCGGAACCGGACCCTCAAACCCTGGGTCACCCATCACCACGGTGAGTTCGTGCACGGCGGACACCTTAGTCCTCCACTCTGGTCTTGCGACTCCACTCGTCGTACAGGGCCTCAAGGTAGCAGTCTACAAGACGTTTGGCAATCGGTCTTGGGTGCAAGAATGTCGTATCGCACTCTCGCGCACGAGGGGCTCGCGTCCCCACACCCCACCTCAGGTATACTGTGCACCGCCAGCGATACCAGCACGAACACCGTGCCGACACCACCACGACAGGACCGCCGCGTGCTCACCAAGGCCATCCACTTCCTCAACGAGTACCTGCGCATCAACGCCGTCAGGCGGATGCTCGCCATCGTCGACGTCAGGCGCACCGAGATCGCGGGGCTCATCGCCTTCGCCGCGGTGTTCGCGGTCTTCGAGGGCATCGGCATCTCGCTCCTGCTGCCCATCCTCCAGTACGCCGAGGGGGGCCAGACCGCGATCCTCGAGAGCTCCGGCGCGATCTGGAGGGCGCTCGACCGGTTCATGGTGCTCCTCGACCTGCCGGTGACCCTCCCCGTCCTGCTCGTACTCGCGTTCGTCCCCATCCTCATGCGCCAGGTGGTCTTCTACTTCAACACCTGGTACTCCGCGGTGGTCTCGAGCCGCATCGCAATACGCATGCGCATGCAGACGCTCGACACCGTCATGAACGCCGATCCCGAGTTCTTCGCTCGCCACTCGGTGGGCAAGCTCGTTGGCGTGCTCCTCGGGCAGACCAGCACCGCGGGACAGGCGATCCTCGCGGTCATAAAACAGCTCTCGATCACGCTCCTCATGGCCCTCTATATCGCGATCATGTTTGCGATATCGGTGCCACTCACTCTCGTCACCCTGGCGTTTGCGGCCATCGTCTCGCTCCTCATCAAGGCGAGCATCAACAAGATCCGCGAGTTCGCCATCGAATCGGCTGCGATCAGCCAGGAGATGATGGGCAAGATCGTCGAGCGCATGGCCCTCATGCGGCTCATCAAGCTCAGAGACCAGAAGCACGTCGAATCAGGGCGGATCCGCGAGTTCTCAGAGAAGATGCGCCAGCTGGGCATCAAGCAGGCCCGGATCGGCGCGCGCATCGAGGTCACCGCCGACCCGCTGCTCATGATCTCTGTCTTTGTCACGCTCTACATCGGCATCAGCGTGCTGGGCATGACGCTCGCGCAGTTGGGCCTCGTGCTGTTCGTGCTCTCCCGCCTCAACGCCAAGGTCAAGGAGTTCAACACCGGCCGCCAGCAGATCTCAGCCAATATGGCCGGGCTGCTGCTCGTGAAGGAGACTACCGAGGAGGCCATGCGCTCCAACCGCATCACGAGCGGCCCGCGCAGCTTCGAGGGCCTGGCGCGCGAGCTCGTGCTCACGGACGTGACGTTCGACTACCCGGACTCCTACTCTGCGGACGGCAAGCTCATGTCGGCCGGCAAAGCGGTGCTCAAGGGGGTCTCCGCGACGATACCGGCGGGCTCTTTCACCGCGCTCGTGGGGCGCTCGGGTGCGGGCAAGTCCACGCTCGTGGAGCTGCTGCCCCGCCTGCGCGACGCCTCGAGCGGCACCATCACCTACGACGGTGTCGATATCCGCGAGTTCCAGGTGGGCTCGCTGCGAAAAGGCGTCGGGTACCTCACGCAGTCCGCGATGCTCTTCAACGACACCGTCCGAGCAAACCTCGTCTACGGCCTGGATTTCGAACCTGCCGAGGAACAGATCCGCGCCGCACTCGATCAGGCGTACGCCCACTTTGTCTACGACCTGCCCAACGGGCTCGACACGCACCTGGGCGACCGCGGCGTGCGGTTCTCCGGCGGCGAGCGTCAGCGCATCGGACTCGCGCGCGTACTGCTGGCCGACACGAGCGTGCTCATACTCGACGAGCCCACGAGCGCACTCGACTCGGAGTCAGAGGCGTTCATCCAGCAGGCGCTGGCCGACCTTCACGGCACCAAGACCATCATCGTCATCGCCCACCGGCTCGCCACCGTGATCAAGGCCGATCAGCTCCTCGTGGTCGAAGACGGCTACATCGTGGAGCGCGGCACGCATGAGGAGCTCGTGGCGAGCGGCGAGACGTACCAGCGGCTCTTTGAGACGCAGCTGCTGGCGTAGGGATCAGGCGGCGTCGGCGGGTCCAGCCGATGCGCCTTCATGTGAATCGCCCACGCGATGGTCGATATGTGCTACATTGCATGAGTATTCTGAGAGGAGTGCTCACATGAGCAATGTCATCCTGCCTCGCCACGTGACCGCCGCCGTGCTCCACGCCCTGGACTGGTCACCTGTCGTCCTTGTCGAAGGAGCACGACAGAGCGGAAAGTCGGTGCTCGCTCGCGAACTCGTAAGCGGCGTGCGGCCTGCACACTATGTCACGCTCGACGATTCGCTCGCACTCGCGAGCGCGCTCGACGACCCCCAGTCGTTCGCCGCATCGCTCCCCCTTCCGGTCATCATCGATGAGGTACAGCGCGCGCCGGAACTCTTTCGCGCAATCAAGCTTGTCGTCGATCGAGATCGCCGCCCCGGGCAGTTCCTCCTCACCGGTTCGGCGAATGTACTGTTGCTCCCCAAGCTCTCCGACTCGCTTGCCGGACGTATGCGCATCATCACGCTGTGGCCCCTCTCGCAAAGCGAGATCGATGGGACCGAAGGGCGGTTCATCGAGACGGTGTTCGCCCAAGATCCGCTCCCCCCTTTCGCTGGCGAGGAGACCCGTGCCGGTTACGCCAAGCGAATCGTACGCGGTGGCT
The DNA here is from genome assembly GCA_964349355.1 of uncultured Coriobacteriaceae bacterium. Lineage (GTDB taxonomy): Bacteria > Actinomycetota > Coriobacteriia > Anaerosomatales > SLCP01 > JAUVXE01. Next base: position 47,308 of record CAYGFZ010000006.1, on the reverse strand, counting down.
TTCCCGAGCCAGTAGGTCTGCCCGCGGATCACGTGCGCGACGGCTGGATGCAGGCGTACATCACCACGCTCTTGGAGCGCGACGTCCGGGAGATAGCGGCCATCACCGACCGCGTCGCGCTCCCCCGGTTGCTGCGTCTACTCGCTGTGCGAAGCGGCACTCTCCTCAACAGCGCCGACCTTTCCCGCGCCACCGGTATCGCCCGAGCGACCCTCGACAGGTACCTAGCCCTGTTCGCCAAGGTGTTTGAGCTACAGCTCGTGCCCGCCTGGTCGGGTGATGTGGGCCGTCGCCTCATCAAGTCACCGAAGCTCCTCTTCGTAGACCCGGGTGTCGCGGCGCATCTCGCAGGCGTCGACGCGAAGCGTCTGCTCGATGATCCCGACCGGCTCGGAACCCTCACCGAGACATTCGTAGGCGCGGAGATCCTCAGGTGCCTTTCGCACCAGGTCGACCACTATGAACTGATGCACTTCCGCGACGGGAACGGTAACGAGGTCGACTGGGTGATCGAAGACGCGCAGGGTCGCCTTGTGGGCGTCGAGGTCAAAGCCGCCACAGCCCCGCATGCACGGGACTTCAAGGGACTGCGCGCTTTCGCCGCGGCCGTTGGCGACCGGTTCCATCGCGGCGTCGTGCTTCACACCGGAACGACCGCCGCACCGATGGGTGAGCGCATGTGGGCGCTGCCCATCGACACGCTCTGGCGGCTCTGATCTGCCGGCGTAAGGCTCACACGATGCCGAGTTCAGCAACCGTGCTCATCACCGTTTCACCTTCTTCAAATAGCACGACACCGGCCTGGGTGCATGCTTTTGCCTGCGGTAATCCCAGGCCGAGACTAGTCTCAGAGGTCCAAGACGACCGAGTATCGTCCACTGTACCACCCACCTTTCAGTGCCGTCGATGAAGGTGAGTTTGCGAATCCCCCCATGCGTTGATATCCCATGCCTGAGCATGCGTTCGAGGAACATGCGCCGAGAATACCACTGCGCCCCTACCTGGGTCTTACCATTTCCTGTCCTGGCGTCCGATTACGGCACACACGAGGAGCTCGTGGGCTCCGGACCTGTGCACAAGCGGCTGTTCGAGACTCAGTTGCTGGCGTAATGGTCTAACGCGACCGTCAGCCGGAGCCCACTACTTGCTCCAGCATCTCTGACACTCGGGCCACCTGCCGTGAGCGATCGAATTCGCTAACGACTTCGGGATTCGGTTCGGGCAGTCCTCCACTGAGCCACTTTGAGTGGAGACGCTCGAGTGCCTGAGCCGCTGCCTCGACATCCTCCGGATGGACAACCTCACCTGCCCCAGTGCGCTGCACCACATCGGCCGCGACACCCTCGGGAACGAGAGCAAGTACCGGTCGGCCCGCTGCCAAGTATTCGGGGAGCTTGCCGGTGAGGATGGCCGAGCTTTCAGCCTCGGGGCCGAGAACGAGCAGAAGGACGTCGGCTGCAGCCATCTCCCGAATCGCTTCTGCGTGATCGACGTATCCCGTTCGCTCAACAAATCCCTCAAGTCCGTATGAACGGACGGCTTCACTGCTTTCGGGATCCTGGACTCCCACAAAACGGATACGCAAGTCGCGAACAACGCTCGACCCTCTTGATTCGAGCGACTTCACGGCAGCAAGAAGAGTCCGCGGCTGTATCGTTCCCTGAAACGTGCCGACATATGCGAGTACGAAGCCGGCGTGCGGTTCACGCGCAAGATCCTCGAAGTCATCCGGATCGAATCCGTTCGGGATCGTCACGAGCGGCATTCTTCCCGCAGGCGACCGCTGGGCGATACCCGATCCTATGCCGTCCGTCACGGTGACTATCGCGTGCGCGCGATGCACAACCTTTTGTTCGTAGCGCCGCATGGCCCAATCGTGCACAGGGGTCGGAGGGCGGAAGAAGTAGCCTCCGACGATCGGGTCACGGACATCCGCAACCCACGGGACACCGAGCCGCCGGGACACCCGCCACGCAACCCCGTACGCCGAGAACGGCGGCCCGCTCGCAAGGATCACGTCGACCGGCGCCTCTGCGTGCACTCGCCGGGCTGCCGCAACCGCCCACGGAGTCCAGCCAACCTTCTCATCCGGCACGAAGAACGCCTGCACGAACCGGATCGCGCCGTGTGGCAGCGAGGTATAACCGCGCGTCCCGGATGCAACGCCCGCCCCGCCATCGGCGCGCCGTGCGCCCTTCAGCCGCCGCAGCGCCGCCACGAGCCGCGTGGGCTCAAGCGACCATGCGCGCTCCACTCGTACCTCCGGCGGCAGCTCCGCCAACAGCGTGTCATCCATCATCCCGCCCAGCGGATCCTTCACCGTGAGCACGGTGACGTCCCACCCCATGCGCGAGAGGTACTTAGCCGTCTTGAGCGGCCGTTGCACGCCCGGACCACCTTTGGGCGGAAACTCGTAGGTAATGAGGAGGACGCTAGGCACTGCCCACCGCCTTCTCGACGGCATCGATGATCGCAGGCACGTTGACATTCTTGTTGCCGCGCTCGAGGATCGTCTCGCGCCCCGCACGCCCCACTCTAGAACGCAAGTCCGGATCTGCCGCCAGTGTCTCCAGCCGTTCGGCAAGTGTTCCCACATCTCGGCACGGCACCAGAAAGCCGTTATGCCCGTCGACGACCCACTCCCTGTTGGCCGCGATGTCACTGACGACCACAGGCAGACCGCAGCTCATCGCCTCGAGCAAGGAAAGGGAGGCACCGTCTGAGCGTGACATCGAGCAGTAGATGTCCGCCGAACAAAGCGCCTCGTGCATATCATCGACACCCCCCAGGAAACAGGCTCGTGCGTCAAGTCCCAGCTGAGCAGCGAGCGCCTGGAGTTCCACGAGCAAGGCACCTCGCCCGGTGAATATCACGTCGCGAATATGGTCCACCGACGTGCGCGCAACCGCATCGATGATGTCCTCATTGCCGTAGACAGAACGCATGCCTCGGGTGCAAATGACCCGCACAGGAGCCTCGCGTGCGGTGCCATCCCTACATGACGTGTAGACAGTCGTGTCCACTCCGTACTGCCGGGTGAGAACACGGAGTGGGTCGACTCCCAGCTCGATGATCACCTCTGTCGCGTGTTGCGCAGGAGAGACGACGAGCGCAGCTGAACGAAGCGCGTGCGCAACCATCAAGCGTTTCGGCCTGCGCACGAGATCGCAGAGTACATCCGAGCCCCACACGCTCAGCACAAGGGGCTTACCGAGGTGGCTGAGTGCAAACGCGTCCGTGGCAACGTAGTGCTGAGTCACGACATCTGGTTTGTCGTCCTTCACCCGGCGCGCGATCCAACGCGCGCGGCCGAGAGGTCCGCCGCCGCCAACCACATCCACATGCGCACCAGCGAAGTCAGCAGCCACCGGGGGATACGCGTATACGAGCACCTCGTGCCCCCGGGCGCACAGTTCATCCACCCAGGGGCGGGTGTGCGGAGAGTCGCCCGGACACAGCATCACTACTCTCACGTGGCTGCACCCCTGACAACACCCAGCAGCACGTGTTCAAGCCGTGACGCCACCTCGACGACGTCATACTGCCGCGCAGCCAGACGAGCGGCATGAGACATGCGCTCGCAGACGTCCCGATCCCCGAGAATCACGGCCAGCGCGTGCGAGAGTCCGTCGATGTCGCCCATCTCCACCAGGATGCCGGTGACCCCGTCATCGACAACATGTTCGAACGCCTGCACGCGATACGCAACGACCGGCAATCCGGCGGCCAACGCTTCGATGCTGGCGACCGACGTGCCCGCTCCGAACAGATACGGGAACACGGCTACATCTGACAGCGCGAACCAGCGTGGCAACTCTTCGGCCGACACCTCTCCGAGGAAGACCACCTGCTCATCGATGCCGAGTTCCAATGCCAACGACCGGTAGACGGAAGCATCTCCACGCCCGGTGGCGACCACACTGACAGTCGCTCGAAGCGGCTCCGGCAGTAGCACAACGGCCCGCAACAGATGATCGAAGCCTTTGATGTCTCGCAGCATAGAGGGGAAGAGGATGACGCGGTCTCGAAGCTCGTGGGAATTCTTGAGATCTTCGACCTTATACGGGGCCGAGAATCGTGCGGTGTCAACGGCGCTGGGCACGAACGCAACCCGGTTCGATTCAACGCCACGCGCGTACAGATCCTGCTCGATGTCACGCCCGTTCACGACGATGCATCGCGCCCGCGTGAGCACCCGTTCCTCTCGGCGCATGAGCACGCCGCGAAAGCGACCGAACACACGACCGGCATCGGCGAGCTCGGCCGCCCAGTTCGCCCAACGCAAGACTATGGCGGGCGGGCCACCGGACGCATCGGATGCCATGGCCGCCGATGCGCTCGTGAAGTCGGCGATGACGACGTCGGCCGGGCCGGTGCCCGCTTCTCTACCGTGCACAAGACGCATAGCCGCATGAGGCCAGCGATACAATGCGCGCATCAAAGTGAGGGGTCCCACAACCCGAATGTCCCTGAGTGCCATTAGCGGTGCAGGGACCGCAACTACATTGATGCCGGCGTCAACCGCGGCCAGCAACGGGGCGGGTCGTCTAGTGAAGTTGGGCAACGCATAGACCGTGACTCGATGGCCGCGCTCCACGAGTGCACGGGCGAGAGTGTGGATGAGCTGGTTCACACCGCCCGAGCGCCACGGGTAGTCCGAGAACGTCAGGAGGGAGATTCCAAGCCCTTCACAAGGATTCTGTAGCTCGGATGGAAAATCACGCGGCAGCCCCTCCATGTACTCAGGAGTCCTTTCGTTTGCAGATGTCGCTTACCACGCGCTTGTAGACCTCAAGAACTCTTCCCACTTGACCTTCCCAACTGTATGCGGGCGCGGCCTTGATCGAATTGCGCTTCATCTCTTCAACCCAGGCCGGATTCTCCGCCAGCAACTGCAGCGTTGTGAGCAGGGAGCCGCTCTTCGCTGAGTCGAACACTACTCCGCACCGGTGCTCCTCGACGATTGCGCGCATCACTCGAAGGTCCGGAACAACCAGGACCAGGCCCGCGCCCATGTACTCAAAGAACTTATTCGCTGCTGACCATATGAGGCTCTGAGTGTCCGGCCTGACATTGATAATCCCAACGTCATACGATGCGATGCTCTCGGTGATGTCTTCCGGCGGCACCGGAGGTACGAAGGTCACCACGTCTTCAAGCCCCATCTCAGTAACCCGCGCACGGAGCGCAGCTTCAGGCTCTCCCCACCCCTGCAGCGTTAGCGTGGCCGATCCGCGAAGTGAACCCATAATCTCGATGACCTCATCGATATTCCGATCGAGGTAATACTTGCCGAGATGCAGCAAACGCAACGGTGCGTGCCCGGGCGCCGGGGTGCCAGCATAGCTGGTGCATCCGTTGTAGATAACTGTTGGGGAGGCAATCGAGTAACGACGCGCAAGATCGTCAGCGATGGGCTCGCTAACGGTGAAGACCGCTGCTGCACGCGGAACCACTAACCGTTCCTTGAGCATCCACCACAGCCGGACATAGCGTCGCACATGCCCAGTGGTGGCGAAGTGCTCGCGAGCATCGTAAAGAAGGCACCGACGGTTAACCGCCAAGCCGACTAGCAAGGTGTCGACGTTCATACAGTGCACGACGTGTGGCCTAGTCGAGCGTGCCAGATGCACTAGCAAACGATACTGGCGCCACAACCGAAACACATTCCGGACGACCCGCACCGCCCACACCTCGTCCGCTGATGCGGCGCCAGGCCAGACCTCCCTGACGCGGTACCCGGCGTCGGTTTCGTAGGCTCGAGCCGCCGGGGCTACGCAGACCACAGCCACATCCGCACCTGCAGAGACCAGAATAGCCGCCACCTGCTGAGTGCGCTTGTCGTACTCGAGCGGGCCGGTCCGCAATATGCAGACTCTCGTGCCGCGGAGTGGCTCCAAGGAAACACTTCCAGTAAATGACGAGGTTGTCATCTACTCCACGGCCCTTTCTTCATAAGTCGCGAATAGAGCTCCACCGCAGCTTCCATCTCTCGTGAGCGATCATGGTTCGATTCGACATAGGCGCGTGCTCCTTTGCCGAGCACCGACAGTGCGGCCCGGGTCTCTAGAATACCTGCAGCAACGTCACCGGCCGAGGGTGAGACCAGAACACCGTTTACTCCTGACCGTATCCACTCCGTCATAACGGGGATGCGCGACGCCACAACCGGCAGTTCGCACGCCATGGCCTCGAGCACCGACAGCGGGCCGCCGTCGGTTTCCGGTACTGAGCAATACAGGTCGCCACCTGACAGCACATCCGGCATGGTTGGCCAACCAGAGTAGGGAACCGCGCCTATGAACCTCACGGCCATCCCAAGGTCGAACGACTCGGCAAGTGCCCGCAACCTGGGTGTCTCAGAACCCTCGCCAACGACAACGAGGGCCAGGTCGGGCTCCACCTCACGGGCCGCGGCGAATCCCTCGATGATCAATGAAATGCGATATAAAGGTCTGTGCTGACGCGTACTGATCACAACCTTGCGGTTGTCGAAGCCCCATTCCGCACGGATGCGCTCTCGCGCTTCGACGCGCCGTCGATATGCATCCAAATCGACTCCCCAACCGATGAGTGCGCATCTTGAACGCCGCGCACCTGCAGCGACAGCCGCACCAAGCAACACGTTCGAGCCGACCAGGACGGCATCTGCGGTATGCAGTGCCATATTGACACCGATTCGATGACCGAGCGGCGTCTCTCCAAGCCGTAATACGTCCGAGCCCCAGCAGGAGACAACCCGGGGGCGGAAACCGCTCGCCCGTGCCCAGAACGCATGCCTTCGAGCTTCGTGTGAGTGGATACAGTCAACCCGCGACTCGCGGCAGACCGATGTCATCTGTCGCGCTATGTCGCGGCGGCCAATCCCAAGACCACGCACCCCGGGTGCACGAAGGACAATCTGTGCCCACTCAACATCCCACGAAGGCTTTTCCGGAGAGATGACGAGCGGCTCGATTCCCCTCCGTTCCATCTCGTCAACCCAGGCACGGAATATCGGTGACTCAGAATTGCCGGTGAACCCTACACGCATGGGGCATCGACCTCATCGGAAGAACTGGCATCGTCCGCCCCGGTGCCCGTCGTTACGGTTCCCGGAACCATGCCTCCATGAATGAAGGCATTCCTGATTGCCTCGAGCATTGCGTCATTCCTGTGCCGCTCCTCGAAACATCTTCGTGCGTTCAGGGCCATGCGCTGTCGAAGATCGGAATCGCCGACAAGCCGCTCGATCGCCTCGGCAAGCTCCAAGTGGTTTCCGGGCTGAACAAGCAGACCTGTCATATCGTCGTCGATCATCTCGGGCACTCCGCCGACCGCGGTCGCGATAATTGCTACACCGGCACGCATCGCTTCACTCAACACGTAAGGAAGTCCCTCTGAGAGTGATGGCAGCACGAATATGTCGATCCCGGCGAGGAAATCGATTACGTCGCTATCTGCTATGAACCCTTTGAAGTCGACAGTGTCGTCGATTCTTAGTCTGGATGCCTGCTCCCTGAGCGATTCTCCCTCGGCACCTTCTCCGGCAACAAGCACTCTGACCTCTAGTCCTTCAGCGCATAAGACTGCCACCGCATCGAGTAGATGGTGAAGGCCCTTCGCTGCGGTGAGGCGGCCGAGTGTTCCGACCGCCACTGTAGTACCAGCACTTCGCGGATGCCGGACGGGAACATCAGGTAATCCGTTTGGTATCAGGACAGCCTTGCCCCGGGGCAGCTGGCGCTGGTGCTCCGTCGCATCAGCAACCGCACGAGCGTTCACAATCACAAAACGAGATGCTTCCCACATACGCATGTCAAACTTCGCCTGCATGCGTTCGGGTAGACGACTATACATGTCTGGCATGCCGAGCAGGTACATTGCGGCAGGGATGCCTCGTATCCCGCACAGATCCATCATCGGCCATATGATGCTCTGCGCTGCATGATTGGCGCAGAAGACAGCGGCGGGGCGGTGTCGGAGCAAGATACGTCGCGCGAGACGACGATGGAACCATGGGCTGCAGTGCTCGTATAACCACACCCCCGCAACTGTGATTTTGCCCGACATGTGACTAAGCGTGCGATAGACAGCGGCCCTGGTCAGATACGAATACTCAGCCCGTTGCAAGGAACCATTCTTGAACATCTCTTCGGAGAAATCCCAATGACTTAGACCTCCCCGGTTGCAGACCAGGACTATGGTTCCATAAAGCGGCTGGACGGCCCGAATGAGATCCTTGAGGTACGAAGCTCCGCCGCCCGGGCCTGAGTTTTCAGTGAGGACCAACAGCGTTCCGCGGGTAGAAGTTATCGCAGTAGGAAGCACGGGCTCGGTCGACATCTCACTTGCCTGCTGGGCACAACTGTTCACCGGGACGGTTTCCTCATTCAGTCCCGAGCCAGCGGCAACAACGGTAGATGGGCGGGAAGGCGAATCTTCTGGCGATGGGGTCAATGCGAGCAGGCGGCCCAGTAGGCGACGGCTCACGACACCGACCGCCAGGCCCAGGCAGTACTTCAGCGGACTCGAGAAAGCCCTTCGAGCTTGGATGTAATCTCGCAGGGCATGCTCGTAGTCCCTGTGTGCCAGACGCTGCTCGAGTTCGCTCCGGAGTGCCACGGCCCGCATCAGATCCAAGCGCACCTGGATTTGATTGACTCTCGCCAGCGCCTTGGAGGTGAGACGGTCGTCTAGCAGCCCGAAATCAAGTAGACCGGCGAGGGACGCTATCTGCCCTTCATCACTCAGGAGCATGTCAGCCGTCATCTGAGCATCAGAGATTCGGTAGATGGCAAGCGGACGCGGCAGGTAGATGTGTCGAGCTCCATAGGCCATCGCCCTGAGCCAAAAATCGTAATCCTCTGTGTAGACGCCACTTCGAAAGCCGCCGGTCAGATCCATGAGCCGACGATCGAACACGGCAATGCCAAAAAGTAGGTTACAACTCAGCATATCCTCTAGTTTGAGAGAAAGCACCCGCTCATACTCCGCTCCCACGTGCATGAGTTCTTTCGTCCCGTCCGGCAGAAGACGCCAGCCGTTACACTCGAAGATGTCGAAATCCGGATGCTCGCCGACGAAGGCGGCCATCTCCTCCAGATAGTTGGGCATCAGGATGTCGTCGGCATCGAATCGTACGATGTAGCGGCCGAGGGAGTTGTTGATGGCGGTGGTGCGCGCTGCTCCACAGCCGTTGTCCGCCTGTTGCATCACCCTGACGCGAGCGTCCTTGCTTGCGTACTCGGATGCGATCGCCATTGTGGCATCCGGCGAGTCCTTTACAACGATCACAAGCTCCCAGTCTGCAAACGTCTGAGCAAGAACGGAATCAAGCGCTTCGCCCAACGTCTGCGCCGCACTGTATGCCGGCATCGCGATGGAGAACAGGGGCGCATTGTCGTTCACGGAACTCACTCCTTGTGCCGCGAGTGTCGACGCACGCGAACACCCCGCAAGAACGGGAAAACAGATCTCGTCAAGCGGATCGCATCCGAAAGGGCTACACGCACAATCTTCTCGGCACCGTGAGTGAGCTGAGAAACCGCCCTGAGCCAGCGTCTGGGCACTGCCGGGGGACGCGGGCTATCCACTCCGAACCTCTGTCCACTATCAAGCCACAAAGCGATTCGACCGAAGCGATCCAAGCGGTCCAGCCAATCGGCCAAGTCTCGGAACTCTGCTGGTTCGAGCACGAATTCCGCTCCCAAGTGATAGTCGACCAGCTCCCGTTGTTCGTCGCCCAACCGATCGACAGGACTCAAGAAGATTCTTCGAATCCGTTGAAGAACCTCTACGCGCGCACCCGAAGGAGACACCACGTTGGCAGCGATGTCCCTCCCCGAGCCGGAGTACGCGACCGGCTGTTCCACCAGGTGAAACAGGCAGCCCGCATGGGTTGCGTAGAAGAGGTGGGAGCCAACCGCGTTGCTGGCCACGTGTGCGTGCTGCTTCAGTAAGTATGCCTGCCGAAGTAGGAAGTCAGGATCGAACATATGGCCCGCAGATACGACTCTGATGCCCCGCTCCACGAAGGGGCGGTGATGTCGGAGAAGATAGTCATGCCAGTAGATACTCACGCTGACTGGCTTCATACTGGCAGGCCAGTCGAGCAGCTTCTCTGCAATCGCATCGAAATCCATCTCGGCGGTGACCCCTGGCAACGAATGTGCCGGGTAGAAGAGTGTCCCGCTGCGTAGGGCCGGAGGCTCGATCAGTCGACTGGCATAGACGAAAGGTGCTGCAGATGGCACAGGAATCTTCCTGGCCTGATCGCGGTACAAACGCAGGCGATACGCTGGATAGACGAGAGCGGCCGACAGACGCGCGCTTCGCTCAGCATCGTTCACCAGCTTGTCATTCATGTAGATGCCATGAGGCACCACTGCCTTGATCGAGCAATCATCCGGAATGTCTGCGTAGCGCTTGAGGGTTGTCGCGATGCCGTAGTAGTCGTTGCCCGGCCAGAGTTCAGAAGTCTGCAGCGGCCGATCAGCGCATAGGGCATCAAGATCCCACTGCTCGCGCTCGAAGCGCTCAGCGAAGTCTGCCGCCAACTCGACCACTAGGTCGCCTCGTTGAAATTGCGTATCACCAAATACATCCCATCGATTATCGCCGCAATGTTCCCATAGGAAGCATACACTTCAGCATCCTGGGTCCTCGGCAGCTCAGCGGCCTCGTGCATCACTCTCGTCGAGGCGGTCTTGCGTCCAGTGTAGCTGCTTGCCCGCCGGTCGGCACGACCGCAACTCCTCGAATCGAGAATACCGGCGACTACTGCACTGGACGACCGCAAAGGGACAAACTGACCGGGCTGCGAACGCTATCCTGGCCCGCTCACCCGTTCCAGCGATTCCCGCAACGACGTCCGGGGCTCCCATCCGAGCGCGCGGAGCTTATCCGCCGCCCCGATCGAGACCGTGCCGGCGGCATCCGGCGTGGTCGTCTCGATGGCGGCGCTTGAGTCCCACACGTCGAGGATCGCCTGCACGAGTTCGGTCATGCTCACGCCGATCCCCGTACCCACGTTGTACGCCTCGCCCGGCACTCCCCTCTCGGCGAGCATCAGGAGCGCTGCGACGGCGTCGCCCACGTAGATGTAGTCGCGCACCGAGACCGTCTCGCGCAACTGTACGACCGCGAGGTCAGGATCGTCCCGCAGCTGCGTGACGACATCACTCACAACAGAGCCCGCAGGTTCCCCCTCTCCGAGCAGGTTGAACGGACGCGCAACGCACGCCCGCACCCCGTCGGCCTGCGCGAACGCGCGCACCGTCTGCTCTGCGAGCACCTTGCTCCAGGCGTAATGCGACACGGGAATGAGCGGCTCGTCTTCATCAGTCGGAGTTGAGGGCGTGGAGCCGTACACCGCTGCGGTGCTCGGCACGACGACTCCCGCTTGCGGCGAGACAGACTTCACCGCGTCGAGGAGCTGCCAGACCAGACGCGCGTTGGCGTCATAGAGCTCACTCACATTCATGCGAGCCCTCGGTGTCGCCCCCGCGCAGTGCACGATCCGGTCGGGCTCCATCTCGGCAAGCACCTCTGCAATGGAATCGCGGTGCGCCCAATCGAACTCGCGGTACTCAACACCCTCGATCGAGCTAATCAACTCACCCGGACGTACCAGACCGGTCACAGGACCTCCGGCGGCGAGCGCCGCGCGGCACACTGCACTCCCGAGGAACCCCGCTGCGCCGGTTACCAGGACGCCAGTCACACTAGCCCCCCATCGGCAGGAACAGGTCACGCTTGGCCTGGAACTCCTCTTGTGCCTGGTCGAAGTCGTCGTGGCGACCGATGTCGAGCCAATAGCCGTCGAACGGCACAGCGCGCACGCGCGCGTCAGCGGCAAGCAGCCGCAGGATGAGATCGGGGAAGTCAAGCCGTTCGCCGGAGGTGATGTGGTCGATCGCCCCCGGCGAGAACGCGTAGACGCCCATGCTCACCCGGTACTCGTGCTCCGGTTTCTCGATGTAGCCGGTGATGTCACCCGCTTCGTCCGTCTCCACGATGCCGAAGTCGATGCGCGTGGAGCGCTGCTTGGTGGCGATAGAAGCCACCGCGCCCGAGGCGACATGCTCATCGAGAAACGCCCGGTAGTCGAGCGTGGTAAGCACGTCTCCGTTCATGACCAGGAACGGCTCATCGAGACCGTCGATCAGTGCCAACGGTCCGGCCGTGCCCAGCGGGGACTCCTCACGCGAATAGTCCACCGCGATGCCGAACTTCGAGCCGTCGCCGCAGAACGCCTTCATGAGTTCGGCAAGGTGCCCGACGGCGAGCGTCGCGCGGTCGAACCCACGCGCGGCGAATTGACGGAGCACGATTTCGAGTATCGGCGTGTCATCGAGCGGCATAAGCGGCTTGGGAAACACAGTGGTGTAGGGCGCCAAACGCGTCCCTTTGCCGCCGGCGAGTATGACTGCACGTAAACCCATGAGCCCTCCGTTAGATCGTGTAGCCGAGTTTGTAGCCCTGGCGGTTGCGTTCGTCGGAGAACCACTCCACTGTGCGCTCCAGGCCCTGCCGGAGCGAGTACTGCGGCGCCCAGCGCGTCAGTTCCCGAGCAAGGGAGTTGTCCGAGAGCAGCCGCTCGACCTCGCTCTTGTCCGGCCGCAAACGCTCGTCCTTCGAAACAATCGGAACCGTGCGTCCGGTGATCTCCATGAGCGTCGCGGCCAGGTCGCCGATGGTGATTTCCTCGCCAACGCCGAGGTTCACGTCCCTGCCCACCGCTTCATCACACGCGGCGAGCGCGATGAAACCCGTCGCCGAATCGGTGACGTACGTAAGATCTCGAGTGGGATGCAGCGACCCGAGATGCAGCTCCTCCGCACCCTCCATCAACTGCGTGATGATGGTGGGAATAACCGCGCGTGCGGACTGGCGCGGCCCGTAGGTGTTGAATGGACGCACGATGGTCACCGGCAAACCGAAGCTTCGGTAGAACGACTCCGCCATCGCGTCGGCGCCGATCTTCGAAGCCGAGTACGGCGACTGGCCCTGGCGCGGGTGCTTCTCATCGATCGGCACGTACTGCGCCGTACCGTAGACCTCGCTCGTACTGGTGACAACGACCCGCTCGAGGTCGAGGTCGCGCGCCGCCTGCAGCACGTTCAGGGTACCCTTGACGTTGGTGTCCACGTAGCTGTCGGGCGAGTGGTACGAGAACGGGATGCCGATGAGCGCCGCGAGGTGCATCACTGCATCGGCGTCCTTGAGCGCGGTGCGCACCCCGTTGGGATCGCGCACGTCGCCCATGAAGACCTCGACTTCTTGCATGACTCCCGAGTCAGCCGTGTCGAGCCAGCCCCACGAGTTGAACGAGTTGTAGAAGCAAAAGGCAGTGACGCGCGAACCGTGCGCCACGAGTTCTTCGACGAGATGACTTCCGATGAAGCCATCTGCGCCGGTAACAACGACTGACTTGCCACCGAGTTTCACACTGCCTCCAAGAAGTGAACGTGCGGCCATGATTCTAGCAGGTTCGGATGGCGCAGCTTGCGTCAGCGTATGCGAGCGAACCCGCGTCATCATGAGTTAGCGCGGCGCCAATTCGTCTCCCGAAAAGCAGCCCTGTATCGCGCGATACATCGCCTCTAGGCTGAACTCGCGCTCGAACCTGGCACGTGCGGCAGCCCCGAGGCTCTCTCGGAGGCGTTCATCGTCGATTAGACTGCTGAGCGCTGCGAACAGTTCATCAGCAGATTCAGGTCGTACAAGAAGCCCGCTCGAAGCATGGATAATCGCCTCAGAGACTCCCCCGACGTCGGTGGCCACGATCGCCCTACCGAGTCGCATCGCCTCAATAAGAGAGTAGGGCAGCCCCTCCCACAGTGACGGAAAAGCATACACATCAAAGGTGGCGATGAGTTCGTTCACGTCTCCCTGGTAGTGGCCGGTCATGATGACCTGATCCGCAATCCCTAACTCCCTCACAAGTTGCTCAATGTTTCCTCGCTCGGGCCCATCGCCAACAAGCATCAACTCAACTGAATCGTTGCCTCTGGCGAGCAGTGCAAACGCTTGAACGAGAAAGCGCGTCCCCTTCATGCGATCCATCCGGGATACACAGCCGATTCGACGCCTGCCATGCACGGGTCCCGGGTACGCGCCTTCGATGTCCGCAAGCGCATTGTGCACCACTCGCATCTTCGACTCGGGCAAGCCGCGCACAGCTGCGAGTGCCCCGGCGATGGCGTGCGCGTTGACTATGATGACGTCCACACTTTCCGCCACGAGGGAGTCCATCCGCTCCTCCCATGCACCCAGACGTCCATCACATCGAGGCCCCGGCATGCTCGCCACACATAGAGCCACCGGCAAGCGCTCACGGCGAGCGGCTACCGCCATGGAGAGCACGGACCGACCCGCAGGATACCCCCCGTTAAACGCAAGCACCGTACTCGGACGAGCCCTGCGGATGGCATAACGGCAAACCATGACGTTGAAGGCGAAGACCAGTGAATCATGCGCGCTCATCCAACGGAGAAATCGTGCGCCGATCCGACGAAGCAAAGAGCGCGAGGACATCCCGGTCAATGTACGACCAAGCCGGTTGGTGGTCCAGACTTGCACGTTCTGACTCCGATGTGGCGACTCGATCCGGGGCGCAGTGTCCGGCGCATAACCGTCAGGGTTAGAGGAGAGAACGATCTCATCAAAGAACGGGCCAACGCCATTGCAGAGATCAACGATGTAGCTCGCACCACCGGCTGGCACACTGTAATTCTCGGTGAATACCAGCAACCTGTTCAAATGTGACTTCCCTCCATCCAGCCGAAAGATCCCATACGTTCTCCCGGCTAGCGACTGAAGCGCTCTTGCACGGCCCGCTTGAATGCCACAATCATCTCAAGGAGCCGCGGAGAGGCGGCCTGGAGGATAACGATGAGCACGTCCTTTAGCGAACGTCTTCCTCTCCAGCCAACGTGTGCAGCCACCCAAAGGGCGCTCATCGTCGCAGACTGCCTGTCGCCCCCGTGGAGAAACTCGCGCGCCTGGTCACAACGGAAGTCGAATTCCCGAGTTCTCTCATGAGACCGTATGCTGCGCTTTATCGCTTTGTGATAACGGAATTCGAGGGTCTGGTCGAGCCGCCGTAGAACAGACAGGAATTCGTTCATGCAGATATCCTGCGCACGTCCCGACCACAGCCCTGCCCCATGCACTCTGTATGTTGCCATGACCTCGTCGATGTAGCCAATCCAGCCATGTTGTGCATGCAGCACGTTGAGCGGATAGTCTCCGAGACTTGTATCCCCCCACCAAGGAGGGAGGGCATCCAGCAGGCCCCAACGATACATCACAGTACATGCGGCGATGAAGTTCGCGTCAAGCAGATCCTCAATCTCCGAACGTCGAGCTCTCGCACTGACCGCCTCGCACGTTTGGAATTGTGGGCCTGCGCGCAAGATGCTGTACC
Organism: uncultured Coriobacteriaceae bacterium; assembly: GCA_964349355.1. Lineage (GTDB taxonomy): Bacteria > Actinomycetota > Coriobacteriia > Anaerosomatales > SLCP01 > JAUVXE01. Next base: position 31,896 of record CAYGFZ010000006.1, on the reverse strand, counting down.
CGTGATGACTCAGCGCGCACTCCGGATTCGCATCCATGAAATCGGCCTGTGTCTGAAGTTTGTGCGGACTCGTCCAGTAGTCGTCCCCGTCTAGCAGTGCAACATACCGCCCGGCGCACATCCCTAGAACGTGAGCCAGATTCATCTGTGCACCGAGATTCTCCTCATGAACCACGAGCCTGATGCGCTCGGGATGCCGATGCTCATACCCTCGGAGAATCTTGGCGGTGCCATCTGTGGATGCATCGTCACCGATGATGTACTCGAAGTCGAAATCGCACTCCTGCATGAGGACACTGTCGATGGCCTGAGCTATGTACGACTCCTGGTTGTAAGTGATGGTGACTACGCTGACCTTGAACCGGGATTCCACAGCGTTCGTACCCAGCTGACTCATCGACACCTCACCCGCAAGCCGCGCTGACTGCGTCGCCGATGAGGCGGCAGACAGCCTTGATGTCGGGTTCATCAAGAGCAGTCCCCGTCGGAAGCGACAGTGTTCTGCTCGCCAAGCGGTCGGTTTCGGGGAGCGGCGTGCGCAGAGGCGCGGAACCGTACGGCTTCATAACATGACATCCGGGATAGAAGTACCGACGAGCCAGCACGTTGTCGGCAACGAGCTGCGCCTGCAAGTCATCGCGGGACAGCCCCGCCCGGGTCTCGTCCACTTCAATCACAACGTACTGATAGTTGCACCGTTCGCCAACGGAGTACTCGATCAGCTCGACTCCCGGAATCCCCTCAAGACCTGCCGCGTACGCGCGGTAGTTGCGCGCATTCCTATCCACGAAGCTCGGCATCGACTCCAAGTTCGTGAGACCCATCGCAGCGCACACTTCGTTCATCTTGCCATTGATGCCCACGGAGACGACGTTATCCGGGCCGTCGAACCCGAAGTTCCTCATCAAGCGGCAACGATGCGCCACTTCGTCGTCATTGGTGGTGATTGCGCCCCCCTCGAAGGTGTTGAAGAACTTGGTCGCATGGAAACTGAAACACTCTGCGACACCGAAGTTGCCAATCATACGTCCGCCGTGAGTGCAGCCAAGCGCATGCGCAGCATCAAACGCGAGGGCGAGACCGTTGCGCTGTGCAATGCCCTCAAGCGCCTCAACGTCGCATGGCCGACCCCATACGTGCACACCCAGAATCCCCGAAGTCTTGCCAGTGATGAGTCGCTCCACAAGGGACGGATCAATGTTGTGGGTCTTCGGATCGACATCACAGAAGACCGGCGTCACCCCAACCCATCCCAGCGCATGTGCAGTGGCCACGAATGTGAACGAGGGCATGATGACCTCGCCGACGAGACCGCACGCCTTGGCCATGATTTCGAGTCCTACCGTGCCGTTGCAGACGGCGATGAAGTGACGCACGCCCAGGAACTCGGCCATCCGATGCTCGAACTCCTGCAGGTAAGGTCCGTCGTTGGAGAGCCAGCGACGGTCGAGCATGTCTTCCAGCCGTGCGAACAGTGCTGCCTTCTCGCCAATGTTCGGCCGACCGACGTGAAGTGGTGTCCCGAAAGCAGGCTGCTCCGTCACAACGACTTCACCACCCTGGCGGGCACACCTATTGCCAGACTGCGCTCGGGAATGTCGCTTGTCACCACTGCGCCCGCTCCACAAACCGACCAGCTGCCGACACTCACATTGGGAAGCACTACCGCCGAGGTACCGCAGAACACCCCGGTGCCCACAGATGAGCCACCGCCCATCTGCGTACATGGCGCAAGATGACTGTATGCCCCCACGTGGCAGTCATGGGCGACACAGCATCCAACGTTCAAGAGTGCGCCAACGCCCACATCGGCGTCAGCATTGAGCACCACATTCTGCATCACCAGGACCCCGTCGCCGATGCGCGCCGAAGAACTCACGCAAGCTGTGGGGTGGATGAGTGTGGGAAGCTTGAATCGACCGGCGAGCTCATCAGAGAAGCGCTGGCGGGCGGAGGTATCACCGATTGCGATGAGGGCAGCATCACACTGCGCGTCATCGATGTCGTTGATGATTGTGACCCCCTCCATGGGGTGCAGTATCACAGCTGCCTCCTCGGTGTAGTACGCCGCCACCTCGTGACCAAGGGCCACGACCAGATCGGTCATCTCCTTCGCCAGGCCGCCAACCCCGATCACCAGGAATCGCATAGCCATCGATACTCCCGTTCTGCTACCTCGGATACTCGTAGAACCCGGTTCCGGTCTTGCGCCCAAGCCGACCCTCAGCGACGAGCGCCCGCAGAAGCGGTCGCGGCGCGTACGTCTCATCGCCGGTACGCTCAACGATATTGTCCATGATTTTGACCACGACATCCGCCCCTATGAGATCGATGAGCGCCAAGGGGCCCATCGGGTGGTTGAGCCCGAGCCGGATGGCCTCATCAATCGACTCCGCCGGGGCAACGCCCTCCTCCAGCTCGCGAACGGCCTCATTGAGCAGGGGCATCAGCGCGCGATTGACAGCGAATGCCGGTTTTGCCGCCACGCGCACCGGCGTCTTGCCAAGAGAACGCGCGAAAACATCCAGGTATTCACTCGTTTCCTGCGACGTCTTTTCCCCTACCGCCGTTTCGACAAGCCGCATCCTGGTAGGCGGGTTGAAGAAGTGCAGCACACCAAAATCACCGGGGCGCTCGAGCGACTTGGCGAGGTCGTCGATAGAAAGACCCGATGTGTTCGTTGCCAGGATCGCCCCTGCCCGCATGTGCGCCTCGGCGGCCGCCAGCGCGGCGCGTTTGGCCCCCATCTCCTCAACGACGGCCTCGATCACGATGTCGCAGCCATGAAGCGGCGAGTAGCCCACGGAAACCTCGAGTCTCGAGCCCGCTTCCTCTATCTGCTCCTCATCCATGACACGACCGAGCCTTTCGAGGAGTCTCTCGCGCGCCCGGGCGAGCCGCTCGGCGGATCGCCCGCACCACACCACGCGATGCCCGCGCGCCAACAGTAACTCCGCCAGCCCACGGCCCATCGTGCCGGTGCCGAGAATGCCGACAACCGCAAGCTCAGCCGCCTCCTCCGCACCGAATGACAGCACGTCACCCACACTTGCCGCATGATCGAGCTTGACGATCGACCGGGAGCCGTCATCGGCAGACACCAGCGCACACCAGTAGGGAACGTCCTCGTGCCCTACGCTGCCTGCGGAAACCTCGGTGATTGCTGTGATACGGGCGCGATCGGGCTGGGTCAGCGCCAGACTCACCCGGCACCAGGTGCACTGCTCCAACTCGTAGGAGTAGTCGCGTCCACATTGCACACAGGCCCAGTGCTTCATGAGATGCCCCCCAGCAGGTGCACCGAACACGTCCCACCGACACCGCCTACGTTGTGAGCCAATCCGATTCTTGCGTCACGGACCTGCCGACTCTCGGCCTCGCCCCGTAGCTGAGTCACGATCTCATAGATCTGCCCGACACCCGTCGCCCCGATAGCGTGACCGCCAGCTTTGAGTCCACCGCTCGGGTTCACGGGGATGCGACCGTCGATCTGTGTCACCCCGGCGCGCAGCAGTTCAGCGGCTCCACCCGCCGGCGCAAGGCCAAGATCCTCCATGGCAACAAGCTCGGCAATCGTGAAGCAGTCGTGCACCTCGGCGAAGCTCACGTCGTCGGGCCCGATACCCGCCTCAGAATACGCTCGCTTCGCCGCGTCTTTCGCGGCCCCGAAGCTGGTGAGAGTGCGACGCTGCGCCAGCGAGATCACATCGCTGGATACCGCAGACGCCAACACCCGTACACTCCGGGAGCCGCAGCGACGCGAGCTCACCACGGCTGCGGCGGCGCCATCCGAGACCGGGCAGCAGTCGAACAGCCGCAGCGGCAGCGCGACCGAGGCGCCCGCGTCGATGTCGACCTGCGCGACCTGTTTGAGGTGGAAGTGCGCCTTGGGGTTGAGGTTTGCGTTCGCGTGGTTCTTGAGGCTCACGAGTTCGAAATCGCGCGTGGTAGTGCCGTATGCCTCCATATGGGCCTGAGCGACAAGCGCATAGTTGGCAGGGAAGTTCAGGCCCGCAACCTGATCGAGCACCGCATCACCCGCCATGCCGATGTTCCGGGTGAGCTCCAGGCCAACCACGCCACTCATCCGCTCGATGCCCACCACAAGCACGGTCTCGTACCGGTGCAGCGACAGGACGGCCTGGTGGACGGCAACGCCACCGGAAGCGCATGCGGCCTCCGTGCGCCAACTCGGGATGTTCAGCCCGGGGAAGAGGCCTGCGACAACCGCATTCAGATGCAGTTGCTGCTCGTTGGGACCCGCCAGAAAGTTGCCGATGATGATCGCATCCAGGTCGTCCGAACCGATGTCGGCGTCGTCGAGCGCGTCGACTATCGCCTCCTGGGCAAGTTGCGTCACGGTCTTGGATGTGGGCCCGAAACGCGTCTTCCCGACCCCTACGACGAACACGTCGTTCAACATGCGTGCCTTTCCTTCGAGCGCAGTCGCGCAGACTCGCGTGTCAGAGCCGTCCGAGGTATCGATAGTACTCCGACGACGTTCCCGCCATCGCCTGCTGCAATGCCGCCTCGTCTATCAAACCCATCAGAAAAGCGATCTCCTCGAGGCATGCGATCTTCTGGCCCTGTCGCTTCTCGATGGTCTGCACGAAGAGGCCGGCGTCCATGAGCGAATCCGGTGTGCCGGTGTCGAGCCACGCCATACCGCGGCTCAGCAGACGTACGTTCAGAGCCCCCTCCGCCAGGTAGAGGTTATTGAGCGTCGTGATCTCAAGCTCGCCGCGCGCTGACGGTTCGACGCGCTTGGCCAGGTCACACACGCGGTTGTCGTAGAAGTAGAGTCCCGTGACAGCGTAGTTGGAGCGAGGATTCGCGGGCTTCTCCTCAAGAGACAGCACGGTGCCGGCATCGTCGAATTCAACGATCCCGTAGCGTTCCGGGTCGCTAACCTGATAACCAAAAACGACCGCTCCGCCCTGGGTTGCATCGTCGCGTGCGCCGCGGAGGATATCCACCAGCCCGCCACCGTAGAAGATGTTGTCGCCCAAGACGAGACAGGCGGGGCTGCCAGCGAGGAACTCCTCTCCTATCAGGAACGCTTGCGCAAGACCGCCTGGTGTGGGTTGCACGGCATACGAGATCTCGATCCCCCACTGGCTCCCATTGCCAAGCACGCGCTCGAATGACGCTTGGTCGGTGGGCGTGGTGATCACGAGGATCTCTCGCATGCCGGCCAGCATCAGCACCGACAGCGGGTAGTAGATCATCGGCTTGTCGTACACGGGCAGCAGCTGTTTTGACGCAGCAAGCGTTATCGGGTGCAGGCGCGTGCCCGCTCCGCCGGCAAGGACGATTCCCTTCACTGGCTCTCCTTGGTTGTCTGCGGTGCGCCAAGACCCAGACGGTCGAGGCGATAGTCCCCGCTCAAGATGTCGCGCCACCATGACTGGTGCTCGACGTACCAGCGCACGGTTGATCGCAAAGCTGCATCGTGATCCGTAGTCGGGGTCCAGCCGAGTTCTTGCTGAATACGTGAGCTATCGATCGCGTAGCGCTTGTCGTGCCCGGGCCGGTCCTCAACGAACGTTATCAGCTCTGCGTACGACCCGCCGCCAGACGGTGGGGCAATGTCATCGAGAATGGCGCAGATGTTGCGCACGAGGTCGATGTTCATCATCTCATTGGCGCCGCCAATGTTGTATGTCCTACCGGGTACGCCCGTTTCAACCACGCGAATGAGCGCACGTACGTGATCGACCACGTAGAGCCAATCACGAACGTTGTCGCCGGTGCCATAGACAGGAATGGACTCTCCTGCCAGGGCTTTCAGGATGACCACGGGAATGAGCTTCTCCGGGAACTGGTACGGCCCGTAGTTGTTGGAACAGTTGGTGACGATCACGGGAAGACGGTACGTGTCGTGCCACGCCCGGGCTAGGTGGTCCGAGGCCGCCTTGCTTGCAGCGTACGGGGAATGCGGATCGTACCTGGTCTCCTCGGTGAACGGCGGATCCTGAAGAGCGAGACTGCCGTACACCTCATCTGTCGACACATGAATGAAGCGGAAAGCCGCGGTGCGTTGCGCGCCCAGGGTAGCGCGATAGGCTGCTGCTGCTGACAACATCGAGAAGGTGCCCTCGATGTTGGTTCTAATAAATTCGCCGGGCCCGTCGATCGATCGGTCCACGTGCGACTCCGCAGCCAGGTGCAAGACCGCGTCCGGGCTGGTGCGCTCGAGCACGGCAAGCACGGCCTCGGCATCACAGATATCCGTGATCACGAGCTCGTAGTCTTCGCGACCTTCAAGGTCTTGAAGCGAATGACGATTCCCTGCGTAGGTCAGTACGTCGATGTTAGTCACGCGGTGCCTGCCATCCAGCACCGCGTGTCTTATGAGATTCGTGCCTATGAAGCCACATCCGCCAGTGACCAGGAGGTTCATAGAAGGGGCTCACCGTGCCTCATCGCTGGTGGTCAGAACTGCGCAATCATAGCATACACCGCCGCGCATCATCAGCAGCCTGACCCCTCCCGGACTCGCCGTTCGATGTCTCCGTCGAGCACGTGCGCCAGCTACTCCTCGATATCTTGAATGCCTGAAGCACCCTCATCCTCGGGCAGGCTGTTCGAGCGCCTGAGGCGCACGTTCTTGAGGAATGAAAACACCCTCCTCAGTAATGCTATTGCCCCGGAGAGGGCCCGGCGGGCGGGCAGTTCAATGTCACGCATGCGTGCCTCTACCGCCCGCACACGGAATCGCCTCAACGCCTGTGAGAGCAAGGGTAGACGCATCTTCTCCACATCGAACCGACGTCTGTCGGGGAGCCACAGAGCGAACTGACCCACTCGATCGACATGCTCGAGCCAGCGCATGAGTCTCGCTAGCTCGTCAGGCTCGCGCGCATACCGAACCCCCAAGTAGTAGTCCACAGCTGCACGCTGTTCAGGCGTAACGTTCGTCACCCCTGCGGAGAAGAGCCTCCTGACGTCCTCTGTCGCCTGCCTCCGCCCCGCGGAGAGCGCAGGGGCCTTCAGCTGCATATCTTCGTCATCGCCAGTGTAGGTGCACGGCTGTCCGATTATCGAAAACACACAGCCCGCTTGGACACAGTAGAAGACGTGAGATCCGACCTCGTTGCTCAGTGCATAGCGATGGCGCTTGAGCAGGTACACCTGACGCAACAGGAAGTCGGGGTCGTTGATGTTCCCCGCGGAGACCACTCTGAGACCCCGCCGAACGAAGGGCTGATGCTTGCCGAGCAGATAGTCATGCCAATAGACCATCACCGAAACGGGCTTCATGTGGGAGGGCAGTTCCAGCAAAGCCTCGGCGAGAGCTTCAAGATCCATCTCGACTGCAATACCGGGAAGAGAGTGCGCGGGAAAGAAGATGGTACCCCGCCGATCGCACTCGATGCTCAGTAAGCGATCGGCGTACACGAAAGGCGAAGCGGACGGGACAACGAGCATGCATGCCTTCCGATATAGCTCCTGTCTGTACGGCGGGAAAGCGAGCACAGACGGCAGCATTGATTCACGCTCGGCCTCCGCGAGGTAGTCGTCATTGAAGACCACCCCATGAGGCACGACTGCCCGAAGTGAGCTCTCGGGAGCGACTCCGGCGTACAACTTCAACATGGCTGCAGTGCCGTAGTAGTCGTTGTGCACCCAGATTTCTGGCGTGCACAGTGGTCGAACAGCACACAGTGCGTCAAGGTCGGACTGCTCGGCCTCGAAGCGCTGTGCGAGCACCGTCACATGTTCCTGCGATAGCGACAATTCGGGCTCCTCACCACGTCTCAGACAATCGGCCAGCCAGTACTCACTGGGTGCAGCCAAGCCGCTGGCTCGCCGGCGCACCAATACACAACCTGTGTTGATTGTCACGAACACTGGCATCCAGGCCGCACGAGATCGCCCCGGGGTCAGTGGGCACTCCTCCCATTCTGGCGACGGCTACCTCAACGCTCGTCGGCCACCTTGCGCCAGAGATATGCGTTGAAGGGCTCACCGTACACTGTCTGCATCTGGCGCATGTACTCCTCGCATCCGAGACGCATAACCTCGGTGAAGCGCTCATCGCCGACTACTCTGCCAGCTTCCCACAGATTGGAGAGCAGGACATACTGAGTCACGGGGTCGTGAAAGACGAAGCTCCTGAGGTAGTTCTCAATCAGCCGAATCTGCTCGTCGACACCTTGGTCGAAGGAGCAATCGGCCCACCAGTGGTAACCAGCGAATCGCTGCACCGTCAGCATCAGATCGGCATGGAAGACCTTCACCGAATACGAGTCGAATCTCAGCAAGTCCAATACGACGTTCGGGATCGCATTGAAATCGCCGTTGAACAGGCACATGTTCGGGCTCACATCGAAGCCGCGCGCCGTAACGTGCGCCCGTCCGAAGGCTGCAGAGTACTTGGTCTTCCACGACGGTCCCCTGAACACGACCCACTTGAGCTCTTCCGGGATTGGCATGCCTGCCTCGAACAGGCGCCGTGCAAACTCGTGATTGAAGTACGTGACGTCAGAGCGCAGGCCGCGAGAACACGGATCGCACCCTTTCCCGCTCTCGCCAAAGTTGAGCCTCACGACGCGGTCATGTGAGTCGATTTCGTCCGCGGAGCAAGCTCCGGCTGGCGCTGGACCGACCACAGCCACCGAGCGACTGGCGACATATTCGCGGTAAAGGAGATCCTCGTCAGTGCGTGGGACCGCTGAGCCGACCGCTCCTTGGTACAAAGCCATGAGGAACCTGGATGTGGCTACGAGTTCGGTCTCCGCGCCCTCTTCCTCGAGGGCCAGACACGCATCTTCCACCTTCTCGTACTGCCTGAGTTCGAGTGCCGCAGCAAGATAGAGCTTCCCCTCCGTAGGTGTGCATTGGGTTATGTCGACAGACAGCGCACGCGTCCTTGCATGATCTCGAACTACATTTGCCGAGTGATATAAACCGACTCGCAGCAGCAACAAGTAGACTTCGAGCCACTCGAGAGCTCCCATGAGCTGCGGATCTAGAGCCTTCGTGCACTCAATGAACTTCGGATCGCCGTTAGCCGAGTACGCCTGGATGGATGCTCTTTCGAAGAGCAGGTGCGACCACCATTCCCCTGGGAGAGCCTGCGCGGGAACCCCAATGACATTGAAGAAGCGATGCACCGGTCTCAGGGAGAATCGCGTGACCCCGCTGCGACCCAGTGTTCTCCGTCGTGCATACTGCAGAGACTCCAGGTGAGCATCGGCCCGCTGCATGGGAGGAAGCACCGGTCTGGTCGGCGTACTGCGCATGCGACCCACGATGCGCCGCACTCGCAAACGAATAGGTGCTGGAACAAAAGGTTTGATGAATTCTCTGACTTCCTGTCTCACTACGGTTCCCGACTGTGTGACGTTGAGCAAGCGCCCACAGAGTACCCCAACGCGGTCTGATGCGCAGTACATGCCGGGGTGCCCCAGTCCGAAGCCCAAAATGTACATCGAGTACCGCTAGTACTTACTTCCATAACTGAGCGTATTTCTGCTAACATGGTCCGCAGGAGGTGGGATCATGTTGCAGATCAGCGCGCAAGACAGAGAGACGCTTCTGGCCTGGACACGTGCCACGACTACCGAACAGCGGCTCGTGACCCGCGCCCGTATCATCCTACAGCTTGCGGCCGGATCCACGAACAAGCAGGTGGCCGAGCGTCTGGAACTGCGAGCGGCCACCGTCAGCAAGTGGCGCGGGCGTTTCGCGAAAGCCGGACCGGCGGGGTTGTGCGACAAGCCGCGCTCAGGCAAGCCGCCGACCTATACGCGCGAGACCGAGAAGCGGGTCTTGGGCATGCTGGACACGCCGCCGCCGGCCGGATACGCACAGTGGAACGGTTCTCTGATCGCTTCGGCCTTGGGAGACGTGTCGGCCTCGCAGGTATGGCGCATCCTGCGCGTCCACGGTATCTCGCTGCAGCGCCGCCGCAGCTGGTGCGTGTCCACCGATCCCCAGTTCTCCGAGAAAGCCGCCGACGTCGTGGGCCTGTACCTTCATCCCCCCGACAACGCCGTTGTCATCTGCGTAGACGAGAAGCCCCACATCCAGGCGCTCGAGCGGGCCCAGGGATGGCTCAAGCTTCCCGACGGGCGAGCTTTGACCGGCTTTTCCCACGAGTACAAGCGACACGGCACCACGACACTGTTCGCGGCGCTCACCGTGGCGACGGGCATGGTCAAGGCCGGCCACTACAACCGCCGCCGCCGAGCGGAGTTCCTCGACTTCATGAACGGGGTTCTCGCCGAGTATCCCGACCAGGAGATCCACGTGATCTTGGACAACCTCAAACCGCACAAACCCAAGCGCGATATGTGGCTTGCCCGGCACAGGAACGTGCACTTCCACTACACGCCCACACATGCGAGCTGGCTCAACCAGATCGAGGTCTGGTTCTCGATCCTTTCCAGAGCCGCGCTCAAGGGCGCAAGCTTCACCTCCCCGGGGGAGGTGCGCGACGCGATCGATGCGTTCGTGGCCGCCTACAATGAGGACGCTCATCCGTTCGAATGGCGCAAGACCGAGGTCCGCCAGGCGATGCCCAAGCCGAAGTACGCGGACTTGTGCCTCTAAGTACTAGCATGCCTCCAGCTCGCGACCGGCAGCCACTGCCGCGGGACTCAGGTCAACGGACTCGTGCTTGTGAACGACGAGCCCGCAGTCTGGCCTGAACATGACGGAAAACAGGCGCTCATGATCCGAAATGAACGTCTGGCTTCGACAGAACGCCTGCATGCCTGTGGTGCAGCCCCAGTCGACAGCGAGTGCCACGAAATCCGCCATTGTGACTCAAACTCCAGCAGCCATCCTCCAACTCTTGGCTGCACCTTCTCATTCAGGAACCAACTCGCGGTATTGGACGGAGCCGAGATCGGTTGCACCAGAGCCGGAAGGCTGGATTGGGTGCCCCCGGGCGCACCGACGCTCTTCACTCATGGTACGGTTTCGGTTGGCCATCACCGTCTCCATCTCGCCCACAGCTGCCACTCTCAAAAGCGGAGCGCCCCCCACGCAACGCAGCTGTTCCCCTTGCAGCCTTATGCGACCTGGGGGTGACTCCTGGTGACGAAAGACCATCAGCGATCTATGTACCTGTGTCTTACGTCCTCGTTCAGCCGCCTCAATTCCGGGTACGCCAAGACAGCGCGAACCACGTCCTGCAGTCGCACGGGGCTGGGTACCCTCGCGCAAACGCCGTTGACCATCTCCAAGTCCGCCTGTTCGTCCACCGTCAGCCGCAACTCTGGGTGCCGCAGGCCCTCCGGCGCCTCGACGTTATGCAACTTGAACAGCTCCGGATGCTGGTACAGGTACGGCGTCACATGTTCGCGCTCGTGCGGCAGCGTCGCCTCGGCATGCGCTCTGTCGAGCGCCTCTCGCGAGAAAACTTCCGTGTCCATGCCGATAGGATACGTGCGTTCGAGCGTGTTCGAGCAGTAGTCGACCCCGCTCTCGTGGAACGCCGCAATCACGAGGTCGATGATCTCCGGGTCGATGAGCGGACAGTCGCACGTGATACGCACAATCGACTCGGCGGTAGTCGCCTCTGCCGCCCTCACGTAGCGAGCGAGCACGTCATCCGCACTACCGCGGACGACGGTGGCCCCGAGACCCGCAAGGTACTCGGCGAGCACGTCGTCTTCGGGCATATCCGGTATGGCAACTACGAGCGCATCGGCGAGTTGGCTTCGCTGCGCGCGCTCGATCACACGGTCGACCATCGGCTTGCCGCAGATGTCCATCATCACCTTGCCAGGCAGGCGAGTGGAGCCCATTCGCGCCTGGGCGATGATCACGGTACGCGGATGTCCTGCCATCGCGCTCACTGGATGAGATCCCAGCTCACCGGCGTGCCTTTGCGCACGTCGCGGGCAACGCTTCTGCCGAGCAGCTCGTCGTAGTGTTTGGGCGGCAGACCGAGCCCTGGTCGCACGACGCGCAAGCTGGCCGACGTGAAGGCCTCACCCGCACGCATGTCCTCGGCGACGTACAGAGAGCGGCGGAACTGCAGTGAAGGCTTCTCTGCTTCCGTGGGGCCATAGGAGACCCGCCCGAGCGCCTGCCACGCACTCTCGGTGTCTGCCACGAGTGCGCGCAACTCGTCGGGCTCCATGGAGAACGCGGCATCCACGCCGCCCTCGGCCCGACTCAGTGTGAAGTGCTTCTCGATGACGGTCGCCCCCAGCGCGACCGCCGCGACCGAGACAGCCGTGCCGAGTGTGTGGTCCGAAAGCCCCACCTCGCAGCCAAACCGCTCGCGCATGTCGGGGATCGTCGCGAGGTTGCTGTTCGCAGGTGTCGCCGGATACGTGCTCGTGCACTTGAGTAACACGAGGTCGGTGCACCCGGCGCTACGTGCAGCATCAACTGACTCAGCGAGCTCGTCACCAGTGGCCATGCCGGTCGACATGATGATCAGCTTGCCGGTTGCAGCGACCTTGAGAATGAGCGGGATGTGCACGTTCTCAAACGACGCGATCTTGTAGCAAGGTACCTCGAGCTCCTCGAGGAAGTCGACCGCGGTCTCATCGAACGGCGTCGAAAACGCGATCAATCCTCGGTCGCGCGCACGAGTGAAGAGCGCCTTGTGCCACTCCCACGGGGTGTGGGCCTCGTCGTAGAGGTCGTGGAGCGTACGTCCCGCCCAGAGCGAACCGGGATCGTCGATGACGAACTCGCCGTGGTCAATGTCGAGAGTGATGGTGTCGGCGGTGTACGTCTGGAGCTTGATGGCGTGTGCGCCGGCATCTGCGGCCGCGTCGATGATCGCGAGCGCCCGGTCAAGTGAGTGGTTGTGGTTGCCGGACATCTCGGCGATGACGAACGGCGGGTGGTCAACGTCGATCAAACGGCCTGCTATGCGAATACCTGAATCCGTCACTTAGCCACGTCCCCTGAGCGCCCGGCCAACGAGCTTGTCTACTGGTGTATCCCAGCCCTCGACCAGCAACTGTTCGTATCGTGTCTTGTCTGCGCTGAGATGCATGCTGCCTTCATCATGCTCCTGGGAAATCGGCGTAATGGCTCCCGCTCGCAAAGCGGGCCACGACTCGCAGAACAACTCTTCTATCGTGTGACTAAGACGATCGTATGTTGTCCGTAGTGTATCGCCTTCGAGAACGACAATCTCGCGCTGCATCAGAATCGGTCCTGTGTCGATGCCCGCATCAAGCAGGTGAATCGTCACGCCCTTGGGTGTGTCCTCGAGGAAGCTCCATAAGTTCGGATCCGCTCCTCGATTCCACGGCAAGTACGCGATGTGCAAGTTCACCGCTCGCACCCCGAATGGCTCGAGTACTGCCTCCGGAATGATATGACGGTATCCGTAACTTAGGAGGAAGTCTGCGCTCAGTAGTGCGGGATGACCGGCGTGCAGCGGCTCCTCGAGACGCTCAAACTCGTCATCATGATGATGCAGACACTCCTCGATGCCCCCCCTTAACGGGCCGAGCCAGAGAACCTTCATTCAGCCTGCACCCTCCTAGCATGGTCGACTGCCGCCTGCGCAACGCGCAGTGCCCCACGACCATCCACAAGTTCCTGTCCGGCGCTCGACATCCCGTGCCTCACTCCTGCTGGCCCCATGGCTTCGACCGAGACGGTCAGCTTCTCAACGATGTCGGGCTCGCTCCAAGAACCTACGAGTCTGATCACCCCAGCCTCTGCAAACGCCCTCGCCTGGCGGTCCTGATTCTCCGCGACACACACCGCTATGGTAGGCGTTCCCGTCGCGGCAAGTTCGTATAGCGTCTGACCACCGGCGCTGATAGCGATATCGGCCTCTAGCATCGCGTTCCTGATCTCGGCAGCAGTTCGCGGTTCTCTAACAGCATCGATGGTGATGCCAGGGTGCGTAGCCTCCAGCGCCGCGATGACAGCACCCGCCAATCCGCGGACATCGGTCCCGCCGAACATGACCAGCAAACGCTCCACCTGCGGTCTCACCTTCTTGGGGGGCGTGTCCCAGAACGAACGTCGTAGCACTTGATATGTCGTACCCAGCAAGAGAGTCGCGTCTGGTCTCTCCGCGTAAGCCGTACGCGAAACGCCCGGAGCGCCGTTCACGATGATTCCACCGGGATACTCCTCGCGCATCTCGTCGTCGAACCAGATGCACGTCGAGACGGCCTCCGCAAGACGTTCGCACACGTCGGCACTTGCCGTGTAGGAATCCACTGCAATGACATCGGTGCTGCCAGCGATCACATCGAGCGCGGTAGCACTAGTCCAGTCTAAGCACTCGACATCGTGCCCTCCCAGGAGATATGCGGGAGTCTCTCCTCTGACAATCAGCCGGGGAGTCAGCCCCCGTACCAGAAACGCATCAGCGAGCCCCACACAACGTGCGAGGTGTCCGTAGCCGATGTCCGGGCCGGCCTCCGTGAGCACGGTCACACGCACGAACGGCCCGGTGCTGGATTGCTCCACAGCGCCAGAACTCTTAGGCATCGCTCTCAAGAGCTCGCCTGAGCCCGGAGACAACCACATCCTGCTCCTCCTCGGTCAGATCCGGGTAGCACGGCAGCGTGATCGCCCGCTCGTAGTACGCCTCGGCGTTGGGGAAGTCTCCCCTCTCGAACCCGAGGTCCCGGTAGTACGGCTGCAGGTGCACCGGGATGTAGTGGACGGCAGAGCCCACGCCATGCTCGCGCAGGCGGTCGTAGACCGCAGCGCGATCGTGGCGCTCGAGCTCGATGACGAACAGGTGATACGCAGAGAGCGTGTCTGCCGGTACCTCCTGACACCGCACCGGCATCCCTGAGAACGCCTCCCGGTAGCGCGCAGCGATCTCGTTGCGGCGCGCCACGAACGCATCGAGTCGGCTCATCTGACTGAGCGCGAGCGCGGCCTGTATGTCGGTGATGCGGTAGTTGAACCCGAGTTCGAGCTGCTGGTAGGACCACGGTCCATCGGACTCGCCACGCATGAGCGACGTCTCGCGGGTGATGCCGTGGGTGTGCAATCGCCGCGCGCGCTCCGCTATACCCTCGTCGTTGGTGAGGACCATCCCGCCCTCGCCTGACGTGATGATCTTGACCGGGTGGAAGCTGAACGTCACCACATCCGAGTAGCGACACGAGCCGACCGGCTCGTCGCGGTACCTCCCGCCAATGGCGTGCGACGCATCCTCGAGGATGCGGAACCCGTACCGGTCGGCCAGATCCCTGATCGCTGCCATGTCGCACGACACCCCGGCGAAGTCGACGGGCACGACCACATCCGGAAGGCGGCCGAGCCGCTCGGCCGCCTCGAGCTTGGCGGCAAGCGCCTCGACGCTCATGTTCAATGTGGCCGGGTCGATGTCGACGAAGTCGACGTCGGCGCCTACATACCGGGCGCAGTTCGCAGACGCCACGAAGGTGTTGGGTGAGGTCCACAGCAGACCCCCCGGCCCGAGCCCGAGCGCCATGACCGCAACGTGGAGCGCAGCCGTGCCGTTGGCCACTGCCACCGCGTAGTCCGCGCCGCAGTACTCGGCGACCGTCTGCTCGAAGCGCGTGGCGACCGGTCCCTGGGTGATGAGCGGCGAGCGCAGCACCTCGACGACGGCCGCTATGTCGTCTTCTGATATCGACTGTCTGCCGTATGGGATCATCGCGCTAGACCTCGAAGCTCGGATCGACATGCGCGCGGATGAGTGCGCGCAACTCCTCGACGCTGAGCCACTCTGTGTTAGTGCCGCTGTTGTAGCGGAAACCCGGCTCGCAGCGCTTGCCGCTGAACGCTGTCGCGTACTCCTCGGCGTCCCAGAGCGGCGTGGAGGGCATGATCACGAAGTAGTCATCGAACTCGAGCGTAGCGAGCGCATCGGTCTCGGTGATCATCTCCTCGTGGAGCTTCTCTCCCGGACGGATACCGATGACCTCCCGCTCGCACTCAGGAGCGACCGCCTCAGCCACGTCGGTGATGCGGTAGCTGGGAATCTTGGGCACGAAGATCTCGCCGCCCCACATATGCTCGAGCGCGTAGAGGACGAGGTCCACCCCCTCTTCGAGTGAGATGTTGAAACGCGTCATGCGCTCATCGGTAATAGACACACAGCCTTCGGCACGTTTCGCCAGGAAGAACGGAATTACGCTGCCGCGACTGCCCATGACGTTGCCGTAGCGCACCACCGAGAACTTAATGTCGTGGGGTCCGCGAAAATTGTTCGCCGCGACAAAGAGCTTATCTGATGCGAGCTTCGTGGCGCCGTACAGGTTAATGGGCGCGGCCGCCTTATCGGTCGACAGCGCGACGACCCGCTTCACGCCCCGGTCGATGGAGGCCTCGATGACGTTTTGGGCGCCGAGCACGTTGGTCTTGATTGCCTCGAAGGGATTGTACTCGCACACGGGCACATGCTTGAGGGCCGCCGCGTGCACGACGATGTCGATACCCTCAAGCGCGCGCCAGAGTCGGTCTTTGTCGCGGACATCGCCGATGAAGTACCGTAGCTGCGGGTGCTCGTGCGGGCTGAACCGCTGCGCCATCTCGAACTGTTTGAGCTCATCACGTGAGAAGACCACGAGGCGTTCGATTTGCGGATAGCGCTCAAGCACGGTCTCGACGAACTTCTTGCCGAACGAGCCGGTACCGCCGGTGACAAGGATGGACTTGCCTGTAAGCATGGGCGACCTCTCGAAATCGTGACGACATCACTTGCAAGGATACTTGTTAGTGCTGCACGATGCACCCGGTGCTGCGACTTCTCGGGCGCCTTCTGACGTGCCCTCCAATTCACCAAACGAGAGAGGTGGGCTCGACGCTCACCTTGCTGGTGCCTGCAGGAACCTGAACCGCAACGAACGCTCCGTGTGTCTGTAGCACCACGGCCTGCTCGCCGTCGACGAACACGCGCCACCCAAGGTCACTCGGCACCATGATGCAGAGATAACCCGCATGCGTGCTCTCCACGCTATAGGCGACTGAGGACACGTTCTGAAACTCGATCCGGGATGAACCGTATGCCGGAGCAGGTCCTCGCCTGACTTGGAGAGACTGCTCTCTTGCGACCTCCTCGACCACGTAGACACTCGCACGCAGTTCGGAGAGCGGAGCTTGCTCCATCTCGTCCAGGAGCGTCTCGCGATCAACAGCCACACGAACGCCGTGCGCTACGAACGCAGGCGTGTCGGCACTGAGATTCTCATACAGCCGCGCTGTTCCGCCAACGTCCACCTCACGCAACACGGAACTCTCCAGAGGGACCGCCGAGATCACGAACCTGACGCCCAACAGTGACAATAAAATGAGCTTGCTGCACTTGCTGCACGCGATTTCGCTTGGCGCCCATAGCACCCTGCTACTGCTGTGCCCTTGGGGAGATGATGCCCAGACCGAACCGCCCACACGACGTCCCTCCACACCGAGCGACAGCGCACCTCGTCGAGCTCACCAAGCCTGATCGTGCCCAGCGGTAAGAATCCGTGCAGGCGTAGTTAAGGTGGGCTCCCTACACTGGGTTCACACGAACACGCGTGATGTGTGAACAGGAGACAAGACCATGACCGCCCGGGGAGAAGAGTCAATCACCAGGACCGCCGAGGACGCACTCTTCGGTGACATCAGCGAACTCATCGAGCATGCGCGAACCAGGTCTGCTACTGCAGTGAACAGCGAACTCGTCATGCTCTACTGGAGCGCCGGCAAACGCGTGCGGGATGAGGTACTGGGCGGCGAGCGAGCGATGTATGGACAAGCGGTGGTTAAACGACTGGCGATGCGTCTGGCCGAGCAGTACGGCCGGGGCTGGAGCAGGTCCAACCTCCTCCGGATGATTCAGTTCGCGGACGACTTCACTGACGGCTCAATTGTTGCGACACTGTCGCAACAATTGAGCTGGAGTCATCTCGTCGAGATCGTTGCGCTCGCTGATGCCGACGAGCCGGGCATCCTGTTCCGTGATCCGTACGTGCTGGACTTCCTCGGCCTGCCTGCGAAGCATACCGAGTCAGAATTAGAAGCCGCGATCCTTGAACAGGGGTTCTCCAGCACTGCACGAGCGACCTACAACCCTGTCTCGCCCGCCAGGAAGCTCTCGAGCGCGATGCCGTCGCCACCAACCATAATCGGCCGTGCGTCCGGATAACGGCGCAGGAATGCTGCCGTCCCCGCATGATCGCGGCTCGCAGGACCGCTCTTGACCTCGATCGCCCACACGTTGTCGCCTGCACCGAGCACGAAATCGACCTCGGCTGCCCCTTCTCGCCAGTAACGGACGCCCGGCCCGTCGGCTGACTCTCCGGCCAGCAAGTAGGCGCCGACGGCGGATTCAACGAGCCGGCCCCACCAGGCCGTGTCAGCGCGTGCCCCGGCAGGCGACATACCGGAGAGCGCCGTCATCAGTGCCGTGTTCATAACCTGCAGCTTGGGACTCGAGGCGCGCTTGCGAACCTCGGAGCCGGTGTACTTGGGAAGCCCGGTCACGAGACCGGCTCCCTGCAGTAACGTGAGGTAGTGCGCAAGTGTCGTGGTATTGCCCGCGTCGGCCAGCTGCCCGAGGATCTTCGTGTACGACAGCACCTGTCCGGAGTACGCGCACGCCAGGCCAAAGAGTTGACGCAACAGCGCCGGTTTGTCCACGCGGGCCATGAGGAGGATGTCTCGCGACACGGACGTCTCGATCAGTGAATCCACCACGTACGAACGCCAACGCTCCACGTCATCGACCAGCCGCGCCGCGCCCGGATATCCGCCAAAGAACAGAAACGTCTCAACGTCCCAGCCAAATGCGACCCGGCACTCGGAAAACGTCCAGTGCGTCCATCGCAGCGTCTCGAACCGGCCCGCCAGACTCTCTGTCAGGCCCGATTGCATCAGCAGCGGTGATGAGCCGAGAAGCACGACACGCAGGTCGCGCTCGGCCCGCACGTCCTCATCGAAGAGCGCCTTGACCTCATCGGACCAGCCGGGAATCTTCTGGATCTCGTCGAGGGCGAGTATGTATGGTTCGCCGCCGGCCTCGATGCGAGCTGTCTCCCACTGCTGGCGCAGCCATGCCGCCGTCTGCGTCGAGGGGGAGTCCGCGCTCACATAGCGGTGTCGCACGGACACCTCTTGGAGAACCCGCGTGACCGATGTGGTCTTGCCGACCTGGCGTGGACCGGCGACGACCTGGATGAACCCCCTGGGGGCACGCAGGCGCTCGGTCAGCAGCTCGTCGATGGGGCGTGCGTACATCCGGTACCTCCTGAGATCGACTCGATTGGCTACTACTCAACTCACTGAGTAATTTTACTCAATACGTTGAGTAATTGCCAGACCTCGGATTCAGAGTATCGCAGGTGTCCAAACGGTGTCCGCGGGGGAGATCGCCCTACCCTGCGCAGTACGGCACGGAGTCCTCGCGTACCTCGCCGCCCTGCATACGCGATGCAAGGTTGGCGATGAGCGCGTCGGCGCGCTCGCAGTATCCCGTCACCGCAGCGACGGTCTCCCCGGCACCCGCCGCCTCTGCGACGATGTCGAGCAAACGCCCGGCACCTACGTAGTGCGAAGTCCGGCCGCCACCTCTCGGCTCGAGCAATCCGGCTGCGACGAGACGCCTCAGGTCGCCTACCGCGGTCACGTCGGACACGTCGGCGAGCTCGCGATAGTAGCGGTTGGTGACCGTCCGGCCAAAGAGCGCGTCGTAGAGCGCGTGAGCCGCGCGCTCGTTCATCGCGAGATCGTGCACAACGACGTCCTCGAGCACCGTCCACAGAGCGCGCTCGGTCGCGTTGCGCAGTGACAGCGCCTCGGCCTGCGTGGCCTGAGCCTCCACGTGGGCGAGCACGAACGGTGTCACATCGGCCGCAAGCTCGAAGCGCGTCCCAAGACACTCGAACGCGGCGTAGTAGCGCTCGGGATGCCGGCCCCACCACTCTTCCAGGCTCGTGAAGAAGGGTGAGCGGTACCCGCCCCGGTACATCTCAAGCGACGCGACTATGCGCGCCGTCCTGCCGTTGCCGTCACGGAACGGGTGGATCGCCGTGAGGCGGACGTGTCCGAGGGCGCTTGCCACGGGCGCCGGCGCATCCTCGGTGCCCAGGAGCGCGCACATCTCGTCGAGCAGACCCGGTACGTCCGCGGGCGGTGGTGGCAGAAAGAGCTCCCGGCCGCTCGCGCGGTCCACGAGCCGGTTCTGAATGCGGCGCGCGCGCCCGGCTTCCTCGGCCCACGACCCTCCCATGACTGCCCTGTGAATGCCGAGCAGGAGTTCGCGCTGATAGATGAAAGCGGGATCGTCGGCCCGGCCGAGCACGAGAGCCATCGCCTCACGGTAGCCGAGCACGTGCTCCACATCCTCCGCCTCCACCGTGGCCGGCGGGTCGCCGGCGAGGATCCGGCGTGCTTCGTCTGCCGTCACGCTGATGCCCTCGAGGCGCACCGAGGCCGCAGTGGCCTCCGCCTCGAGGTCCCGCCGCGTCCTGCCCAGCCAGACGCGCGGCAGGGGGCCCTGACGATCGACCTCGGCACGCAGTGCCTCGATTCTCGCGAGCTGTGCCTCGATCTCGCTGGTGACGTGATACGTAAACATCGGCTCCCGCCTGAACTGGTCGTCTGGCTCCTTGACTGCGTCTGGCGATTATACCCCCAATCGCCTTCGTGTTTTGGTGTTTATTCCCGTAGGCTGCCCGCCCAAAGGCGCGACGCACCAAACGACCTCCTCAAACTCTTCATAACTCCCTGGTACACTTACGACCTATATCGACGCCGAGTGTCAGGAGAACGCTAGTGGGCAAGGGAAAGCGTATGCGACAGGCCTCGCAGGTTCAGGAGACGCCCGCCAAAGCCCAGATGGACCAACCCATGGCGAAGGCCAAGCAGCAGTCCTCCTCGGCGAAGCGACTCTCTCCGCGTCTCATCATCGTGATCGTTGGTGTGGTGGCCGTAGTCGCCATCGCCGTTATCGCAGGACGTGGCGCGAACACCGCCACCATGGTCGACGGCAAGGTCTCGCGCATCATCGCCACCGTTGACGAGTGCGCCTTCGCCACCATCGAACTTCAACTCCCGGCCGAAGTCAGCGCCGAGGACGCCGCGGCTGTCATCTTCGACACCCTCTCCACTGAGGCTGGCGTAGGCCTGGTCACCGTCTACGAGGACGGACCGCGCGTCGAGATCGACTACTGCCAGTCCTACACAAGCGAGCCGGCGTTGCGGGAAGCACTGGCGCCGACCGGCTACGTAACAGAGCAGCCAGTAGCCGAGCCCGCGCCCGCGCCCGCTCCGCAGCCGGAGTCCACCCGGGAGGGCGACACGCAGCAAGACGACTGACGGTTGCGAGTGCTACCATTGCCGCACCGTCACTTCTTCTTGCAGGGAACCGTCTGTGATGCACAGTTCGAGTAACCTCGCTGCGGGCGTCGCTGTCGTGATGCCCGCGCATAACGAGTCGGAGCATATCGCCGAGGTGATCCGTGCCGTACCCGAGTGGGTCGACACGATCTACGTCGTCGATGACGCGAGCACTGACGACACGGCTGCGGCCGCTGTCGCGGTCAGCGATTTGCGCGTCACCGTGATCCGACACGAGCACAATCGCGGGGTCGGCGGCGCCATGTGCACCGGGTACCGTGCCGCGCTCAAGGGCAGTCACGACATCGTCTTCAAGATGGACTCCGACGGACAGATGCCCGCCGAGGAGATCGAACGTCTACTGCGGCCGATACTGACCGGCCACGCGGATTACACGAAGGGCAACCGATTCCGTCTCCCCCGCTCCACCACCGGGATGCCGCTCACCCGCAAACTCGGCAACGTGTTCCTGTCGTTTCTTACCAAAGTCGCAAGCGGATACTGGCACGTCTTCGACTCACAGTGCGGCTTTACAGCCATCCGCACCAGCTTCCTCTCACTTCTCGATATCGACTCGATCGCCGAGGACTACTTCTTCGAGAACGACATGCTCATCCGACTGAACTCGCTCGGCGCACGAGTCGTCGATGTGCCCACCTCGACCTTGTATGGCAGCGAGGTCTCGGGCGTGAGCATCCCGCGGGTCATGTTGACCTTCCCGCCTCGTCTGCTCACCCGCTGGGCGACGCGCATGAGCAGCAAGTACCTCGTCATCGACTTCGGTGCGGTGGGGGTCCTCGTCGCGAGTGCGGCGATGGCTATCGGCTTCGGTGTCATCTTCGGCGGCTACCACTGGACCCGCTCTATCGTCACCGACCACACCGCGAGCGTCGGGACGGTCATGATCGCCGTGCTGCCATTCATCATCGGCGTGCAAATGCTCCTCCAAGCGTTCGTGATGGAGGTCATGTCCTCGCCCGGATCTGCCGAGACGCGCGCCTACATCCAGGAACTCATCATTTCGGGAGAGCTATCGTGACAGGATTCCGAGCCGTAGCTTTCTTGCTGATGTCCGTCGCTCTGAGCGCCGTGGGACAGACCTACCTGAAACTCGGCCTGAACCGCCTCCGGGAAGACGACAAGGCACACATTCTGACGTTCGTGCGCGAGGCGGCTCTCGCGTGGCAGGTGTGGTTCGGGCTCTTCCTGTTCGCGGGCTCGGTGGTGCTGTGGATGCTCGTACTAGCAAGCAACGACCTGTCGTGGGGATACCCTATCCTCGGCCTCTCCTATGTCCTTGTCTCCCTGTCGGGGTGGCTTGTGTTCGGCGAACAGATAAGCACCATGAGAATCTCAGGGATCCTGCTCGTGATCGCCGGCGCCATCCTAGTCGGACGGTCGTAAGTGGCCGGCGCGGCGCATCGCAGTGCCCATTGGCGTTTGGCAGGTCCTGCGCTGGCTGCGGTAATTGTAGTTATCGCAGCGTGGGTGCGCGCTGCTAACTTCGTGGGCATCTGCCGACTCGACATGTTCCGCTACCTCGAGTTGAGCAACCACGTGCTCTCGGGCGGCTCGCTGTTCGATGAGAGCGTCTTCTACGCTTCGAGCAGACTGCCGCTCATCGGTCCGCTACTCGCGTCCAACGCACTCCTTGGATGGGGAGAGTGGGCCTCGGTACTCTGGCCGTTCATCTGCTCGCTCGGCACGGTACTCGTCACCATCCTGCTCGGCCGTGAGCTCTGGGGCTGGCGCACGGGGCTCATCGCGGGCCTCATCATGGCGGTCATGCCGATGCAGGCCGAGCTGGGAACCCAACTCCTCCCCGATCCCATCCAGGGATTCTTCACCGTGCTTGCGGTCTACTGCGCGGTTCGCGCCATCATCCGCGACGAGCGGTGGCTGACATGGGCCATCGGCGCGGGCTTCGCGCTCGGCCTCGCCTACCTGACCCGCGTCAACGCGATCGTCTTCCTGCCCGGCATCCTGGCCGTCGGAGCAATCCTGGACCGCACCCGCTGGAAGCGCTCGCTGTGGGCTCTCGCCGGCCTGGGCGCCGCGCTCGTAGCGGCGGCAGCGGTGCTCTTCGCGCTCACCGGCGATCCGATCATCGACTGGCGCAGAACAGCCGAGTTCTACGCGAGCTACCAGCAGACCGGCTTCTTCGAGCGCGAGGAGACCTTCCTCGAACTCATGCTCACCACGCCCTCACTCATCTGGGTCCTGCCACTCCTGACGCTCGGCGCCATCTACGCCGCGTTCGACCAGAAGGGCCGCTCAGTCCTCATGCTCGTCTGGGCGCTCGGATTCTGGTTCTACCTCGACGTCGTGAGCGGCTGGCACGGACTAGACAACAGCTACCGGTACGCCGAGCCCCTCGTCGCGCCAACGGTCCTGCTCGCCTCGGCCGGTATCGCCACGGCGGCCCGCTCCAAGGTCCACATCGCACGCAGGCTGCTCGTGGGACTCGCGCTCGTGCTCATGCTCAACTCGATGCACGCGCTCGTGCCCGACACCGTAAAGGGCTTCCAGAAGAACACGCGCTGGGCCGCCGTCCGCTCGGTTTCAGACGTCCTCGACGAGCATCAGCCCGCCACAGTGTGGGTGACATCGCGCTACGACCTGTACTCGCTCAACTACTACAGCGGCTTCGCGTTCGACCGCAACACGCTCGAACCCCCCGACGCTCCCGTCAACGGCAGCGCGCGGCTCTTCCTCGACACCGAGGTGCCGTACTCCGAGGAGCCTGGCACCTTCCTCGTGACGATTGGCGAGGTCGACCCCGCACACTTCGACGAGGTGGCGTCGTTCGAGCAGCGCAACGACACGCTCACGGTCTGGAGACGAGTCGGGAGCGAAACGCAGTAAGACGACTGACGGTTGCGCACCTATTGGCGCTACTTCACCAGGTTGCCCACATCGGTGCGGACCTTCGTGCTCACCGCCTTCGTCCCGCCGAAGAACGTCACGGTCGTGATCTTGGACTTGTTGGCCGAGAGTACGTTGGCGGTCCGCGGATTCAGCGCGGTCGGAGCGGTGAGCAGCATCACCGAGCCCATCTTGCCCTGCAGCACGCCACCGGCGAGCGCGTCGGGGAAATCGATGCCGGTGGTGATGCCCACCCGGTTCCAGGTGTGCGCCTTGCTGTCGACCGCGTAGTTGGCGACCACCACCGCGGTCGCGTAGCGGTCGGGACCCCACAGGCGTCTCGTAGTCTTCCCCGGCATCGCCTTGATGACGTCCTCGGTCGCCTTGGGCACGACTGCCGTGCCGCCGAGGATGATCGCCCGGTCGACCTTGGCCATCGCCGCCTTCGTACCGCTGCTCAGGCCCGTGGCCGGGTCGGCGAGGAAGAGCGGCCAACGCTGACGTGCAGCGAGCGGTGCTGCGGCGAGTGCGTCGGGGAAGTCTCCTCCTGTCGCCACGAACGCGGTGCCGTCGTAGGCGGTTCCGAGCTCAGAGATCACCCGCAGTCCCACGCGGTCCGCGGTCTGGTAGCGGTCAGAGCCAGCGATGCGCGTCACTTTGGCGGTCCCGAGCTTGGTCTTGAGCGCCGACTCGACCTTCTCGCCCACCGCGCTCGGCCCGCCGAGGATGAAGGCGCGCTTGGCCTTCAAGCGCGTGATCTCGCTCATCACCGCGCTCGGGACATTCTCACGCTCCACGAGCAGGATCGGCCCACCCACGACCCCTGCGAGCGAAGTGCCGCCGAGCGCGTCGGGCCAGTTAGCCCCCGTGGCGATCACCACCGTTTCGGCACCGATCGGGAAAGCGATCTGCGAGGCCTTGACGGCGGTCGAGTAGCGGTCGACGCCCGCTACAGAGATGGAGGCAGGTAGAGGCGGGACCGGGGGCGGACCCTCGAAGTACTGGATGCGGTCGTTGAGCGTGTCGGCAACGTATACGTTTCCCGATAAGGCCACGTCGATGCCGTGCGGCTGAGTGAACTGTCCTACCCCCGTGCCGTTCGAGCCCCACTTGCCCTTGTAGGTGCCCGTCGCACTGAAGTACTGGATACGGTCGCCGAAGGTGTCGGCGACGTAGACGTCGCCGTTCCACGCGACCGCGAGCGCGCGATGGTTGTTGAACGCCCCGTCCGTGGAACCCGCGGAGCCCCACTCACCCTTGTAGGTACCGGTCGGTGTGAAGTACTGGATGCGCCAGTTCGTCGTGTCTGCAACGTAGACGTCCCCACCTGGAGCCACCGCGACATCGTACGGCGTCTTCAGCTCTCCATCGCCCGAACCGTTGACTCCCCACTGGCCCTTGTAGACACCCGCCGGGCTGAAGTACTGAATACGGTCGTTGCCCGTGTCGGCCACGTACACATCGCCGTTGGGCGCGACGGCGATCCCCCAGGGCCCTCCGAACTCTCCGGCACCCGTGCCAAACGAGCCCCACTGTCCCTTGTAGACGCCGGTCGCACTGAAGTACTGGACCCGGTTGCCATGCCGCTCGACCACGTACACGTCACCATT
Organism: uncultured Coriobacteriaceae bacterium; assembly: GCA_964349355.1. Classification (GTDB taxonomy): domain Bacteria; phylum Actinomycetota; class Coriobacteriia; order Anaerosomatales; family SLCP01; genus JAUVXE01. Next base: position 6,172 of record CAYGFZ010000006.1, on the reverse strand, counting down.
CGCAGCGACTGCGACATCTACGGGAGTCGCGAACTGACCATCACCTGTCCCGGCCGTACCCCACTTACCCTTGTAGGCACCGGTCGCACTGAAGTACTGGATTCGTTGGTTGTGGGCGTCTGCAACGTAGACATCGCCATTCGGTGCACTTGCAACCCCGAAGGGCCTCTCCAACTGCCCGTCCGCGCTCCCGAGCGTGCCCCACATCCCCAGGAAGTCGCCGATGGCAGCGAAGGCAAGGATGGCGCCGGAACACAGGAAGACCACCGAAAGAACGCCGAAGAAGACTGACCGCGAACGTCGCATGACCTCTCCCCTCAGAAGAGTCCCGATGCACACGAACATGAAATCCGCACACTCGGTCGCGCCTGCGAACGGTCAGCGTCAGGTGAGAGGGAGCGACGGGGTCGCCGATGACCGGTCTACAACTCAGTAATGTACCCGAAAAGACGTGCAAACCGCCCGCCCTCCCAGAAATGACGAGGGCCCCTGGAGGGGCCCTCGTTGCGTGCGCATCCGTTTCGTACTCACATCAGTCACCGGCGAGCCACCCTTGCCAAGCGACGACGAGCAGGGGTGTCGCCTACTTGATCAGGTTGTTCACCGTAGTGCGCACACCAGGCGGCACTGCGGCATCGCCTCCGAAGAAGGTGACCTTGCTGATCTTGCTCTTGTTGGTGGCAAGCGCACTCCTGGTCGGCGCGGGGACCGAGTTGGTGTCAGTGAGCAACATGACTGAGTTGCGTGAGCCAAGCACCGGTCCTGCGGCGAGCGCGTCGGGGAAGTTCATGCCGGTCGTGATACCGACGCCGTTCCAGGTCATGCCCTTGCTGCCCGCGCCGAACTTCGCGACCGCTGCTGCGGTCTCGAACCGGTTGCCTCCGGCCAGGCGGTTGACGCTTGCGTTGCCGAGACTTCGCTTAAGCGATGCTTCGACCTGAGCCGAGACGACCGCGTTGCCTCCTGTGATCCACACTCGCTTCACGCTTGCAGGCAGGTTCACGGAGCTGCGTGCGGGGTCTGCGAGGAAGACCGGCATGCCTTGTGAAGCTGCCACAGGCGAGGCCCCGAGTGCGTCGGGGAAGTTCGCTCCCGTAGCGATGAAGGCGTCTCCCTCGTAGCCGCCGGATGCGTTCAAGACCTTGATGGTCTCTGCTGCCACACGCTCTGCGGTCTGGTAGCGGTTCGAGCCTGCGATGCGGATGACATTCTTGTCGCCGAGCTTGGACTTCAGCGCCGACTCGACGTTTGCAGAGACAGCACCGGTGCCGCCGAGGATGTAGGCGCGCTTGGCCTTCAGGCGATCGACCTCGGTCATCACCGGACCGGGAAGGGATGCCTTCTCGGTGAGCAGGAGCGGGGACTTCAATGCCCCTGCAAGACCAGCACCGCCAAGGGCGTCTGCGAAGTGCTCGCCTGTGGCGATCACGACGGCAGGAGCGCCGTTAGGATAGGCCGCCTTCGAGCCTGCGATGGCGGTCGCGAAGCGGTTGTCGCCCTTGACGATGGGCGGCAGCGGCTTTGCGGGGTCGGGTTCGGGGTCGGGGTCGACCACCTCTGCAGCAAAGACGGCCTCGACGGTGACGTTGCCGGTGACACCGGAATCGGTGCGTACTGCGGTCGTGAGCCCGTCGGACCACCGCACAAACCGGTAGCCGACATTCGGTACCGCTGTCACGGCCGTGCCGGCCGACCCGTGCGCGACCGTCTGAACAAGATCGCCAAAAACCGTACCTCCGGCACCTGCGGTGTAGGTCAGCGTGTAGGTCTTGATGGTGAATGTAACGTCTATCGTGTGATTGTCGGTCACGCCGGTGAAGGTGTAGGCGCCGTCAGTCAGCGCCGCCGGCTCGCCGTCGACAAGCACGGTTGCGACCTCATAGCCTTCATCGGGTGTCACCGTGAAGGTCTGGCTCGCGCCGTGATCGACGGTGACCGCGCCCTCAGGAGCGATCGTGCCGCCCGCACCCGCTGAAGCGGTGATGGTGTGAAGCGTCGGCTCGGCCAGTACGAAAGGCGAGAGCGAAGCAACCCTCGCCCACACGACCTTCGCGACCGTGTCGACCCGGTCGGTCACGTCCTCCCAGCCGTTGTTCTTCCAGTGCATCACCTTCAGGTTGCGTGCACGAGCATCGGGCATCGTCGTGTCATACGGAAACGCGATCTCGAGATAGCCCTGGATCTGACCGGTGAAGCTCACGTCGTAACGCTCGTTACCGAGCATCATGAAGCCTGTCGGTAGGCCCGCCGGTGCGCTCGGCAGAGGAGACACGGTGAGAGTGCCCTCTTTGGTGACGGATTCGAACTTGGCGCTGAAGGTCAGGCCGTCGATGCTGACGCTCGCTTCGACGTCATCGCCGACCGGCACGCCCTGTTCGCTCGAAAGCACCGGGAGCGTGACGACAAAGACCGGCGAGTACTCGGAGCGGTTACCTGCGGCATCACGCGCAACGACGGTGTAGGCATGCACACTGCCCGGCTCCAAGCCGGCGTGGACATAACTGGTTCCGGTCAAGGTGGCCACCAGCACACCGTCGTCGCAGAGCTCGTAGGAGCTGACGCCCGAGTGGGCGTCAGCTGCAGGGGCCCACGCGATGCTCGCGCTCGTCGACGTCAGCGCGGTGTAATAGGGAGCGGCAGGCATCGTCGGTGCGGTCATGTCCACCTTGAAGTCGACCGTACGGGGCTCCTCGACGTTTCCAGCAAGGTCGGTCGAGCGGTACGCGAGCACGTGCGAGCCGTCTGTGACACCACTGACCGCAGGCGAGCCCGCCGGTGTGGCGTGGCATCCCGAGGCGCAGTCGGGTGCCGGGACGATCACGGTCCACGGCCCGCTGTTAAGCGAGTACTCTGAGTAGTGAACCCCGGAGCCGGCGTCCACCGCGTCGAGACCGACCGTCGGCAGGCTGACGTACCAGCCCTCGTTCCCGTCAGGATCCTCAGGTGCGAAGTTGACTGCACTCACAGGGGCGGCCACATCGACCAGTTCGGCATCGATGCCCGTGATTGGCGCATCGATCGTGTAGAGGACATCCGCCTCGCCAAGCGTCGACTTACCATCGTAGAACTGTCCGAGGTACTCCCCGGACGGACAGTAGAACTCGACAGCAACGGCTACGTCATCGAACGGAACGAACACTCGGTACTCGCCGTCCTCGTTCGTGGACACCTCGAGGTCGAAAGAATAGTCCCACCACTGCTCCTGGGCATCGTCCCAGCTGACCCACAGCTTGACCTGCACGCCCTCGATGGGCTCGAGCGTGGCAGAATCGGTCACCCGGCCGGATACCGTGGGCTCGCCTTCGATCAGGTAGGCGTCGATACCTTCGCGCGTACCGTCCTCCACGAGGTCGATCGCATCCGCTGCGTCGAGGTCCACCTTACGGTCGTAGTACTGGGTCTCGAAGCGACCTGCCCAGTCCCAGAACTCAACGTAGACCGGCGCCTCCGGACCAAGGTCGTACCAACGATCGAGACGCTCGATCAGCCGGTAGAATCCGTAGTCACCCTGGGCGTCCGAATAAGAGTGCCCGAGATCGACGAAACCCGACTCCGGCAGGTACGTGTAGGCGGTGACGTGGATTCCTTCAAGCCCCGTGTCACCGCCCTCATCGAAGACGGTTCCCGTGATCTCCGGTGTGCGAGAGAGCAGGTAGGCGTCGATGCCGGCGAGCGTGACCCCGTCTTCGACGAGGATTGGATCCGCCTCCCCGATTGAGTCCTTCCCGTCGTAGTACTGCGTGTAGTACTTGCCGATCCACCAGTCCTCGAACTCTATGTAGACAGGATCGACCTCCGGATCGAGACCGTACTCCTCAAGTGTTTCGTCGAGTCCGTAGAGAGCGTACTCCCCAGTCTCATAGTCGCTGTAGCCCGTGGCAAGAAACACGAAGCCTGAATCGGGGACGTAGCCCCATGCATTCACGTCGATGTCGCCTGCTGGAACACCGGACTCGTCATACACAGTGCCGGTTATCGAGGGTGGTCGCTCAACCATGTAGGCGTCGATGCCTTCAGCAGTGCCACCCGGCACCAGTGTGACCGGATCCGCTTCATCGAAACTCAACTTTTGATCGTAGTACTGCGTGTAGTAGTGACGGTCCCAAACACTGAACTTGACGAAGATCTCACTGTCGGCGGGCAGGCCGAGGTAGTCAAGATCCCGCTCGACTCCCCGAATCTCGTAGGAGCCGTCAGAGTCGGTCGCGTAATCGAATCCGACCGGCACGTAGCCAGAATCGACAAGGTACACATACGTCGCGACTGAGACGTTGCTCAACGTATCCGAGCCGTCCTCGTTGTAGACCGTGCCGGTGATGCCCGGCGGGCGCTCAACGAGATAGGCATCCACGTCACTCACTGTCGCATCGGGAATGAGGTGAACGGGGTCGGCCTCGTCAAGTGTGGGCTTCCGATCGAAGTACTGCGGGTAGTAGTATGCACCCGAATCCTCGAACCCTATGTAGAGTGGCGTGTCAGGACCGGTCGCCCACCAGAGACCGTGGATCTCGTACTCCCCGGTCTCGGAATCCGAGTAGGCATAGCCCACCCGAGTGTAGTCATTCGCGAAGCCGGATTCGGGCGTATACCTGTACACGCTGACGTCTATGCCGCCCAGCGGCTCCGAGCCGTCCTCGTTGTAGACGGTTCCGGAGATGAGCGGTGGCCGCTCGACAAGATAGGCGTCGATACCACTCACGGTCCCGCCGGGCACCAGATGAATCGGATCAGCGTCATAGATGTCCGATTTCTGGTCGTAGTACTGCGGCGTCTGGTATCGGTTTTCCCACAACTCATTGAAGCCGATGTAGATCGGTGCGTCCTGGTCGAGACCCCAGTAGTCCTTATTCGACGAGAAATCGCTGTAGAACGCATACTCCCCCGTACCCCCGTCTGAGTAGGTCCAGTCGATTTCAACAAAGCCCTCCCCGGGAACGAAAAGGTAGGCGATCACGTCGATGTATGCGACGGGGAGCATCTCGGAGCCGTCCTCGTTGTAGACGGTTCCGGTGATACTCGGGGTTAGCGCTGTCAGCGGAACATCGATATGGGTTGTCATTCCGGGCAGATGTGTGACGACCTCTGTCATGGGCCGTCCATAGCCACCCGCGTATGGAACGACCTCGGCCCACAGTTGTATCGGCTCGTCGAACGTCTGGGAGAAGAAGAGCTCGAACTCCCCGGTATCCGGGTCTGATGCCGTAAAACCCAGGTGGTAGTAGTAGTCGTCGCCGACATCCGCGTAAAGATGGATAGTGGACGGGATCGCCTCGTAGGGGTCTGCGTCGTAGACGCGCCCGGTAACGTCCGGTGCTCCGACATAGGAGGCCGTGGCCGCGCCCGTTCCGCCCACGGCCATCGCCGAGAGCGGCACAGACAGGAGCATGGCCGTGCTCAGTAGCGCGGAGACCAATGCTCGTCGCCATCGCGCTTCCCACCCGACACCTCGACTCACGACGTTCCCCCTCTCACATGGCCCTCGGATCGATCCACCTCTTATGGACCACCGATATCAGGACCCGCTGACGACAACCGAAAGACACCCATACCGTTCTGGGCCCGCACCTCGATGACTCCCGAGTGCGAAACCATGGTACGGATCTCATCCTTGGCAGAAGGCGATACTTCGAATAGGTAGGTGCCCGGGGTGGGTGTCGTCGACATCCCGTCTGCCGAAGTGAGGCTTTCCACATCGCTCACCTCGACTATCAGAGCAGGGCGACCAACGTAGTCGATCCAGCCGATCGGCTCGAACCCGACCCCGAACGTGGCGCTACGGAAGTCTTCGGAGACCTTCACGCGCGAGCGGGTGTTCGGCGGTGGATCGCTGAGATCGGGTATCGGTGCTGACCCAGAGGAGTCAGGCTGAGCCGGAGCGTACGCGCCGTCTCCGGACCGGAACTCCTCGGCAGTCGGTCCTCCTGGAGCGCGTGGAGGAAGTTGCGACCCGGGAGCAAGATCGTCGCGCGGGGAGATAACCATATCGGCATCCTGCGTAGCACGAGGATTGTCGCCGATGAGCTGATAGGCGAAGAATGCGAACGTCGAGAACAGCAGAACGGTCAACACTGCGGCGACTAGTCTGCGTTTCATCCATCCCCCCAGATAGAATCAGCAAATGGGGGTAGTCGGTTAGCGCCACCTGCCCCAAGATGTTGTGGTGGACAGTTCA
>CAYGFZ010000005.1:54166-61049 GCA_964349355.1 uncultured Coriobacteriaceae bacterium | reverse complement strand
GGTGGCCCCTTTCGCTGAACGGGGCCCACCGGTCATGTCCGTCGCCTACAGGTCCACTGATCGTCGGTTACAGAACAACCAAATCGTCGCCTACAGGTGTCTCACATGTCGGGGGCCAACATTACCGTGCACTCCGGCTCTCCCTGTCGAACCGTAGCAACCCTGTATCCTACCCGAGGACGGCCGCAAGTACCAGAGGTGCCTGACAGCGGACGAGCGCACAGCGCTGCCGGAACAAGCGATCCCGAGTGATGCTGGAAGATTCTTGCCAGAGGGAGGTCGGGCTCGTCTCGGTAACCTATTTCATGAGCACCTAACAGCGAGCACAAGAGTTCGATGGCCATCTAGTCAGAATTCGACGGCCGTCAAGCGGTGCGCGGCGGCGGGGTAGGGCGACAGGTGAGAGCGGGGAATGTCAAACGCTGGCACGGCCATCAGGGGTTGGAGAGGCAGCTGGTGTCGGCCTCGCACGGGTCGCGCGGCCAAACGCTGCCGAGGGCCGGGCGCAACCCCCGACTCCCTACTTCGCACTCGCCCAGTCAGGCCCGCTCGCAACGCCCACCTCGAGCGGCACAGCGAGCTCCGCGACTCCCGCCATCGCCTCACGCGCCATCGCGCCGAGCCGCTCGACCTCCTCGGCGGGTGATTCGAACACCAACTCGTCGTGCACCTGGAGCACCATGCGCGACGCGAACCCCTCGGCGCGAAGCCTGCGGTCGACCTCGATCATCGCGAGCTTCATGATGTCGGCGGCGGTACCCTGCATCGGGTGGTTCATCGCGGTTCGCTCCCCGAACGACCGGAGGTTGAAGTTGCGGCTCGCCAGCTCGGGGATCCTGCGCTTGCGGCCGAACAGCGTGACCGCGAACCCGGTGCGGTGCGCCTCGGCGACCGTCTCGTCGAGATAGGCGCGCACCTGCGGATACGCAGCGTAGTAGCGGTCGATCATCTCCTGGGCCTCGGCGCGACCGATCTTGAGCGAGTCAGCAAGCCCGTGGGCGCTCTGCCCGTAGACGATCCCAAAGTTCACGGCCTTGGCGCGGCTGCGATATCCAGAGGTGATCTCGGCGACCGGCACGCCGAACACCCGCGCGGCAGTAGCTGCGTGAAAGTCCTCGCCGCTCGTGAACGCCTCGATCAGACCCTCATCGCCCGAGAGGTGCGCGAGGATACGCAGCTCGATCTGCGAGTAGTCCGCAGCGACCATGAGGTGGCCGAGCTCGGCAGGCACGAACGCGGCCCGGATTCGGCGGCCGAGCTCAGTGCGCACCGGGATGTTTTGCAGGTTGGGATTGCTGCTCGACAGCCGTCCGGTCGCTGCGACCGTCTGGTTGAAGGTCGTGTGCAGGCGCCCGTCCTCGCCAAGCAGGCGCGGCAGCGCATCGAGATAGGTCGACGTCAGCTTGGTGAGCTCGCGGTAGTCCATGATCATCTGTGCGATCGGATAGCTCGCGGCCAGCCCCTTAAGCACCGAGGCGTCGGTCGAGTAGCCGGTCTTGGTGCGCTTACCTGACGGGAGGCCCATCTTCTCGAAGAGGACCTCGCCGAGCTGCTTGGGCGAGTCGGGGTTGAACTCGAAGCCGACACCGGCCTTGGCGACGATCCCGGCGCGCAGGGCGTCGATACGGCCGCGGGTCTCCTCGGCGAGCGAGGCTAGTACGGACGTATCGACACCGACACCCACGCGCTCCATACGCGCAAGCACCGGCACGAGCGGCATCTCGATGCGCTCGAAGCACTCGGCCGAGCCGTCCCCGGCGAGCCGCTCAGCGAGCACCGGCGCGAGTTCGGCGGCCGCGCGCGCCTCGATCGCGGCGCGGCCCCGCTCCTCGGTTGGAGCGGAAAGCGGTCGGCCGAGGTAGTCGGCGGAAAGCGAATCGAGCGAGTACGCCGAGCGGTTCGACTCGAGCAGGTAGGCGGCGAGGGCACAATCGAAGAGCCGCGCGGGGTCGGCAGCATCGAACGAGCGGTCGCAGCGAGCGTCGATGATAGGCGGACAGAGCTCGTGCAGCAGCACCTTGACGTCGCCAGCGGCGATCCGACCGGAGCCGAGCAGCGCATCGAACGCGCGTGCGGTACCATCGCCAGCCACGAGTGCGATCTCGCCCGCAGCAGCACTCGCGACCGCGAGATCGCGGCGCACGGCGAAGAGGGACTCGGCGGTCCCGTCGTCGAGCGCGACCCCGAGCCAGGAGTCGCGACGCACCCATTCGGCGATGCGGGCCCTTCCGGGGCCACCGTCGACGAGCGTCCAATCGTCGCCGACTACCGGCGCGGCGGCTTCGACAGCCACGGCGGCCGCGGAAGTCACCTGCGCTCCTTCCGCGCCATCGGTCGCGAACACGCGATCGAGCATCGACGTGAACCGCAGCGCCCCGAAAGCCTCGGCGAGCCGGGCTGGATCGAACCCTCCCCAGCGTACCTCGGCAAGATCGATCTCGAACGGCACGTCGCGCCGGATGGTCGCGACCGTGCGGCTCACGCGGGCGTCTTCGGCGTGCTCCCGCAGGTTCTCACCGAGCTTGCCTTTGATGTCTGCGGCGGCCCCGAGCACAGCCTCGAGCGTCCCGTACTCGGCGATGAGCTTCGCGGCCGTCTTCTCCCCCACCCCCGGCACACCGGGGATGTTGTCGGAGGTATCACCCTTCAGGCCGAGGTAATCGGGAACCTGCTCCGGTGTGACACCGTAGCGCTCGAGCACCGTCGGCGGGTCGTAGACGACGATATCGGTGATCCCTTTGCGCGTGGTCACGACGTGAACCGAGTCGGTCACCAGCTGCAGTGCGTCCCGGTCTCCGGTCACCAGCAGAGCGCGCAGGCCCGCCTCCTCGGCCATCCGTGCGATCGTGCCAAGGACATCGTCGCCTTCCCAGCCGTCGACCTCGATGATCGGCACACCCATAGCCTCGAGGAGCTCCTTGACCATCGGGAACTGCACCTTGAGGTCCTCGGCGGTCGGCGGACGCTGGATCTTGTAGCAAGCGAGCGCCTCGGTGCGAAACGCCGGCTTGCCGCGGTCGAACGCCACCACCACACCATCGGGATGCATGTCTCCGACCAGTCTCACCAGCATCGACAGGAATCCGAACGCAGCGTTGGTGGGTCGACCGTCAGGAGCGGTCATCGTGGGCGGTAGCGCGTGAAACGCACGGTGCAGCAAGCTGTTACCGTCGATAACAGCGATGGTTCGCGTGGTCATATGCCGTCCATTCGGGTACACAATCGGTGGAGTGGATTTCGTGGCCGGGTACCTTCGGATTGTACCCGAGGAGCGTCTACGCGCTCCGCCAGATTCCCTTTCCAGGCGTCGATAAGCGTGCAATAATGCAATCGGAATGCAATATTGCACGCAGCGACCCGAGGACGGCCTGCATGCCCCACTACCTTACTAGATCGTTGGAGCCGGTCGTGCGCCGGGCCCTATCGCAGTTCCCGGCTGTCGTGATCACCGGTCCGCGACAGGCCGGGAAGACCACGCTCGTGCGCCATATCGTAGGCGCCGAGACATCGTATGCCTCACTCGACCTCCCGGACGTGCGTGCCGCTGCCGAGAGTGATCCGCGCGGATTCCTCAACTCGTTCCCGGCTCCGGTCGTGCTCGACGAGGTTCAGCGAGCTCCCGGCCTTCTGCCCTACCTGCGCGATGCGATCGACGCGGACCGCGACATCCCGGGCCGCTACATCCTCACCGGCTCACAGAACCTGCTGCTGATGGAACAGGTGACCGAGTCACTCGCCGGAAGGGCGGCCGTGCTGACCTTGATGCCGCTCTCTCAGCGCGAGATCGACGGCGATCCGGAAGCGGGACTGCCCTGGGAGGACGGGACTCGCCCGGGTGGTATCACCACCTCCCGCGAGTGGTTCGAGCGGCTCATGCGCACCTCATTCCCGGAACCCGCCCTGGGCGGCACCGACCCTGCGCTCTGGCTTCCCTCGTTCGTCGCCAGCTATCTCGAGCGTGACGTACGGCTGATGCGCAACGTCGGGGACCTGCACACGTTCGACGCTTTCTTGCGCATGGTAGCCGCACGGACCGGGAACATCCTCGACATGTCGGACATCGCGCGTTCCCTCGGCGTCGCTGTCAACACGGTCAAAGCGTGGATATCGGTGCTCGTCGCGTCGCACCTGCTGTTGTTGTTGCCGCCCTACCACGCGAATATCGGAAAGAGACTCGTCAAACGCCCGAAGCTCTACCTGCTCGACATCGGTCTCGCATGCCACCTCACGGGATTGCACGACGCCGACGCGGCGATCGCCGGACCGCTAGGAGGGGCGCTGTTCGAGACCGCAGTCGTTATGGAGGTGCATCGTGCACTCCTGCATCGCGGCATAACCCCCGAACTCTACTTCTGGGGCGTCTCCGGACGCAGCGAGGTCGACCTGCTCGTGCACCACGAAGGCCAGCTCGTTCCTCTGGAGGCGAAGCTCACCGAGACACCAAACCCGAGACACGGCGATCAGATCCGCGCACTTCGATCCGCTCTGCCCGGGGAGACCCGTTCGCTCGGGTACGTCGTGACACCGGGAGCCTCCGTCCTGCCCCTCGGCAAGGAAGTGCAAGCGCTGCCATTCGCCAGGCTGTGAACGCTTTGACGGGAGACCTCATGGGATTCTTCAACTGGGCGGCCCCCGCGTTCAACCGGATCGCCGACCGCTGGTCACCGGAGAGTGTCGAACAGATCGCCGACTGGCTGCGCCCGTTCGTGGCTCCCGGCGGACGTCTGCTCGACGTCGGAGGAGGGACCGGAGCCCTCGCGTCGAAGCTCTCACACGCGCTCGAAGCGGAGGTCATCGTGCTCGATCCAACGCCCGAGATGATCGCCTACGTGCCCTCCGAGCCTTTAGTACACGCGATCCTCGGTTCCGCCGAGGCGATCCCGCTCGATGACGACTCGGTCGACGCGGTCCTCGTCTCCGACGCGTTCCACCACTTCCGCGATCAGCCCTCAGCAACGGCGGAGTTCGCCCGCGTGGTGCGCGCAGGCGGCGGCGTGGTGGTACTCGAACTCGATCCGCGCCCGTGGTACATGCGGATCATCGTCGTGGCCGAGAAGCTCCTCGGCGAACCGGGCTCGTTTTTCACCCCCGAGGAGATGTGCGCGTTCATGGCCTCCCAGGGGGTCGAGGGCCACTGCGAGCGGGTCAAGGGCCCGACCTACCGGTTCACCGGAACCGTGCGCTGAGGCGCTACCCGTTCCAGAGGTAACCGACGTTGCGCACCGTCTCCAGTCGACGGCCGAGCTCCGCACCGATCTTCGAGCGGACGCGCCGCACGTGTACGTCGACGGTGCGCGAACCTCCGTAGTAGTTGCTTCCCCATACGCGACGCAGGAGGGTCTCGCGACCGTACGCGCGGTTCGGGTGCGTGACGAGGAACGCGAAGAGCGCGTACTCGAGGTAGGTGAAGTCGATCGGAGTGCCGTCAAGATACGCCTGGTAGGTGGCGAGGTTCATCGTCAGCGAATCGATGCGCAACAACTCCTGGGCCTCGGCCTCCTCGCCGGGCCAGAGCAGCGCACGGACACGCGCGGCGAACTCCTCGGACGAGGCGCCCCGCACAAGGAAGTCTGCCCCCGTTCGTGTCGGCATGCGGAGTGTGCCGAGTGCCGAGGACTCGATCAGCAGCATCAGCTTGAGGTCGAGGCCTCCGTTGAGGGCCTGCTCGAATACCCCGACGAGCAGTTCCGGGTCACACCCACCGTCGATGATCGCAAGATCGAACTCCTCAGACGACAGGCGGCTCACGAACTCACCGTCTGTCGACTCAAGGACGATCATATCGAGGGCGTCGATCGCACTGCGCGCCCACGCACGCGTGTGAACGTCGCCCGCTGCTATGAGGACCCGTTTCATGTGCACAGTGTAGCGCTCCCGTGTCCGGAATAGAGATGGCGCCGGACGGAATGCTCTCCCGCCCGGCGCCATTGCCGTTGCGCTATCTCGACCCGTCGGCGGGCCGGAGGTGCCTCCCTTAGAGAACGGAGAGGTACTTGTCCTGCTCCCACGCGGTGACGTAGGCCTTGTACTCGTTCCACTCGGCCTTCTTGTTGTCCACGAAGAACTTGTGGATGTGATCGCCGAGGATCTCCTTCATCGTCTCGGAATCCTCGAACAGCTTGATCGCGTCGCCGAGGTTCTCCGGCAGCATCTTGATCCCGGCTGTCTCGAGCTCTTCCTCTGTCATGTGGAAGATGTTGTTGGTGGCCTCGGCGGGAAGCTCAAGACCTTCCTCGATACCCTTCAGGCCGGCGCCGAGCATGACGGCGAAGGCGAGATACGGGTTGGCCGAGGGGTCGGGCGAGCGGAGCTCGACGCGGGTCGCGTTCTCCTTGCCAGGCTTGTACATCGGCACGCGCACCATGGCCGAGCGGTTCCGGCGGGCCCACGTGATGTACACGGGTGCCTCGTAGCCGGGGACCAGGCGCTTGTAGGAGTTCACGAACTGGTTGGTGACGGCACAGAACTCGGGCGCGTACTTGAGAAGGCCGGCGATGTACTGCTTGCCAACCGTGCTCAGGTTGTAGCCCTGCGGGTCGTCGGCATCGAAGAACGCGTTGCCGTCCTTGGTGAAGAGACTCTGGTGCACGTGCATGCCGGAACCGTTCTCGCCCTGGATCGGCTTGGGCATGAAGGTCGCATAGACACCGTTGGCGTAGGCGATCTCCTTGACGGTCAGGCGGTAGGTCATGACGTTGTCGGCCATCGAGAGCGCATCGCAGTAGCGAAGATCGATCTCGTGCTGCGACGGGGCGACCTCATGGTGCGAGTACTCGACCGGGATGCCGAGCTTCTCAAGTGCGAGCACGGTGTCGCGGCGAAGGTCGGAGGCCACATCGAGCGGGGTCAGGTCGAAGTACCCGCCGTTGTCGAGCACCACGGT
>CAYGFZ010000005.1:32730-54066 GCA_964349355.1 uncultured Coriobacteriaceae bacterium | reverse complement strand
TCGTCCACTGGATATACGTAGCGTACGGGCGGTTTGTTTCGTGAGTGTTTCGGCTATACGATTCCTTCGGCGGGCATCCCAAGAACACGCCCGAGCCGACACATGGGGAGCATCAGGCCGGCATGCTCAAGTAGGAAGGTATGCTCTACCTGTCCGATGTCTGTACGGTCGGCATCTAAGAGGACGACGGGTAGCGCTGCCGGAGCGGTCGGTTTACCATATACCGCCACGGATCATCCCGGCGTCATCGGAGGAGAAGGCATGTCGGATAGCACGCACGAACTCATCGAACAGATGCGGTCGAAGAACCCGGGTGAGCCCGAGTTCATGCAGGCAGTCGCCGAGGTCGTCGAATCGGTCTCGTCAGTCCTCGACCGTCACCCCGAGTACCGAAAGACACGCATGATCGAGCGCATGGCCGAGCCGGAGCGCGTGATCATCTTCCGTGTGCCGTGGCAGGACGATGCCGGCGACTTCCAGGTCAACCGCGGCTACCGCGTCGAGTTCAGTAGCGCGCTCGGCCCCTACAAGGGCGGCCTGCGCTTCCACCCTTCGGTCAACCTCTCGATCCTGAAGTTCCTCGGCTTCGAGCAGGTCTTCAAGAACGCACTCACCACTCTGCCGATGGGTGGCGGCAAGGGCGGCTCTGACTTCGACCCGAAAGGTAAGAGTGACGGCGAGGTCATGCGCTTCTGTCAGAGCTTCATGACCGAGCTCTCCCGCCACATCGGTCCGAACACCGATGTGCCCGCCGGTGACATCGGCGTGGGCGGCCGCGAGATCGGCTACATGTTCGGACAGTACAAGCGACTCCGCAACGAGTTCACTGGCGTGCTGACCGGCAAGGGCCTCGACTGGGGCGGCTCGCTCATCCGTCCCGAAGCGACCGGATACGGCTGCGTCTACTTCGCCGCAGAGATGCTCGCCACGCGCAACGACGACTTCCACGGCAAGACGTGCCTGGTGTCGGGCAGCGGCAACGTCGCGCAGTACACGATCGAGAAGCTCCTCGACCTTGGCGGCACCGCCGTGACGATATCTGACTCCGGCGGTTTCATCCACGACGAGGCCGGGATCGACCGCGAGAAGCTGGCGTTCATCAAGGAGCTAAAGAATGTGCGCCGCGGCCGCATCAGCGAGTACGCCGAGAAGTACTCGAGCGCGACCTACACGGCCGTGGATCCGGGCCTCGACTACAACCCTCTGTGGAGCGTGAAAGCCGACTGCGCATTCCCCTCGGCGACACAGAACGAGATCAACGGCACGGATGCCGCCAACCTGCTCGCCGGCGGAGTCACGCTCGTCTCGGAGGGCGCGAACATGCCGTCGGGCACCGACGCGGTCGACCAGTTCGTCGACGCCGGCATCCTCTACGGCCCCGGCAAGGCTGCCAACGCCGGCGGGGTGGCGACCTCGGGTCTCGAGATGACACAGAACAGCATGCGACTCAACTGGTCGCGCGAAGAGGTCGACGAGCGCCTGCAGACGATCATGAAGAACATCCACGCTTCGTGCGTGGCCGCGGCCGAGGAGTACGGCACGCCGGGCAACTACGTGGCCGGTGCCAACATCGCGGGCTTCCTCAAGGTCGCCGGTGCTATGCGGGACCAGGGGCTGGTGTAGCTGCGGAGGGGGTCGCGCGCCCCGCGCGCAATGCACAGACGATCTACCGAAGGGCCGCCCATCCGGGCGGCCCTTTTCGCCGCCGCGGGGGCGGCGGGGGGTCGAAATGAGTGCGCTCCATGACCTCGCGGGCGACCTTGCGGGCGAGGTCGCGGGTAACCCTCGTGATGTCACTGGCGAGGTCACGTGATGCCACAGGTGAGATCATCAGAGTCGCGTGCAACCTCACCGGTGAGGTCACGGATGAGGTCATCAGGCAGGCCACCGGCAACCCCCCGACCCCGACACCACTACAACCCGCTGTGAACAGCCTGCTTCCTCAAGGTCGCCGGTGCTATACGGGACCAGGGGCTGGTGCAGCGGCACCGCGCAGAACGCCGTCACTCACGCGGCTCATCCGGAGTTGTTCCTCGTCGACCACCCGACCGTCCTTGAGGAAGACGATCCGGTCCGCATAGGCCGCCATGCGGGGGTCGTGCGTCACCATCACGATCGTCTGACTGTAGGTTCGAAGCCGGCACAGCAGCTCCATGATCTCCTCGGCGGTGACCGAATCGAGGTTGCCGGTGGGCTCGTCTGCGAGTAGGAGCATCGGCGCCTTCACAAGCGCGCGGGCGACGGCCACCCGCTGCTGCTCGCCGCCGGAGAGTTCGCCTACGAGTTGATCTGTCTGGTCGGTGAGGTCCACGCGATCGAGCATCTCGAGCGCACGCCTCCGCCGCTCCCGGCGCCCCACGCCCGCGTACTCGGCAGCGAGCATGACGTTCTCTGCCGCCGTGCGCGTCGGGATGAGACTGTACCCCTGGAAGATGAAGCCCACGTCCCTCGCACGGATCCGGTCGAGCGCACCGTTCTTGAGCCTGGTGACGTCCTCACCAGCGATCTCGACATGCCCGGCGGTGGGACGCGCCAGGCAGCCCATGACGTTGAGCAGCGTCGTCTTGCCGGAACCCGACGGCCCCATGATCGCGACGAACTCCCCTTCGACTATCTCGAGCGTGGTCCCCCTGAGCGCGTGGACGACATTTCGCTTGCCGAGGTGGAAGAGCTGCTCGACATCTCGTACCGATACTGCTGACATCTCTTCTCCCCTATTGGTAAGCGAGCGCCCGGGCGGGCTCGAGCCGTGATGCGTGACGTGCGGGCCACAGCCCCCCGATGATGCCGAGGAGGACAGCGAACGCGATCGCGCCGAAGGCGAGACGCCCGGTGACCAACAGAACGGTGGTCCCGGTCGCCGCGACCATCGCAGAGTTGAGCGCGAATGCCACCGCACTGCCGACGAGCAAACCACCGAGCCCTCCGAGCAGCCCCATGACGGCCGACTCCGCAAGAACGTCCCGCGCAATCCGCGACCTCGATGCACCGAGCGCGCGTTTCATGCCGATCTCGCGAGTCCGCTCGCCAACGGCCATCGTCATCGTGTTGACGATCGACAGCCCGCTCACCACAAGTGCGATCCCTGCAACACTCCAGACGATGGCGTTCAACAGCCCGACCAGACCGCTTACCGTCTCCATCATCTCCGACGGCCCCGTCGCAAGGATGCCGTCGACGTCACGGTTGAGCTGCGATGCCAGCTCGTCGGGATCGATGTCCTCGGCGGCAATCACGCTGATCTGAAGAACAAGATCATCAGCATCCACTACGTTCCCGAACGCCTCCGGCAAGGCCGCGTGGTAGAGACGCTGAGCGTCTGCGACTGGGACCACAGCGGAAGCGTCGTTCAGATTGACGTAGGAGCGCTCGAAGATGCCGACGACGGTGAACGCCACGTCCCGTATCTCGAAGCTCTCACCCACCCGCGCTCCGGTCTGTTTCGCGAGGTCGGCGCCCAGAACGGTTACCCGCTCATCACCCTCCTCGATTCCCCGACCCTCCGCCAGCTGCAAGTTCATGTACTCGGGACTGGCCGGCTCCATTCCGAGGGCCATCGGGGGAATCACCGACATGTAGTCTCCCTCGAGCAGAACCGCGACCATCGGAAAGACGGCGCCCGCTCCCGGATGCGCCCGGATGGCCTCGAGCGTCTCCATCGACAGCGGTCGACTCCCTGCCGCCATGCCGACGAAGTTGGCATCCTGTTTTCCTCGATGACCGTGACCGTGTCTCTGTAGACGTCGACAGCGCGGCTAACGTACACGTTTTGGTTCTCCGCAACCGCGCCGAGCACTACGAGCGCGAACACGCCGACAGCGATACCGGTGATGGTAAGTATCGAACGTCCCCTGCGCCGGAAGATGTCCCTCAGAATGCTCACGTGCGCCCCCTTCCCTTCGCGTGTGTGCGCTCCTCCGCGCTGTCGCGCTCGTCATCGCATGTCACATCACGCACCCGCAGCCGCTCCGGCATGCTTCCGGCGGTCTTGGCGATCTTCGCCTCGGCGGTCTCGAGCCAGCGGATCGTCGCCTCGGCTCGCAGGATGTGCAGATCGAGCTGGAGCACCTCCGCCACGTCGAGCGCAGCATCCCACCGCTCCTTGGCTGCCGTGAGCTCTGCCATGCGGCGCAACTCCCTCTTGCGCTGCACCTGGATAATCTCTTCGACACCGACATCGCTCGTCAATCCGAAGAGGACCTTCGCGAACAGCTCGTCGCGCCGCACCTCCGTGGTTTCGACCGGCGTGAGGAACCACCCGCGAAGCTCTGTTCTCCCTGCGGGGGTGAGCGTGTAGAGCTTGCGGTCGGGCGCGTCGGCGACCTCCACGGTGTCCGACTGCACCACGAAGCCGTCGCGCACGAGGCGCTCAAGCGTCGTGTAGACCTGACCGTAGTTGACCGACCACTCTGCGCCGAGCTCCCCCTTGAGCTCGCGGCCCAGCTCGTACCCGTGCATAGAGCGGCGCTCCAGCAGCGCGAGCATGCCGTGACGAACGCTCATCGCTTCCCCCTTGAGTCGGCCGAAGTAACTATATACCGCGTATCTATATTCCGAGTATATATCAACGGATGGTTTGAGTGTCAACCCGCTCGATCCGTGTTTCGACATCCTTGCTGTAACCTCGGCGTGCAACAACACGACTGTTCGGATGAGAGGGGCCGACCGGTGGGGAGGAGTGACGTGTGGCATGAGCTCTTTGGCTACGTCTATCGCTATCTGCGCCATGCGGGCCTGCCACACGCCGACGCGGAAGACCTCGCTCAGGAGGTGCTCGCTGCAGCATGCATCCATCTCGATGCGGTGCAGCCGGGTCGGCTGCACGCCTGGGTACGTGCCGTGGCTCGCAACAAGATGGCCGACCGCGCACGACGTGCACGGCCCGAGTCGTGCGTGTCCGAGCCCCCGGAGTGCACCGACAGCGATCCCGGACCTGAAGATGTGGCGATCCGGGAGTCGGAGCGACAGGAGCTACTCGCCACGATCGACCACCTTCCCGAACGCGACCGTCGGCTCGTCACCCTGCGCTACCTCGAGGAGCGCTCGGTCGAGGAGACCGCCCATTTCGAGGGCATGACCGTCGGCGCAACAAAGGTGGCTCTCCTACGGGCGCGCCGCCGACTTCGCGAGATCATCCAGAACAGAGGAGACGAAGATGAGTGACACCCACGATATCCCCGAAGCTCAGGACACCCTTGAGCCCCCCCTCGGCTTTGACGAGCGGCGCTTTCTCCGCGCTGTCCGTCTGAAGAGTGCGTCACGCGTCTTACTCATCGCCGGGATCCTCGTCGCGCTCTCGTGGGCGACGGCCTTCCTCGGCATGGACCGGTGGAGCGCTGTCACGATGCGTGAGGCGGTTCGCATCGACCGCTACTACGCAGACTTCGTCGCGGTTACCAACCCCAACACCTGGATCCTCGGCGACAGTGTGACGCGACTCCACTTCCCAGGCGCGAGCAATGACTACGCGTCGTTCCGCCTCATCGGAGGCCGTCCCGTGCCCGCAGGAGTCAGGAGCGTCGACTTCGGTGCCTGGTCGGTGGAGTACCCACGCGGCTACGATGAGCGTCTCACCGGCTCGGGCGATCGCATCTTCAGCGGCAATGAGCTCATCCCCGAGCTGCGTATCGTGCACCCCGGAGCGAGGGATGACACGTACCTCGATGAGTCGGGACTACGGGCCCGGGACATCATCGGCGAGTTCGACCGGATCACCGATGAGTCGCTGGCGAGGCTCGCGTCAACGCCGCCCTCCTACACCGCCGAGGTGGCGTTCTCGTTCGACCGTCTGCTGACACTCGAAGAGCTCCTATCCTTCGCCGGGCCCGAGACCACGCTCGCGTGGGGCGCGGTGAGTGTGTGGGAGCCGACCGACATGCCGCCGCTCCCACTCATCAACGCGGGCAGCATGGTCGGTGTACCCTTCGCGGCGCCGGACATCACCTTCGGCTCGGTCGGACATAAGACTCCCGAGGGGGCCGAGGAGCAACTGCCCAAGACCCTGCGCAACATCGCGACACTCTCGAAGCTCTCGGTCGCCAGCCGTGCGCTCGACGCCGCCGAGGTGATCGAACGCGACGGTGTGCGCTACTACGGTGTGGTCCTGACCGGCCCCCCGGCCGCGATGCTGAAACTCGCTGAGGACTCGCACGTGACGGGCGTGTGCTACGGCCTGTCAGTGGGAGTCTGGGAGTAACACTGCGGCAAGAGCGGCTCTCGAGCCGTTCTGCTGCGGGTCAGCACTTGACACGTACCACCCTCCTCGGTACGATACCTAACACACGTTATCTATCGTACGTTATCCACGCGCTTCACGGGCCGAGGAGGACCGCAGATGCCACCGACCATCAAGTACGACCGCGACGCAATCGTCGACGCTGCCTTCGCAATCGCGAAAGAGGGCGGGTTCGCCGCTATCTCGACACGAGCTGTCGCCAAACGCCTCGGCTGCTCGGTCGCACCCATCTACCAGAACTTCGAGACGGTCGACGAGCTGATCGCGGCCGTGGTCGAGCGGGTCTCGGCCATGTCCGGTGAGCTTCTTGCGGCACAGACCGGCCCCAACCCCTTCGAGAACATGGGCAAGGCGTCGCTAGCGTTCGCGCACGACTACCCCGCGCTCTTCCGCGAGATGGCGCTCGAACCCACCCCCTACGTGGCACCTCACGAGCAGATCGAAGACGCGATGGCCGGCGTGATGGCAGCCGACCCCGAGCTCGCCGACTGGACCGATGACGATCGCCGTCGCCTCTTCCTCAAGATGCGCGTCTTTCAACTGGGACTCTCGGCGATGGTGGCCAACGGCCACCTGCCGTCGTGGATGGACGAGAAAGCGGCCGAGGAGCTCTTGCTCGAAACGGGCGAGGAGATCGCGGCCGGGATGGCACACATGGGAAAGGATGAGCAGTAGTGAGTAAGGCAGCGCGCACGACGACCAGAACGGGCACCGCACCGCACGATACCGCACCCACCATCGTCATCATCGGAGGCGGGGTAGCGGGACTAGCCGCGGGTATCTTCGGCCAGGCGAACGGGTTCGACACGACGATCGTCGAAAAGCACACTATCCTCGGCGGTGAGTGTACCGGCTGGGACCGTGCCGGTTACCACATCGACGGATGCATCCACTGGCTCGTCGGCACCAAAGAGGGGACGCCGATGAACGACCTGTGGAAGAGCGTCGGCGCACTCGACGGCGTGGAGATCTACCACCCCGACACGTTCCTGACCTACGAGCACGAGGCCGGCACGGTGCCCATCTACCGCGACCTGGACCGGCTACGCGAGGCGTGGGTCGAGCTCTCCCCCGCCGATACGGACGCGATCGATGAGTTCGTCGCGACCATCCGGCAGATGGGCGCCTTCGAGATGGAGGCCGCCAAGCCGATGGACATGATGTCGATCGTCGAGAAGGTGCGCTACATGGCCTCGATGAAGGAGGCCGGCGCGGTACTGAAGCGCTACGGCAAGGTCGGACTCGCCGAGTACGCCGAGCGGTTCTCCCACCCGGCGATCCGCTCGATGTTCGCGACCTTCGCGCCAGAGGACTATGCGACCGCGTTCCTCTTCTTCGGCCTGGCGACCTTCGCCGAGGGGCAATCCTCGATTCCAATGGGAGGCTCGAAGGGCGTCGCCGACCGTATGGCGGAGCGGTACCTCGCCCTCGGCGGGAAGGTCGTGTGCGGCTGCGAGGTCGTCGACGTCGCCATCGACGGGAAGCGCGTCACGCACGTCACCGCCGCGGACGGGTGCTCCTTCACGGCCGATCACTTCGTCGCGGCGTGCGATGCCACCGTGGTGCTCGAGCGGCTCCTCGGCGGGCGCTACACCGACCGCGCGTTCGCCAAGCGCTTCGATGACCCGAACACCTACCCGCTCGCATCGAACACCTACATCGGCCTGGGACTCGCGGCCGAGGTCGGCGATATGCCAAGGACGGTGCGGTTCGACTGCGAGCCCGTCGAGCTGGGCGGTGAGGAGATCACGCAGATCACGCTCAACCACTACGCATACGAGCCCGGCTTCGCGCCGGAAGGGTGCACCGCGATGACGGTCGCCCTCAACCACTTCGGCAAGGGGATCGACCACTGGCTCGCGCTTCGCGGGGACCGCGAGGCGTACCGGCGCGAGAAGGAACGCGTGGGCGAAGCGGTGTGCGCAGCGATCGAAGTCCACTTCCCGCACTTCGCCGCCAAGCTCGCGGTGCTCGACGTCGCCACGCCGGCGACCTACGACCGCTACTGCAACGCCCACCGCGGCGCGTTCATGGCGTTCTTCCTGACGATCGGGAGCAAGATGATGGCACACACCGGGCGCATCAAGGGCCTGGACAACTTCGTGCTCTCCGGACAGTGGCTCCAGCCACCCGGCGGCCTGCCGATCGCGGTCATCACCGGCAAGGACTCGATCCAGCGGCTCTGTAAGGAGTTGAGAAGGCCGTTCGCGGGTGAGATCGCGCGTCCCAAGTCAGCCGAAGACGGACGGTCTGAGCCTCTCTTGTCGGCCCGGGCCTCGTCAGCCTGATGACGTGACGACTCGTAGACTCAGTACGCGATCATCTCGGCGAGCATCGGGGTCCTGACGATGCCCGGGCCGATGGAGTTCAGCGGGATACCCGCCGCTGTTCCTACCCCTTGTGACACTAATTTCACACTCCTCGGCCTAGCGCTACACTGTGCTCGTGGGCCGTTCTGCCCCGACCGTATGGCGTTGGGTTCCACCCGTTCGGAACCGCAGGCCATCCGGGAATCCAGCCAGGGAGGAGCAGTATGCACGCTTCAGGCAAGACCATCGTTGTGACAGGTGGAGGCAACGGGATCGGGCGGGAGCTGGTCCTGGGCCTGCTGGCTCGCGGATCACGGGTGGCGGCGCTCGACATGAGCGAATCTGGACTCCAGGAGACCATGAGACTCGCCGGCGACAAGGCGGACCGCCTCTCGACACACGTGGCGAACGTCACCGACCGCGATGTGGTCGAGGCGCTTCCTGCAGCAATCGTCGAGAAACACGGCCAAATCGATGGCGTGATCAACTGCGCCGGCATCATTCAGCCCTTCGTGAAGGTGAACGACCTCGACTACGATGTCATCGAGCGCGTGATGAACGTCAATTTCTGGGGCGTCGTCTACATGACCAAGACGTTCCTGCCCCACCTTCTGAAGCGCCCCACTGCCCACATCGTCAACATCTCGAGCATGGGCGGCTTCATGCCCTTCCCCGGCCAGACCATCTACGGAGCCTCGAAGGCAGCAGTCAAACTGCTGACTGAAGGGCTCCACTCGGAGCTGACCGAAACCAACGTGTCGGTCACTGCAGTGTTCCCGGGCGCGACCGAGACCGACATCTCCAAGCACTCCGGCCTCGACTCCCCCGCCGCGTCTGACACTCCAAACAAGAAATCATCGAAGATGAAGATGACGTCACCGCAGGATGCCGCGCGCATCATTATCGATGCGATGGAGCGCGACGCATACCGAGTCATGGTCGGGAAAGACGCTCGACTGCTGGACCGGCTGTCCCGGTTCATCCCCGAACGCTCGGCAGGCTTCATCTACAAGCAGATGAAAGACCGGCTCTCGACCTAGTACTTCACGCTCGGCCACCAGCACCGAAATACCCCTCGATGGCCCTCTCGGCCGCACCGCGAGCGGAGCGAAGGACGCTGCCTTCCGTCGCGACATCGGCCGGTATCGTCCAAGCGTGCGCGAGTTCGAGCTGCCCATCCTTGATGTTGCCGGGGAAGTGCAGGTGCGCCTGGGCGATCACGGGCGTCCACCACTTCGGGTTGCGCTCGTCGCCCAGCGGGACCGCGATGGACTCGTCGAGGATCGTCTCGCCGACGATCACCCACGGGCGCAGTTCGCTGCCGTCGTAGACAGTCGAGAGTGGCCGAGGAACCCCGTCTGCAAGCAACAGCCCCGGCCGCACGATCTCCCACAGGCGGCCGCCTACCAGAAAGCGGTCCGCGCACACCGCCCGGGCACCCGAGTCACGCGGAGCGTCGACCCGTTCGAGAAGGTCCTCGCCCAGCGCACCGAGCCAGATGAGCTCGTCGTGCACGATGGCGGCGACCTGCGTGTGGGGGTCGTGCGGGGCGCTCAGCGACGCCGGGTGCGCCACGACCGTGAGGTAGGAGTCGGCCGGAGGTGGAAAGCGCAGCGCGCGGGCTGTTTTCTCGGCGAGCGTGACTCTCGTTCCATGCTGCAGGGTGGCCACTGGCGTTGCCCCTTCCTCGGTCGGATCCGCTGCCTCATCGCTCAGCTCAGTAGATGCATGCGTCGAGTATCGACAGTACCTCCTCTACGAGGGCGTCGGGGGCACCTGCGATGTGCTTCACGTCCCGAGAGCGTAAGTCGATGGATTTCACCTGCTCAACCATCACGACGCCGGTGACTTTCTGGCCTTCGGGAATCGCGACATGGAAGGGATAGTCGCCCCGAGCGCTAGTGATCGGGCATGCAATGCACAGTCCGGTGTGCTTGTTGAACAGGTCGTTGCTGACCACAAGGGCAGGGTGCCGACCACGCTGCTCATGTCCGGACTGAGGATCGAACGTGAAGGCGACGAAGTCCCCCTTCCGAGGAGTGTAGGCCGCCATCTACCAGACCTCGCGGCCGACCGGAGGACCCCAATCGAGCTCACCGGGCTCGTAGTCGGTGGGAATCTCCCTGACAAGCTCTTCGAGATCGAGTCGGCCCCTGACACGACGAAGCGGCGTCACAACGAGAGTGCCGTCATGCACGGACACGTCCACGGGGTCCCCGACCTCGATGTCGGCATCGGCGAGCAGGTCCTTGCTGAGCCGGAGGCCCTGGCTGTTGCCCCACTTCTGGACTTTCGTGATTATCGCGGGTCACCTCCAATGGATAGCCGAAGTATATCCAATGGGATGTGAGTCGTGCAAAACCTGAAACGGTAGCAGCCCAAGCCCAAGCGCAGGCCGCGGTCGCTCACGCGGAACCACCTCGCTGGTAGCGGGAGGCCGTGTAGGCTTCCACCGCCGCACGGCTTGAGCGGTATCGCCGCCTCCGAATACCCGAGGGCCTCCATGGGATGTCAGGAATCCCACGAGGGCAGAGTGACACTAACGATGCACTTGTTGGACGCACCCTATTTGAGAGCATCAGCAACAGTGGCACTCATCGATGCGGGGAATGCCACTATGACGATTCGTTTCACAGCGAGCAGCCAATCCGTTGCCCATGGGCACTGCTGGATGATGGTCAAGAGCACTCCGACGACCACCAGCGAGATGGCATAGATGGCGATGATGCGCTTCACGTATTCAAAGACATACGAACCGAGGAAACCCCTGTAGAAGTGAAGGTGCACGAACAGCGCGATGAACACCAGGGAGATCAATGCCAGCGCTGCAACGTTTGCGGAAGGCAGGGTTCTGCCCAGGTTCCAGGTCTCTTCAGTGAAGCCCACCGGGATGGCCAGGATCGCTGAACCCACGAATATCTGGGCGACGTCTCGAGCGTGGATCTCCACCATGAGTGGCCGAAGGATGTGCTCGACGACTTTGCCGGAAGAGTCTAGGATCGGAATCCGTCGATGCAGGTGTCCATCAATCCTGTGAATCGTCCCCTGGGGACCCAGATCAGTTTGACCCGACATCGCATCCCCCTATGGTCGCGTCGAACGATGTAGCGCATGAGCTGCGCGCCGTGCGCTTTCAGGATACCCGATGACTCCCGCGTGACAGGTTGCGCTTGTCAGCACGATTCGCCAAGCATGCGTAATCGAATCGAAGACTTCGGGATCCCTGTGGGAAAGCGCGAGAACGGCCTCTCCGATGATCGTGAACTCCCGTTCGACCGCACGCCGGATGATGCGACTCTGCCGGTAACCCTCGAGATCGAAGCTCTGAAGCATCTCCGTAATCGCGAAACAGCAATCGATGATGTCCTTGAGGTAGGCCCGGGAATCATGCGGCATAGAGGGCTTGCTTGCTGTCCTCGATCTGGTAGGCGATGACGCGTTTCGCGGCCACGGCCTCAGCGTCGCCGAGGACGCACTCGTCGCAAAGGAAGTCGTCGAAGTCGCCGCCGATATGCTTGTTGGCCACGGTACTCACCCTTTCTGCAGGTCCGCAATGCGCTGCTTGGCCGTCTTCAGGTCCGCGCCGGGCGTCTTCTGGGACTTCTTCACGAACCCGTGCAGAAGCACCAGCGTGTCGCCGTCCACCGTGAAGAGTACCCGCGCGATGCCGGTGGCGATGTGCGAGCGCACCTCCCGCGAGCCCGGCTCGAGCTTGCGGATGAGCGGCATGCCGAGAGGCCAGCCGTACTGCGCGGTCTTGATTTCGAAGCCGACCGCGCTAGCCCGGTCATCCTTCGCCAGTTCGAGAAGCCACGCCCGGACCGGTTCGTTACACGTTGCAGTGGCATAGAACACGGCTGACAGGATGGGTTTCTTGGTCGCCAGGCTCGCTCATACATGCGGTGTTCCACAATTGGTACAGAGGCAAACCGGGACTTTGGTGGTCCAGGAGCACCCCAAGGGCGGGCAAGCGGACCCCCGGCGGGGGTCGACACTCTCCCTCCAGATGACCTCGCGGGCGACATCGCGGGTGACATCGCGGGTGATCCTCGTGGCATCACCGGTGAGGTCACGTGAGGTCACGGGTGACGTCATGAGAGTCATCGGCGACCTCACCGCTGAGGTCGCCCGCGAGGTCACCAGCAAGCTCTTTCTGCACCCCCTTCCTCCCCCACACGACCGCTCACGCCGCACAAACACCGTTTGTCGCAACCAGACCGCTTCACACGCTACCTGGGTATCTTCAGAGCAGCCCACCGCGCGACCCGGGAGGGAGTCTGCCATGTCTCCAGAGCCAGGCACGGCCACGACACGAGACCAATTCGTCATCGCCCAGTTCTCCGACCTCCACTGCGGAGACCCCCGCTTCGACGAGCGTCTCCTCGACACCGTCATCGACGAGATCAACGACCTCGCTCCAGACCTCGTCGCGATCCCTGGCGACCTCACCGTCAACGGCTACCGTGACGAGTACAAGATAGCGAAGGTCCAGATCGACAGGCTCGAATGCCCGCAGATCGTCGTGATCCCCGGCAACCACGACAGTCGCAACGTGGGCTACCTGCACTTCACACGCCTATTCGGCCACAGGTGGACCTGTCGCGACCTCGCCTTCGACTCACACGACCCCGACATCGGGTGTGAGAACGTGCGCGTGGTCTCCGTCGACTCGACCAAGCCTGACCTCAACGATGGCGAGATAGGCAGGCACCGATACGAGTGGCTCGCCGACCAGCTCCAGGATTCGCCGGGACTGAGCGTCGTCGTCATCCACCACCACCTCGTGGGCATCCCCGGCACCGGACGGGAACGCAACATCGTGCTCGACGCCGGTGATGTGCTCGAGATCCTCGATCGCCACGGAGTCGACCTCGTACTCGCAGGTCACCGGCACGTTCCATATGCATGGCAGGTCAACGGCACGCTCATCGTCACGAGCGGTACCGCCTGCACCTGGCGCACCCGCGGGGAGACGCCACCTTCCTACAACATCATCACTATCCTCGCCAAGGAGATCGAGGTCGCGACCGTAGCCCTCGGCACCAACGACTCCCGCACCGTGCAGCGGTTCGCACGCCGCACGAACCGCTAACCGTGACGCACGGGATGGCCGATAACCTGGCATAGGGAGCACGAAACGACCATCCGCGCCTGGAGGCATCATGACCCGCTTTATGTGGACTTCAGACCTTGATACCGGAGAACAGCTGATCGACGGGCAGCACCGGGAACTGTTCAGACTGGCCAACGAACTCGACGACGTCCTCGAGAGCGGCGGAACCGACGAGGATGTCATCGCGAGCGCTATCTGGTCTCTCACCGACTACGTCGTACAGCACTTCGCCGACGAGGAAGAACTGATGGCCGGAAGCGGGTTCCCGGAACTGAGAGGCCACAAGATGCAACACACGCGACTGAGCGGTGAGGCTTTGCGACTCGCGGCCGACTACTTCAACGGGCAGACGATCGCCGCAGCGCGTATCGCGCCGTTCGTAGCATCGTGGCTGCAACAGCACATACTCAACGACGATGTCAGGATCGTAGAACACCTCGGACGCCCACGGCCCGAGTAGTCGCCGATCACTCCAGATCGACCTCGAGCGTCATGCCTGGCTCATAGCCGTGAAGCGTCTCACGCACCCCGATCTTGCACACGCCTGTGTCCGCTGCGTCCGAGGTGACCACCAAGCGCGACCGGGTGATCTTCACGCCGAGCCACATACCGTGGTAGCGGATCGTCATCTGGAGCTCCTTCACTGCATCGGGAAGTGCGGGGTCGAACCACAGCACGCCCTCCCGCGGGTTCAAACCTGTGTACGCCCGCTGCAACAGGTCGACAGTTCCCGCCATCGCTCCAAGGTGGATTCCCTCGGATGTCGTCCCACCCTGGATGTCGGAGATGTCGCTCTCCAGTGCCTCGACGAACAGCTCCCACGAACGTCCCCGGTCGCGCCGTGCAATCACCCACGAGTGCACCAGTCCGCTCAAGGTCGATCCATGTGAGGTACGGGCGAGGTAGTAGTCGATCGTCGAATGTATCGTCGCCGAGGTGCATTCGTAGCCCATCCGCTCGAACAGTTCGGTGATGCGCTCGTCGGAGAGCAGGTAGAACAGCATCAGCACGTCGGCCTGCTTGGAGACCTTGTAGCGGTTGGGGGTGTCGCCCTCGGCGTGCAATATCCGATCGAGCCGCTGGATGTCGCCGTACTTGGCCCGGTAGCCGTCCCAGTCGAACTCGTCCAGGTCCTCGTAGCCCTCGAACTGGCTGATCACGCCGTCGACGTGAAATGCCACCGTCAGCTTGCGCGAGACCTCGTCCCACAGTTCGAGCTCCTCGCGGCCCAGCGACAAACGCTCCCACAGCTCCTCGAAGCGATACGGGCGAAGCGCATCGAGCGCGTCGCGCGCGCGACAAAGCGTCCATGACGCCATCACGTTGGTGTAGGCGTTGTTGTTCAGCCCCGGCTCATCGGCATCGGGGTAGCCGTCGTGATACTCGTCCGGCCCCATAACGCCGAGGATCTCGTAGCGATCGGTGACCTTGTTGTAGGTCGCAAGACTCGCCCAGAAGCGAGCGATCTCGACCAGCATCTCGGCACCCTGGTAGGCGAGGAACTCCTCGTCGAAGGTCGCCTGGTAGTAGGACCAGATGTTGTACGCGATCGCGATGTTGACGTGGCGCTGCAGGTGCGAGTTATCCGGCTTCCACTCGCCCGACATCGGGTTGAGGTGGTAGGTCTGGGTCTCCTCGGCCCCGTTCGAACCGCTCTGCCACGGATAGAGCGCGCCAGCGTACCCTTCCTCCCACGCCAGTCGGCGCGCCTCGTTCAGGCGCCGGTAGCGGTAGGTGAGCAGGGCGCGGGTGAGCACAGGCAGACGGAAGTTCACGAGCGGGAAGACGAATATCTCGTCCCAGAAGATGTGGCCGCGATACGCCTCACCGTGAAGGCCGCGGGCTGGCACGCCGACGTCCATGTCGATGGAGTTGGGCGAGATAGTCTGCAAGAGGTGGAAGATGTGCAGGTTGAGCACCATGCCGACCCGGTCGCCGTCTCCCGGATCGACCGCGGTCTCGAAGCGGCCCCAGAGGTGTCCCCAGGTCAGCCCCTGGAACACCAAGAGGTCGTCGAAGGAGCGTGCCCGCGCGGCGTGCGTCCGGGCCTCCGCGAGCGGCTCGGAGATAGCCTTGTCCCGGGAGCCGAAGATCGCCGCGATCTTCTCGACAGTGACCGCATCTCCCTCGGCGACCTCGACCGTGAACTCGCACGACACGTGACCGGGCGACGTCGTGTAGGCGAGCTCGGGCTGGAGGCACGCATCCTCCGCGCCGAAGACCCGCAGCCGTACCGCCTCGCCGATCCGCAGATGCGACTGGTTGGTCTCGATCGCAAGCCACGAGAGTTCGCCGTCGAAGCCCTCCTCGCGCGGCTCGAGATGTACGCTGTCCAGCTCGAGATAACGCTCCACACCGGTGTTGGCCACGGTACCGTCGATCGCGGAGCGGAACTCGATCGCGCCCGACCAGTCCTCGGCATGTACCGTGGTCTCCAGGCCGGCGATGTGGCGGTGCCCCATGTGAGCGAAACGCCGCTGGGTGACGGTAGTCGCGCGCCCGTCGCGATCCCGGACGCGTACACGACGCGTGAGCACGCCTTTCTTCAAGTCGAGCTCCTGGATGTACTCGAGGATCTCATAGTCTCCGGAGTCCAGATCGAACCAGGCACCGCCGGCTGGCCGGAACGTGAAGGGCAGCCAGTTGGGCATGTTGACCATCGACTCGTTGGCAACGTCGCGATCGCCGATACGGGTGTCGAGCCGATTGAAGTATCCGCCGAGGTAGGTGCCCGGGTAGTGGTGCTCTCCCGCCACCGACTCCGGCGCCGCTCCGCGCGTGGCCATGTAGCCGTTGCCCACGGTGCAGAGCGCCTCGCGGAGTCGCTCGGCAGCGGGATCGTACTCGTTGTAGGTGAGCGCCCAGATACTCATCGCCGCGATCCTTCCCCTGCGATCCCCGCAAGCCGTTCGAGTACCGCACCTACCGCGGTCGTGTCCGCTACGCGGAAGCGCGCGAGCGTAGGACGCTCGCCGTCGCCGACCACGACGGCCAGTCCACGCGAGCGCACGACCGCGAAGGCGTCCTCATCGGTCAGGTCGTCGCCGATGTAGACCGGCGCGACGTCGTCACCGTCCATGCCGAGCGCCTCGAGAACCCACGCCAGCGCGCGGCCCTTGTCCCAGTCAAGATCGGGGCGCAGCTCGAAGACCTTCTTGCCTCCGGTCTTGCGCAGAAGCGGCTCACGGCCGAGCTCGGCGTCGACCGCCTCCTCGACAGCTCCCACACTCGCCTCTGCCACCTGGCGGTAGTGCACCGCGATCGCATACTTCTTGCGCTCGATGCGCGCTCCGTCGATCCGGGCGACCGCTGCGATTAGGCCCTCCTCGGCCTCGGCAAGCGGCCCGAGATAGCGCTCGAACTCGCCGGCGCGCTCCTGGGAGAGCTCCATACCCGGTGGAGTGACGACGTCGAAACCGTGACTGCCGAGGTAGAGCGCGGCGTCGACCGCCACCTGTTCGATGACGAACGCGACATCGCGTCCGCTCACGAGCGCGACCAGGCACGAGCCGGCAAGCGCGCGCACCCGCGAGCGCATCTCCTCGTCGAGCACGGCGTCCTCCGGGTGCTCGACGATGGGAGTGAGCGTGCCGTCGTAGTCGAGGAAGACCGCGAGCCGCCGTCCGCTGAGCGCGGGTGCGATCTCGTCGTCCCACACGGCGAGCGCGTCGGGCAGCGACGCGACCGGTGAGCGATCGAGCACTGCGACCTGGGCGAGGTCGGACACGACGACATCCGCTCCCTCGGCGAGCAACCGCTCCGGCCGGCCCGCATGGTCGACGCCGATCACCAGTCCAAACCCGCCTGCCTCACCGGCGGCGACACCCGACTCGGCGTCCTCGACGACGACTGCACGCGCGGGTTCGGCACCCAGTCGGCGCGCGGCCTCCACGAAGACGTCGGGCGCCGGCTTGCCGACGAGCCCTAGCCCGGCCGCGGTGTCGCCATCGACGCGAGTGTCGAACAGCGTGTCGGCGCCTGCCGCCGCCAGCACCGCCGCCGCATTGCGCGAGGCCGAGATGATCGCGGTCGCGACCCCGGCCTCTCGCAGCTCACGCACAAGCGCGACGGCCGAAGGGAACGCATCGGCGCCTTCGGCTGCCATCGCGGCCATGAAATAGCCGTTCTTGCGCGTCCCGAGTCCGTGGACCGTGGCGGCCTCGGGCGGGTCGTCGCCGGCGCCCTCTGGGAGCACGATCCCGCGCGACTCCAGGAACGAACGCACCCCGTCGTGGCGGGCCTTGCCGTCGACGTACGGCAGGTAGTCGTGCTCGATGTCGAACGGCACGAACCGCTCGCCACTCTCGGCGGCGTGCTCACGCAGGAAGTCGTCGAAGAGCTGCTTCCACGCCTCGGCGTGGAGCTTCGCTGTATCGGTGATGACGCCGTCCATGTCGAAGATGACAGCGTCGACTCGGTCCGGATCGATCAGCACGCTCGGTGTCACGTGCACGCGCGCTCCCCTTCCCTCATCGTCTGTCCCGATCGCTATCAGGAAGTTCCTACCCTCACGGGCCGAGGGAGCCTACCGCCGAGCGTCACAATTGGAAGATGACCGACGCGATGTTGAAGTAGATGAGGAGCCCAATCACGTCAGCAAGCGAGGTGATCAGAGGGCTCGAGGACACGGTGGGGTCCTGACCGATCTTCGTGAAGAGGAACGGCAGCGACATCCCGATCAGATTGGAAACCACCACGATCGCCGCCATGGAGAGCCCCACCACCAGCCCGATCCGCCAGTCACCCCTAAACAGGCCGAGGAAGAAGCTCCCGCCCGCCAGTGTGACCCCGAGCATCGCGCCGACGCCGAGCTCCTTGACGAACGTGCCCGCCCACTGGCCCGGCGCCAAATCGTCGGTGACAAGCGCGCGAACCATCATCATCGCTGACTGCGACCCGGTGTTACCGCCGGTGTCAATGAGCAGCGGAATAAAGAAGGCGAGCGCGATGGCTGCCATGAGTGTCTCCTCGTAAGCCGCGATGACCTGCGAGGAGACCAGGTTGACCAGGAGCAGGATCATCAGCCAGCCGATACGCTTGCCGTACAGCTCGAGGATGCTCGTCCTGCGGTAGCTCTGCCGCAGCGGTGCGACCGAGGCCGTGCGGTGGATGTCCTCCGTGACCTCTTCTTCCAGGACGTCGAAGAGGTCGTCTGCGGTCACGATGCCTATGAGCACGCCGGCGCTGTCGACGACCGGCAGCGCGACCGTGTCGTGGCGCTGCATCTCGCGGACCGCTTCCTCCTGGTCGTCGAAGGCGGTCACACTCGCATGCACGGGCTCCATGATCTCGCCGACTGTCTGCTCCGGCGAAGAGAGTATCAACCGACGCAGCTCGCACACGCCCTGTAGGTTCCAGCCACGGTCCGTAACGTAGAGGATATCGATGGTCTCGGAGTCGCGTCCACGTTCGCGGATGTGCCGGATCGCGTGCTCGACCGTCCATTCGGGGCGGATGGCGACGTAGTCGGTGTTCGCGAGCCGCCCGACGCTCTCCTCGGGATAGCCGAGCAGCTGGCGCACCTCGGCCTGATCCTCGGCATCGAGCAGGTTGAGGAGCTTCTGGGTGATTTCGCCGGGGAGTTCCTCGAACAGTTCTGTGCGGTCGTCGGGCTCCATCGCGGCGAGCAGGCGCCGAGTCTCGCGGTCGGTCAGACCGCCGAGGATGACATCCTGGTCGTGGCCGTCGAGGTAGGAGAAGACGTCGTCGGAGAGGTCGCGGTGCAGAAGGCGGAATACGAGCAGCCGCTCGGGCATCTCGACCTCAAGGAGCAGGTCGGCGACCTCGGGAACGGACATCTCGGAGAGGAGCCGACGCACCGCGAGCCAGTCGTGGCTGCCCATCAGAGAGTGTATCTGCTCACGTACCTCTTCGGCTGTTGGCGCCTCGACTTGCATCGCACACCCCCTCACACGCCCGGGAACGGCCGGTTTACGGCCCAACGATTTAGTTTAGCGCTCGTTCGCCTCCTCTGCGAGGATGACCGCCCAGACGTCGCGATGGCGTCCCCCTCTGAGGTCTCAAGAACCGTTCGTCAGCAGCGTATGGTGCGACGCGTATACCGTTCGTCCGATATATTCAACCGTCCGTCATGTTGCAACGATGATAGAAGAAGTATCCAGGACCGGGGGAGGTTCGATGAAGGAAGCGCTGGACGTCAGGCAGATCGTTCGACGCGAGCTCCATCTAAACTCGGCAGCCAGGCGCACGCCGACACCCTCCGACATGAACGTTGACGCGGCCGTCCTTGCGGGCGTAGCCGGAGAGAGCCCCGCTCTCAACTGACATAGGGTCCCTTCCTCTCGACCCGAGAGGTGACCGTGCAGGCGTCCTTCCCTCCCCAGGTGGCGCCCGCGACGCTCAGTACAGGCGGGGGTGCGCCGGAAGGTGTACCCCCGCCGAGTGCTGTGTAGCGACCGGCGACACGCTCCGGTACAATCTGCGAGCAGCCAACCTCAAGGCCCGGGTGGCGGAACAGGCAGACGCGCCGGTCTCAAAAACCGGTGGCCGAAAGGCCGTGCGGGTTCGATTCCCGCCCCGGGCACCAGCTCTACTCAGCGCTCACGGGCAGGGAGCTCGTCCTCCCCCGCGGTCTGTGATTCGCCCCGGTGGTTGCAGCTACGCGGATGTTCCCTGATGAACGCAACCGCGTCCTCGACCGAGTCCGTCACGAAGATGCGCTCGATGTCGGATGAGTCTATCGTTCCCTCGGCCATCATCTTCTTCTGGAAAAAGTCGATCATCGGCTCCCAGAA
The DNA here is from genome assembly GCA_964349355.1 of uncultured Coriobacteriaceae bacterium. Classification (GTDB taxonomy): domain Bacteria; phylum Actinomycetota; class Coriobacteriia; order Anaerosomatales; family SLCP01; genus JAUVXE01. The sequence continues at coordinate 33,654 of CAYGFZ010000005.1, read as the reverse complement.
GTCACAACCGAACGCGACCACGGGGAAGTCGTCGATCTTGCCCGTCTGCATGAGAGTCAGCGTCTCGAAAAGCTCGTCGAGGGTGCCGTACCCTCCGGGCATGATCACGAACGCGCACGAGTACTTCACGAGCATGACCTTGCGAACGAAGAAGTGTTCGAACTCGATGAGCCGATCGACGTAGGGGTTCGCGTCCTGCTCATGCGGCAGGTGGATATTCGCGCCGATCGACAGACCGCCGGCCTCCTTTGCGCCTCGGTTAGCCGCCTCCATGATGCCCGGGCCCGCGCCGGTCATTACCGCAAAGCCGTCGTTGGCGAGTGCTGCGCCGAGCTCGCGGGCCAACTCGTAGTAGGGATGCCCCTCCTTGAAGCGCGCCGACCCGAACACGGTGACTGTCGGTTCGGCGATAGAGAGGAACTCAAAGCCCCGGAGGAACTCCAGGAAGTAGCGGACCGCGCTCTCGACGTTGTCCGATGGCTTGCGCTTTCCTTTTAGGAACTCCGACTCCGCACCCTGGACCTGTTCCAGCAACGACGGCTTCTCAAGGGCCCGGCTCAGGTGCAGATCAAGCGGCTGGGACTCCTCTCGTCCCGGCATGCGCGCGTCGCTCATAGCACTCCCTCTCTGGCCGGTGGCTGTCCGTCGTGCGTCTCGATGGTGGCGGCGCACACCCTGTGTTCGTCCCCCGCCGTGACGTGCGCCCATGGTCCTCTAGCGACGTGCGTCACGCAGGTCGAGCAGGTGCGCCGAGGCCTCGAGCGCGCTCACGTGGTAGAACGCCTCCTCGAGAGAGGCGCCGCGAGCGAACGGGCCGTGAGTACGCAGAACTGCAACGGAGTGCTCTGTGAGCGCCTCGGCGAGCAGGACCGCCGCCTCCGGCGACGCGATCGTCTCGGCGGCCTCGACCACCGGTACGCTACC